>QZJU01000004.1 GCA_003597955.1 Candidatus Parcubacteria bacterium
TTTAATTTTAACAAATACTCAGCTTCAGTGGCAGCCACGAAACCGTTCTGCCCGTCATCGATAAATTCGCTGACCGCACCGACCGCGTTTGTAAGCACTGGCAATCCCGCAGCCATGGCTTCTAAAAGCACATTCGGCATATTATCATGCAGAGAATAATACGCCAAAACATCCGCTTGGTAATAATACGGCCGGGCATTTTTTTGGCCAAGGAAGGTCGTTTTGAAACGATTATTTTTGGCCTGGGACTTGAGGCTCGGCAGGTATTTCCCGTCACCAACCACCAAGAGCTCAAAATTCCTTTGGTTCGCATAAAGTTGGTTAAGAATCCCAAATAATTTGACTAAACCTTGAGCCTTTTCCTCAAACCAAAAATTTGAAACGGCTAAAAATGTCATTTCCTCACGAACAGTGGGCGCAGGGGTTCGGATGGGAAAATCCGCGAAATTTATGGCATTAGGTATGACCAAAGCTGTTTTTAAATTTAATCTTTCTTTCAAAAAACGGCTGGGAACCGTAATTAGGTCTGCCCGCTTAATGGCCTTGGGGTACCAGCTCTGCCAAAGATTGTTTTCCCCGGTAAAATCCCCTTTTATAGTCAAAAGATAGGGCTTTGACCAAAAATGAAAGGTTATAGGAATAACCGAATGGATGATGTTCGCAAAAGTAAAAAAGGGGCTTAAAAGCAGTCGCCAAGCTTTATGGTGCAACGAGATTTCGTACCGAGAGTTCTTGTTGCCTACTTGAGCCAGCTGTTTCCCCCAGGCGTAAGGTCCGCCGAACCGAGTCGAGAATAAATCAATTTTCATGGTTATTTTTTAAAAAAGGTTTGATACCATAATTCTAGCGTTAATAATGCCCAAAGCTTGTTGGCATTATTAATTTGGCTGTGAGTATGTTCAAAGATTAATTTTTCAACGTAATCAATGTTAGCCAACAAACTGACAAAAGAATTTTTACTTAACAATCTTTCTTTTATATAAGAATTCATTTCATTTTTAAACCAGCTTGAAATCGGAACAGTAAAACCCATCTTCTGACGATAAAGATTTTCTTGTGGCACGATGCCCACTAAGGCTTTTTTTAATAAGTATTTTTTTTCACCTTGTTGAATCTTTAGTCTTGATGGAATTTTCGCAGTAAACTCCATAAATTTATGATCTAAAAACGGCGACCGGGCTTCTAATGAATTCGCCATTGTCGCTATGTCAACCTTCACCAAAAGATCGTCTGGCAAGTAAGAATTAATATCAACATATAATGCCTGATCAATGGGATCAAAATTTTTTGCCTCATTAAAATATTTGGCTAAAACACCCATTAAATCATTGGGGTTTATTCTTTCCAGAAAATTTTGCCTAAATAAAAGCTTATTTTCATCTGGATGGAAATAAGCGAGATACCTTAGATACCTGGTTTGCGAAGTCTCTCCGACGCCGCTAGCAAATCTAAGGGCTCGGGCTGAAAAATTTGATCGTATGATTCGATGAAATAATTTTGTTGAATATAAAATGGCTTGTTGGGCAAACTTGGGAATTAGGCTGTAATATTGGGTAAATTTGTGAACCTTATACCATGGGTAGCCTGCAAAATTTTCATCACCACCATCGCCATTCAAAGCGACAGTTACAAATTTTTTAGTTAATTTAGCAACATAATAAGTCGGCAAGGCTGAAGAATCCGCGAAAGGTTCTTCATAATGATATACTAATTTCGGCAAAATCTCTAAGGCTTTAGGTTCGACTATAAACTCAGTATGATCACACCCGTACATTTGGACCAGCTTCTTAGCATATTTAAGTTCATTAAACTTAGATTCTTTAAAACCGATAGAAAAAGTTTTTACGGGTTTAGATGAATTTCTTGCCATAAAGGCCACTACAGCACTTGAATCCACTCCCCCAGAAAGAAAAGCTCCTAAAGGTACATCTGAAATTAACCGCATTTTTACTGATTCCTCAAGTTTTTTCAGAATTTCCACTTGCCATTCGGCACTGGTTAAATGCAGTTTTTTAGAGAAATCAAGTTTCCAATACCTTTGGCAAACAATCTTTGGTTGCTGACTTTTTAGGGACAAGGTCAAAAAACTCCCGGGCTTAAGTTTTTGGATGCCGGTAAAGCCGGTGCGCGGGTGGGGCACATATTGAAAGGTCAGGTAATGATGGATGGCTTCATAATCTATCTCCTTTGGGACTTCGGGATCCAGGAAAAAACTTTTAAGTTCTGAGCCGAAAACCAGGAAATCTTTGCCAACAAAGTACTTCAAAGGCTTTTTGCCGACACGGTCCCGGGCTAAAAAAAGCTGCTCTTTTTTTTCATCCCAAATGGCAAAAGCAAACATGCCGCGCAAATGTTTAAGGCATTCGACGCCATATTCCTCATAGAGGTGAATCACGGTTTCGGTGTCGGTATTTGATTTAAAAACATGGCCGCGCTTCTGCAGTTCAGGCTTTAAAGCCAAATAATTATAAATTTCGCCGTTGAAAATTATCCAAACTGAACCGTCTTCGTTGGACATGGGTTGGTGACCGGCGGGGCTTAAATCGATTATCGAGAGACGCCGAAAGCCCAAACCGACATTGCCTTTTAGATACAGGCCTTCGTCGTCAGGGCCGCGGTGCCTGAGCGCGTCAGTCATTTTTTGCAGAATTTCCCGATCAACTTGCCGGTTTCTATTAAAATAAATTTTTCCGACAATCCCGCACATATTTTTTAAGAATTGATTTTGCTAAAGTGCTCCAAATAAGCCAGGGCGACTTTTTCCCAAGAAAAATTCTTTATAATGAATGCCTTGAGCGCTTGACCGTGTTTTTGCCTTAAAATCGGTTCAGTCGCATAAACCTCTAGATATCCCTGCAGCTTGTCAATATGATGCGGTTCATACAAAAAACCCGTTTCTTCGGATTTGACAATGTCTGCCGTGCCGCCAACATTTGTGGCAATAACCGCCAAGCCAGCCGCCCCGGCTTCCAGAACTGAAGTCGGGAGTCCTTCAGAATATGATGGGTTAACAAAAATATCGCTTTTTTTCATAATCTCAATAATGCCTCCGCTATCTAGCTCGCCGGTAAAAACAACTTCGCGATTAGGAGTGTTTTTATTGACAAGTGTTTCCAATTGCGAACGGTAATTCCCGCTACCAAGAATGTAAAGTTTTGCTTTGGTAATTTTGCTGGACAATCGATAAAAAACCTTGATTAAATCCTGAACGCCTTTGGCATAAATCAGCCGGCCGAAAAAGATTATCGAAATGGTATCACTGGAAGCTCTAACGCCTGGCCTCGAATCCCCAGCCTGCAAAAAAAATTCATTTACCCCGTTTGGGATTAATTCAACCCTTGAAGCACCAAGATGCCGCAAAAACGCGCAAGCGCCGGTAGAAACTCCGATATTTAAGTTCGCTCGTTTAACTAACAACCAACCGAAGATATGATCCACGAGCAAGCCAATAAAATAAATTACCTTTTTTCGGTGCTCGCTATGTTGGGATCCCCTCTCTGTGTGAATTAAGGGCTGTTTTTTTAGCCAAGCAACTAGCAATCCGATTATCGAAGTGACGAAAAAACGGGTTTGGGTGCTTATTATAAAAGGCTTTGACGGCAGAGCGGCACGCAAAATTCTGTAATTTTTAAAAGTGGGTTTGGGAATCGGGTAGGTCTTGCCCAAAATATGCCAACAATCTAAGCGATAAATCAAAATACCGTCCCGAGTTTCTTGCTCCGGCGAATTTTCGGTATTGTTCGTCAAAACCGATACAACATGTCCTTTTTGCCGCAATTGCCTGGCAAGCTGAAAAATGCTGTTGGCATACCCGCCCCGATACGGCAAAAAATAGCCGGCAAAAAAAATGACAGAGAATTTCTCGCTCACTGCTGGTTTTTTTCTTCAATAGACTTTAAAGCTTCGTGCCTGACTAATTTCTCGATTTTTAAATGCAGTTTTCGAACTTGGGTATAATTGTAAAAAGAAATACCTAAAATTAAAAAAATCGCGACAATGACAAAAAGATCGAGGGCTCGATTTATGCCCAAACCGGCCAAAAAACCGTTCACGACCGAGGGAAATATGGAAACCAAGAGAAGGCCGATCCAAAGCACGGCCCAGAAAGAAAACATAACGCCCGAAAGGGTGCCTTTTTTGAATTGTAAATAGGTTAAATATAAAATAAAAATAGTAAAGAGGATGCCGATTAGTTGGATGGTGATCATAGGGTGACTCTCCAGATTAGTAGTGAAAAAAGTAATTTAAGTCCATCAATGATGGAAACGCCCTTGTAGATTTCGTGATAAATTGTGGGGATGGGAATTTGGTTATAGCGATATTTGTGCTGCGCCAAACGCAAAGCCATTTCAACATCAGCGGAATAATTAACCTTCTGCCATTTGATATTTTCGTAAATCTCTGCGCGAAAAGCCCGGAAACCGCACCAAATGTCGGTTAATGAAAGGCCGAAAAGTATCCGGGTGGTCTGGTTTAGAACATTATTGCCCAAGCGGCGATAAAAAGGCATTGAGCGGTCAAGCGAACGGTAGGCAAAAGTCATATCTGCTTTGTCTTCTTGAATGCTTTTGATTAAATTTGGGATTTCCGAAGCCGGGTGCTGACCATCGGCATCCATTAAAACGATAATCCCAGCCCCTCGAAGTAAGGCGGCTTCCGCGCCCGTTCGAAGCGCCGCGCCTTTGCCCAGATTCACGCGGTGCTTGGCCACGATTGCGCCAGCGGTTTTAGCTTTTGCCGCCGTGTCATCCGAAGAACCATCGTCAACGACCACGACTTCATCTACCAAAGTCAGGACTTCTTTAACTACCTCGGCTATCCGAGTGCTTTCATTGTGGGCGGGTAAAATTACGCTGACCTTATTTGGCATTCTTGAAATCGTCGATTATGTATTGCAAGGTTTTCTCTAAATTGGTTCTCGGCTGCCAGTTAATATATTTCTTGATCTTCGTCAGATCGGGCTTTCGGCGCATCATGTCTTCAAAACCCGACTCATAGGCTTTTTCGTAGGAGATGTATGCAATTTTCGATTGGCTGTTGGTCATGGTTTTTACCTTATGAGCCAGTTGTTTTATGGTTATTTCTTCTTCCGAACCGATATTAAAAAGCTCCCCGACAGCCCGTGTCGAATTCATTAGCTTAATCATCGCTTCAACCGCGTCAACGACATAACAGAAACAGCGGGATTGCTTGCCGCTGCCGTAAATCGTAATCGGCCGGTTGCGCAACGCTTTCCGAATGAAGGAAGGCACCACCATACCGTACAAGCCGGTCTGTCTGGGCCCAATAATGTTAAACAGACGGGCAATGACAACAGGCATTTTTCTTTCCCGGAAGTAAGAAAAGGCCATAAATTCGTCAATTGCCTTGGAGGCCGCGTAACCCCATCTGGAAATGTAAGTTGGCCCTTGCAAACGATCGTCAGTTTCTTTAAAAGCTCGGTGCTGTCCGTTTTTCCCATATACCTCAGAGGTTGAAGTAATGAAGATCTTTTTGTGCTTCTTATTCGCCGCTTCGAGGAGATTTTCCGTACCCACTATATTAGTTTGCAAAGACTGCATGGGTTTATCAATAATGGTTCTGACGCCCACGGCCGCGGCAAGGTGATAAATTTCATCGCACAAATCCACCAGCTTGCCGACCACGTTTTTGTTCAAAACCGAATCAATAACATAGTGAAAAGACTTGTGGCTCTCAAGATGAATGATGTTTTCAAATTTTCCTGTGGAGAGATCGTCGAGCGCATACACCTCATGACCCAAACTCAATAAGCGATCAGCCAAGTGACTGCCGATAAAACCAGCGCCGCCGGTAATTAATATCTTTTTTAATTTTTTTGCTGGCATATTAATTAAATTTATACTGTTTAATTCTTTAGAAATTTAGGCTCCGACCGGATGCAATTACAATTCTAATTCTTTTAAAACTTGTGGTCAAAACTGCCGAAATTTTTACCGCCCAATGCCCTTATAAACAATGCCTTGATTTTGAATCGCCTCTTTATTCCATGCGTTTTTGCCGTCGATCACCACTTTAACCTTGTGCTTTTTTAGTTCTTTAGGGTTTAGATTCAGGAATTCCCGATGGTTGGTGGCTAAAATTATTGCCTGGGAATTCTGCAGACATACTTGTAAACTCTTAGTCGTGGAAAATTCTGGAAAATAGGGATCAAAAACCTCAATTTTCGCCCCCAAATCCTTTAAAAGCGCGATTACTTTTCTGGAAGGGCTTTCTCGCATATCACCCACATTGGCTTTGTAAGAAAGCCCTAGAATTCCAATTTTCGTACCTTTTATGGGTAAGCCAAGCTCATTTAAAGCGGATTGCAGTTTTTCAACTGTATAGCTTGGCATGCTGTTGTTGATCTCTCGCGCAAGTTTTAAAAACTTGTGGTCAAAACCCGCTTTACGGGCTCTTTCGATTAAATAATATGGATCCACAGCAATGCAATGCCCGCCCACTCCGACCGAAGGATAATGCGGCATGAAGGCAAACGGCTTTGTGGCTGCGCCTTGAATGACATCATAAACATCAATGCCTAGTACATCGAATGACTTGGCCAACTCATTAACATAAGCGATGTTGATATCCCGAAAAGTATTTTCAATAATTTTAGTGGCTTCCGCTTCCTTAATCGATTTCATGACCCTAACCTCGGCCGACAAGATGGAACGATAAAATTTTGCCGCGCGTACCGCGCCTTTTTTGGTAACTGAACCAACGCAGCGCGGAATGTTCCGGACATTCCATTTAACATTGCCTGGATCAATCCTTTCCGGACAGTGCGCTAATTCGAAATCCTTGCCGACTTTTTTGCCGGTCGATTCTAAAATCGGCAAAACGACTTCTTCACAAACGCCCGGATTGATAGTCGATTCAATAATTACCAGTTGACCTTTCTTTAAATTCCTTACAATGCCCTTGCTGGCAGAAATAACCGGCGTAAGATCAGGGTTGTAAAATTCATCTATCGGCGTGGGTACGCAGACAATGACGATATCGGATTTCCTAATGGGCTCGTAGCTGGTGGTCGCCTTAATGAGTTTTTTTGCAATAGCCTTATCCAGGCTGGGATCGTCTTTTAAGGTATTCACGCCCCGGTTCAGCATATTAATGTTTCTTTTGTTTCGGGCGACGCCAAAAACCCTGTACCCCCTTTCAGCGGCTAAGACGGCCAAAGGCAGGCCGACATAACCCAAGCCAACTACGGTAACAACTTCCTTTTTTCTTTTTTTCATAGATTCTGATTGTTTTTAAAATATTGAAAAGTCTTGGTTAAGCCTTCGGCAAAATCCACTCTCGCGGTCCACATTAACTCCTGCCTAGCTTTTTCGCAATTTAGCACGCTTCGCAACATTTCGCCGGCCATGGGTTCCCGATGCTCGTAAACTAAGTCGGGGGCGTGCTGCGTTTTCAAATTCATAATAATGTCTAAAACGCTTAACTCCTTGCCTGTACCGATATTAAAGACGCCTGAGGCGTCGAGGCTTAATGCTTTTAGAAAAGCCTTAACCGCATCCGCCACAAACAAGTAGTCCCGCGTCTGCTTACCGTCGCCATTAACAAACAATGTTTCGCCAGCCACGGCTCGCTGGCAGAAAATCGCCACCACGCCGGCTTCACCAAAGGGGTCTTGCCGAGGCCCGTAAACATTTGCCAAGCGTAATATCATGGTTTTGCTTTTTTTCAATCGGCTGAACAGCTGAAGATATTTCTCCGAGGCGAATTTGGCCAAACCATACGGCGATTCCGGATTTTCAGGTTCGGTTTCCGAGGCTGGCAAATTTGCGTTATCGCCGTACATCGCGCCGCCCGTGGAGGCGAAGATGAATTTTTGGACGCCCAGGTCAACGCAAGTTTCCAGCAATTTAAGCAGGCCAATAATGTTAATCTCAGCGTCATAGGCCGGTTTCCTGATGGATTCCCTAACGCTTTTTTGGGCCGCCAGGTGAAAAACCGCTTCAGGTTTAAATTCTTTTATTGCTGACTGGGTATCCGCTGATCGAATATCACCTTCAAAAAATTTTGCTTTGGGATTAATAAATTCTTTTTTGCCGCTGGATAAATCGTCAACAATTAAGACTTCTTCCGCATCTTCGACTAAAGCGTCAACCAAATGGCTGCCAATGAAGCCCGCTCCTCCAGTTACTAAAATTTTCATAAAATTAACAGGTTGAATTTTATTAAGATAGATTACCAACCCCAGGCAGGCGCGAACAATCTTTAATGCCTGTATCTTAACGCCACTTTTAATTAATTTGACCTTGTCATACCGACCGAAAGACACCGAAGGCGGCTTGAGCGGAGGAATCTTGACTGAAACTGGTTTTTTATCAAGCGAGTTTTCTCCGTGCGGCCTTACGGCCTTAGTCAAAATGATAAATTTTTTTGCTTGACATTCTAATGAAAGCTTCGCTCACTCGCAATGACAAATTATTATTCTTCCGGCTGGTAAGAAATCACCCGACTGGCTTTCATGGCTTCAATGGTTTCCGTCAAACCGTCAGCCAGAGGAATGGTCGGGAACCAACCTAAAACCTCTTTTGCCAAGCGAATGTCAGGGACGCCCTGGCGATGAGAAAACGGATGCGCGTCGACATGCTCTATCGAACTCGTGCTTTGGGTTAGAGCTAAAATTTTCTCCGCCACTTCAGCCAGGGGAACAGCATCAGGACTACCCAAATTAATTGGCCCGGCCTCTTTGGATTTCATGGTTTTCAAAAGTCCATCAACCATATCCACCACATAGCAAAATGTGCTCGCCACATCGGCCTTGCCGTAAATCTTCAAGGGTTCGCCCTTTAGGGCGCTGTTGACTAAATCGGGAATCAACCGGCCGTCGGTCAAGCGCATTCGAGGCCCATAAGTATTAAAAATGCGAACGACTTTGGCGTCGACTTTATTATGCAGACGATAATTTACAGTCAGGCTCTCGGCAAACCTCTTGCCTTCGTTATAACAGCTCCGAGGGCCGATCGGATCAATAAAGCCCCAGTAGTCTTCACGGAAAGGCTGGGAATCGACTGGTTCGCCATAAATGGCGGAAGATGAGGCAAAAAGATATTTTGCTTCGTATTTCACGGCTAAATCCAAAAGGTGCTTGGAAGCAAAAGCATTTGCCAGCAAGGTTTCGATCGGCAGCTTAGTATATTCCTTAGGTGAAGTCGGGCAGGCGAAATTATAAATTTCCTGAACGCCTTGAAACGCCACTTTAAAAGGTCGAAGCTCAGGAAATTTTTCCAGATCAATGGGTTCGCTCAAATCGTGCTTTATGAACTTAAAATTCGGTTTTTGTAAAAGGTGATTGATGTTTTCAATCGAACCCGAGCTGAAATTATCAACACAAATAACCTTATTGTTTTTCGCCAATTCATCGCAAAGGTGCGAACCCAAAAAGCCCGCGCCGCCAGCGACGAGAATATTGTTGGATTCAAAAATCGGTCTTTTGGAAGTCATATTTTTGGTGCAAATAATGACAAAAATCTAACTCGCAAATTTATTAAAGTGAAAAACATTTTTAAAGAATTTCTAAAAAGTTTTAAAGGACTGCCGATAATCACGGAATCGGAGCGGTCGATCCAATGCGTCGGCCATTCAACGATACGACCCTTGGCAAGCCGGGCCAAAAGCAGCAACTCTACATCAAAAGCGATGTTGTCGACTTTTGCGTAGGGCAAAATCTTCCGCAATAAATCCTGAGTAAAAATCTTGGCGCCGCATTGGGTATCACGGAAGGGTAGCCAGAAAAAAATTTTTACCAGCTTTGCAAACGCCAAACTCGCCAGGGTCCGTAAAAAAGTCCGGTTCTCAACTACCGCCCCCGGCGCCCAACGCGAGGCGATTACCCCATCGGCCGAACCCAAGGCCGCTAGAAGTTTTTTGAATTCCTCCGGTGGAGTCGAAAAGTCTGCATCTAGATAAGCCACCAGCGTACCTTTGGCCAAAGCCAAGCCTTTTCTTACGGCTTGCGCCTTCCCGACCGCTTCGGTAATTTCAAAAATTTTCAAGTTCGGATGTGATTTTTGAAAGGAACTGACCACTTTGACCGTACCGTCCCGGCACCCGTTTGGAATTACTAAAAATTCAAAATTTGAGTCAGGAAAAAAATCAAGATATGCTTTTAGCGTTTTGCCTATGATTTTTTCTTCATTATAGGCAGGGATAACAATTGAAATCATCTTTAAGATTTAAAAAACGCCCAGGCTTTAAGGCGTCTAAACTTTAACACTTTTTTCAATTTTTCGCAAGACGCTTCCAAAAACAAAAGACTTAAAAACCCCTACTGGTTTGAGGTCTCTGAAACGCCCATCTCCGGGCTGCTAAGAAATTCCAAAAGAGGGTGATGCCAACTGCCAAAGTTTTGGCCAAAAGGCGAGAATGCGTAAGGTAATAAACCACGCCTAAAATAGTCGAATTCAAGGCTAAACCCACCAAATTAATGCCTAGGAATACCGCCAGTTGCCTTTGAATCCCGGAATCTTTGGACCGAAAAGTCCAATTCCGGTTAAAAATAAAGCTACTGGTAAACCCACAGCCGAATGAAATGATGTTAGCCGCAATAACATGAAGCTCGAACCAATCCACCCATGAAGTCAAAGCGAAAAATACTGCCCAATCTAATCCTGTGTTAACAAAACCGATTATGACGAATTTCGAAAATTGCCGGGCGATCGGTCGTTGAGCGAGTGGATGATTTAAAATTCGATTCCACATATCAGCTGGATAGAATGCTCGTGATATTGACTCCAGTTCGAGAGTTTACGCTGTAAGCGTTGAATTTCATAATCCGGATACTGGTGGAATTCTGAAAAGCCCGAATTTCTGGCTTCGCGCCAGGGCCGGTGCCAGTGACGACATCTAAAATCCCGTCGGTATTTATGTGTCCGACTGCGACTTGTACTCCCCCGGTTTGGGATTTATCGTAGGCAAAATATTCTTTCAAAACTTGGCCAGCGGAATTGAAAATTCTTACTTTCGGCTGGCCTTTAGTCAGACCAACGATAATCTCTGCCTTACCATCACTATTAACATCCCCTGCAGCGACATTTAAACCCGAAGTTACATTCAAAGGGAATGCGCGAAAAGCCTTTTTTTGCTTGCCTTGCCAATCAAATATGGCCAGTCTTGGGTCTTGGTTGGCTTTAGAAACAATGATTTCGTTTTGGCCGTCACCGTCAAGATCACCGATTGCCAGCCTTACGCCACCTTTATAGGTCTTTGAAAAAGCGAAAAACTGTGACAAGACTTGACCGGAAGAATTAAAAATTCGAATGTGCGCCGTGCCTTGATGCGTACCGGTTACGATTTCCGCCAATCCATCGCCGTTAACATCGCCGACAGCGATCGCCACCCCGCCTCGAAAGGCGGCGGGATAAGCTAAAAATGATCCAGTCTGTCTGCCTTGACGATTATAAATTCTGACTCGCGGATCGCTTTTGGTTTGGAAGGCCGTGATGATTTCACTGGACTGGTCACCGTCAAGATCACCCGTCGCTAAATTAACCCCGACCTGAACTTTAGCTGAACCGGTTATAAATTGTCTGACGATTGAACCGGCGCGCGTTAATTCCCTCACCCTGGGCGTGTCGCCAGAAAGCGGAACGGCCAAGACATTCGCCCGCAGATTTTGCGCCGATGAGACATCGTTTAAAATTTTATCAATCATTAGGGCACCGGCGCCAAGTCCACTAATATAATCTGGATTTGCCGCTGACAGATTGAAAGCTTTTTGCTTTAAAAGATTTTCCGTTTCTTCGACGGAAAAACTTGGTGAAACTGAACGCAATAGCGCCGCAGCGCCGGCCACAAAGGGCGAGGCCACCGATGTACCATACCAGCCTTCGCTGCTGATGGTGCTGTAACCCTGGCCAGATTCGTAAAACAAGGTACTGTAAATATTTTCGCCGGGCGCGGAAATGTCAACACAAGATCCGTAATTTGAAAAACTGGACTTTTGATTAGTCTGGCCGATTGAAGCAACACCAAAAACACCAGGATAGCAAACTGGGTATTGCGGACTTACATCGAGATTCAAATTTTCATTGCCGGCAGCCGCGACTACCATAACCCCCGCAGTCCGCGCCGCTGAAATTGCTGCGGCTAAAGTCGGACTTGAACCTGAACCCACAAAGCTTAAATTGATTATTTTTGCGCCCAGACTTACGGCATACTCAATACCTTTGGCCACAGTAAGAGTATTCCCCGAACCTGTGCTGTCCAAAACCCTGACCGGCAATATTTTGGCATTCCAGGCCAAGCCCGTGCCGGCCAGACCGTTGTTGCCCCGCGCGCCGATAATTCCGGAAATGACCGTGCCGTGGTGAATACCGGCCGTAGTTGCGCCGGTTGTGATTTGGGGTCTCGGATCATTTGTATTTTCAACAAAACTCCAGCCATGAACATCGTCGATATACCCGTTATTATCGTCATCGATCCCGTTCCCGACTTGTTCATTCGGATTTGTCCAAATGTTCTCGACCAAATCCGGATTATTAATGTCAACGCCCGAATCCAAAACCGCGACCAGCACATCACTGGTATCCACATCGGTTTCCCAGGCGATGGGGGCGCCAATCGCATTCAAAGCCCATTGTTGGCTAAAATCAGGATCATTCGGCGTAAGCGCTAGGTGATACTTAACATTAATTTCAGCGCTTTTCACCCCAGTTTGGCGCATGGTTGTTTCCAAAGCCTGTTTTGCGTCATTTGCTTCTACCCGCCGCAAGCTAAGCTGCGAATTAGTATCTTTTATTACGATTTCAAAAATCTTGGCTTCGCTTTTTTGAGGTTTAGCCAAAAAGACCAAACCCAAAAAAGCTACGATAAAAATCAAAAACCAGTTGCGCTTAATCATTTGCCGACAGTCTCCAAAGTTACCGGAACGCTTTGGGTTTTGCCGCTGCGCTCATAATGCACGGTAACCGTCGACCGGTTTGCCTGCGCTTGAATGACCTCGGCCAGTATTGAACCTTCATTCAAAGTCACATCATTTATCTTGGTAATCACATCGCCGGCCTTCAAGCCTGCGCGGCCGGCCGGACCTTTGGGGTCAACCGCCGGACGATTGGTCGTATCATTCGTCGTGAGCAAGGCGCCGTTTTCACCGGCCTCAGCCGGGCTAAGAAGCAGGCCCTTGGCCAGACTAAGATCCAAATACTTAACCCCAAAATAATTTCGGGTTATAGCACCGGTCTTGTTATAGCTTTCCAGGGCACCGGCGACAATCCCTACAGGAATAACTTCACCGTCCACGCCGGTGTGCAGTCCAACTAATTTGCCGTTAAGGGAAAAAACCGGCAAACCCGGAGTCTGTATGTCAGAATTGGTCTGGTGGAAATTCACAAACTTTTCAGTGCTTTCAACCAAATTTTCTCGGTCAACCACATGACGCGTGCTTAAGGCGATTAGGTTGGGCAAGGCCGCGCTGATGGTCTGGGTGGTGGTCTGACGGCTCAACTCCAAAACGGTCTGCGGAATTATCAAATTTTGACTCTCGGCAAAGTCAATGACCGGGAAGCCTTTGCCGCTTATGCGGAAAAGCACTAGGTCCGAAGCCGGGTCACTGATAAATTGCTTTGTTAAATAAACCGTCTTATCATCAGTTATCACGGCTACTTCTTTCTTTAAATCCGGAATGGCGCTCTTAACCGTAACGCCCAAGCCGTCTTCGGTTAAAAGCACGCCCAGGCCCCGCCGATCACCCGGCAAATACAATTGCTCCAAAACTCCCGCGTTTTGACCTACTGAATTCTGTCGGACATAGATCGCGACGACATTTTTGGCGATTTTTTTCACGGTTTCAGGATAATTCTCGCTGCCATTTTCTTTCCGGCCGGTCGAGGTAATTACTGAGATTTCCTGATTGGCATTACCAAACCATTTCCCCAACCAAGGCCATTGCTCCCGGCCAAAAATAATAACAGACGCGCTGACAGCCCCGGCCAAAAAACTTACCAACAAACACACGACCAAAAAACCCAACGAAAATCTGGTGATCACTGGTTGGGTTATTGTCGGCGGCGACTTCAAAAACGCCTCAACTTCCGCCACCTTCTCTTCAGGCAAGCGATTTTTAGGCGAGGTGGGGATTGGTTTAGCTTTCATATTTTTAAGTAAACCACTTGGCGGTGACTAGTAGTGAGATTAGCACGGCCGTATAAATAATTGAAGCCCAACGGCGCGAACCCGGCTTTGTTGCGCTCTCGTTTCTAATTTGATTTATCAAGAAAGCTAAAAAAACCATTAAAATACCGGCTTTGTATATGGGCAGTATCGGAAACCAGCCAACCAAAGCGAATAATTCCAGCCCGACGATGATTCCGCCAAAAATGTAAACTTTCCCGATTTTCAAAGGGACATCAAATTTTCTCAAAACGAAGACCAGCCAGAGGCCCAAAAAAGCGCCGAAGATCAGCCCGGCTACCCACAACGGCAGGTAGGCAAAAATCATAAAATCAAAAAGACTGACGGCCACGAAAAAAATGCCCAGAGCGGCGAAAACTTGCGAAAGGTTTAATAATGAATTCGTTTGGTAACGGGCGGGTTGGAAGACAAATCGAAAGTAGTTCTCTTGGTACAAACTGATCAATAACGTCATACCCAAAGCAATGATGGCTTGAAAAAAGACTTTTTCGCTAAACAGCAGGGCGCTAAAACTGCCCAACAGAGCTACGCAAGGAAAAAAATTCAGATCCCAAAGATTTGGTTTGAGTTTTGCTTGCTTGGCAATCAACCAAAATACAGCCAAAGTGCCGGCCAAAGCCAAAAGCGCAAAAAGCCAAAACCAAAATTCCAATCTGACGGCCAGCCAATAATTCAGAACAAGCCAAATCAGACTAAGACTGGAGAGGGATCTTAAAAAAAGCAACATGGTATTGTCTAAAAATTCAAAACTAAATTACCACTCTGAGTTTTGACAGCCGAAGGTTTGTGCGAGGCTTTTAAGAAAGTGTTCAATTCCTGGGCCAAGAGCAAACGCGTGGGCTGGCCGATAATCCAGCTTGGGAACTTGACCTCGCCAATCAAAGTTTTTTGGATTTGAAAATCCAGCTCCTTTTTATCGTTAAGCAGAGGAAACAAGTACAGTCTAACCTGAGCGTTGTTTCTTTGAGGAATCAAAAAAGAAAATTCCAGGCTTTCAGGCTCAACCACCAGATTCGGCCGGCTGATACCCAGCCGGGTCATTGTTAAGGAATCACTAAGCAAACGGGTCATCTCGTTCTCGGAAATTAAGACTTGGGTTGCCAGCAAACCTTGGCCGATTTTCGCTAATGTCGAAGGAAAGGATATGTCTGCTGGCGCAACCACGCGAATGGGCTGGGGTGGGTTATAAAAAATCCTCGAAATCCAAGGAATCTGCCAAAGCCCGGTTCTACTGACCTGCACCATGACCCAAAAACCCAAAACCGCCAAACCAAGATAAATTAGCCGCCGGATGGAAAATTTCGGTACAGGCAAGTGCCACTGCCTGACAGGTTTTTGACTGGACGCATCAGGAGCATGAGCTGAAATTCTTGTCATAGTTCTACGCTTCTTTGGATTTATCCGTGCGCCTAGCCACCATGCGTCGAAATTGTTCTTCACCTATGCCCGCTTTAATTTTTTTCACCATGGCCAAAAGTTCGTCAGCCGAGAGCTTGTCCATCTGGGCTTGGCTGGCCTGATCCTGCAATTTCACGATTAAGTCTTGGACTTTTTGCGGAGACCTAACCCCGCTTAATTCCAAATTCACATTGCTGCCCGCCGTCTGAATAATCACTGTCCCAAATTGAAAAACCGTAGGAAAAATTCCCTTTACACTGTAGCTGACGTCTTGAATTTTGCCAAAAGCCGCTTCGGAAACCACTTTATGAAAAAGCCCCTTTTGATCCACATCAATGACGCGTTCAGCCGTAATAATAAACGCGTTAAGGTTATGCAACCAAAGCGTTCGGATTCCTAGAAATACGCCGAAAGCAAGACTTAATGCAAAAATCAGGCCGCCGGGCGCTCCCCACTTGAGCAGAACATACAAGAAAAAAAACGGTGCTATAATAAAAAATGCCGAGAGCAAGGCGGGCAAAATAGAAACTACTGGCGTCCGCCGCACCAAAGCCAGCACTTCTTCTTCGGGTTTTAAATTTTCCAACAATTTTTTTTCAAACATTATTATCGCATGAAAAGAAAACGGGTTGTAAAAATTTTATGGATCATCATCGTTCTGGTTGGCACCTTGAGTATGGTCTTTTTCAGCCTCTTGGGTTTTTTTGGTTTAGGCGCGGGTTTCTAATCTCTTTTCAAAACCGCGAAGAATGCGGCTTGCGGAATCTCCACTTTTCCCAGACTCTTCATCTTACGTTTGCCTTTTTTTTGTTTTTCCAGCAGTTTTATTTTCCGAGTGACATCGCCGCCATAGAGCTTGGCCGTCACATCCTTGCGCATAGCCGGCAAACTGGCCGAAGCGATAACTTTTGCACCTAGGACCGCCTGAATCTTCACTTCGAACATCTGCCGAGGCAGAATAGCTTTTAAATGATCCACAATCTGCCGGCCAACCGCGTACGCTTCATCCTGATAAACCATGACAGCCAAAGCGTCCACTTTTTCATTGGCCACGAGAATGTCCAAACGCGTCACTTCGGCTTTCTCTGACCCGCTGATTTCGTAATTCAAAGAAGCATAACCGCTGGAAACACTTTTTAATCTATCATAAAAATCCACCAGTATTCCAGCCAGTGGCAATCGAGCATGAATTATCACCCGTTCCGCATCTAAGTATTCGGTGTGTTCATGCCGGCCACGTTTTTCCACGATCAGGCTTAAAATGCCCCCGATCGTGCTGGTGGGCATAACGATGTCCGCTTTCACCCACGGTTCTTCAATGTGGTCTATATGCGTTGATTCCGGCAAATCCAGAGGACTAGTAATAATGACAGCCCCGCTGACGGCTGCATGCAGGCTAGACTGTTCTTTGACTTTCCTGGTATGGGCGCGCAAGCCCGACTCATTCAAAAATACCTTGTAGGCCACGGACGGCACCGTGACTATCAAATCCAAATTATATTCGCGTCTTAACCGCTCTTGCACAATGTCTAAATGCAATAATCCTAGGAAACCGCAGCGAAAGCCGTGGCCCAAGGCTTGCGAGTGTTCAACTTCATAACTTAAAGCCGCGTCATTCAATTTCAGCTTGCCTAAAGCTTCTTTCAGTAAAGGAAAGTCATCGCCCGCTTTAGTAAATAAACTCGCAAAAACCATGGGCTGCAGGTGTTTATAACCGGGCAAAGCCCGCAAAGCCGGGTTTATGGCCGAGGTTAAAGTATCGCCGACGCGGGCGTCAGCCACGCTTTTCACGCCCGTCACCACATAGCCGATCTCTCCGGCTTTCAGGCTTGGAGCAGGAATGAATTTCGGCTGGAAATAGCCCACCTCCAGGGCTTCGCCTTGAGCGTCAGTCGCTAAAAACTTCACGCTTTCGCCTTTAACAATTTGCCCTTGAACGATTCTCACAAAAGTTATGACCCCTCGGTAATCGTCGAATTTGGAATCAAAAACCAAAGCTTGCAAAGACCGGTTTTCTTCGCCAACCGGTGCCGGGATTTTTTCAATGACTTTTTCCAGCAGGACTTTTACGCCCGCGCCGCTTTTGGCGGAAATTTTCAGGATGTCAGAATTCTGACAGCCCAGGAGTTTCGTCAATTCCCTTTCGCATTCTTCCACCCGAGCGTTAGGCAAATCGATCTTGTTTATGGCTGGAATTATCTCCAGGTTCTGTTCCAGAGCCAGATACAAATTTGCCAAAGTCTGCGCTTCCACGCCTTGGGTGGCATCAACCAGTAAAATCGCACCTTCGACCGCGGCCAGCGAGCGCGAAACTTCATAGGCAAAGTCCACGTGCCCGGGCGTATCAATCAAATTCAATTCATAATCTTGCTGGTTATACTGATATCGCATTCTAACCGCAGCCAATTTGATAGTAATGCCCCTTTCCCTTTCAATATCCATCTGATCCAGAATTTGCGAACGCATTTCTCGTTTGGAAACCGTTCCGGTTAATTCCAAAAACCGGTCAGCCAAAGTGGACTTTCCATGGTCAATGTGAGCGATTATACAGAAATTTCGGATATAGTTTGTTTGCATAAATTATACTTGAGGTTTGCCAACCTCGCCCCGCACCAGAGTTCCGCTCGAGCGGAACGATTGGTGCGCGGGTGGTCAATGTGAGCGACTTGCCCCGCACCCGCTCTACCGTATGTAGAACAGTGGTGCGGGGTTATACAGAAATTTCGGATAAATTTTGACATAAGTTCTATCCTGATGAATTTGGGCTTCTGCCGTTACGGAAAAAATCTTTGAATTTTCGCCACCAATCCCGAAAAATTTCCATTTCTTCAACTTTGAAAAGTGAGGCGGTGATTAAAAAAACCAGAATGCCAAAAATTCCGGCCGTTAAGCCTTGCAAGAAAATCCCGACCAAAGTGCGCATATCAACGCCCAAAGCCGCGAATCGCAAAGCCGCCCAAGCTGAAACCCCTGCGAACAAGGAGGCGATGACGATTTTCACGCAGGAGCGTGCAATATGAGCGTCGTCCAAATCCCCCAGTCTTCTGCGCAATAGATAGTAAAGGAATGACATATTCACCAGACTGGAAATCGAAAACGCCAAAGCCACGCCGATGATTCCTAACCTCGGCGCCAAATAAACGGCCAGGGCTATATCCACTATGACGGCTAGGATCCCGACTTTTACCGGTGTAGCCGTGTCTTTAAGCGCGTAAAAAGATCGGGCCAAAATCGGAATCAAAGCTTGGGCAAAAATCGACAAAGTGAAGAAGCCCAAAATCTGCGCAGTCAAATAAGTCGCGTTCCAATCAAAAGCCCTGGCTCCCACGACCACGCGGACGATCTGCGCCCTTAAAACCAAAAGCAGAACCGAGGTTGGAATCATTACGACTAAAAGCCTTCTGATGGTTTTGGAAAAATGAGCTTTGAAAGCGGGCAGATTCTGGCTGGCAAAAGCTTCGGAAAAAACCGGAAAAACCGCGATGGCCAGCGAAACGCCAAAAACATTTATGGGAAAATTCTGTAAATTATTTGCGAAGTTTAATTGGGTTAAACTCCCCGCGGCTAAGCTGGAAGCAATAATCGTGCTAACCAGCTGATCGATCTGGTTCACGGCCAAACCAAAAGTCCGCGGCAACATGAGTCGACCGACTTCTTTTACGCCCGGGTGGCGCCATTTTAAAATGCGCATATATCGAAAACCCAAACGCAAAACGCTGGGTACTTGGATAAGTAAATGGGCACCTGCGCCCAATACCACACCGTAGGCCAAGCCGGTTATGCCCCAGCGCGGTACAAAAAAAACAATGCCGGCAATGATACCTAGGTTATAAAGCACCGGCGCCAATGCAAATGCCATAAACCTTTTGAAGGAATTCAGAATGGCGGAAACAATGTTGCTGGCACCGAAAAACACTATAGCCACAAGCATAATGCGGCTTAATTGAATCGTGGTCTGCAATTTTTCACCGGAAAAGCCCGGCGCAATTAAAGGCACTAAAAAATCGGCAAAAATAAAAAACAAAATTCCTAAGCCTATCAAGACGATCAAAAGCAAGTTTAAAATGGAATTAGCCACACACCAGGCCTCGTCTTTTAATTCCGGATTTTTTTCCGCTCTTTTCAAATAACTCACAAAAACCGGAATAAACGAGGAAGACAGCGCGCCTAAAACCAGAACATTAAAAACAAAATCCGGCAGTTTAAATGCCGCGAAATACGGGTCCAAAGCCCCACCTCCGCCGAATGTGCTGGCCAGCATCCGATCCCGCACCAAGCCTAAAATCCGGCTGGCGACACCGGTAAAGCCAATGACGATGGCGCCGCCTAAGATGGTGGTGGAGAGTTTTTGCCAGAGCTGCTTTAACATAGTTTGTGAAATTGAGTTTATCGAAAAAACCCAATTTTTACAATAAAAAACCCCTTGCTTTTTCAAAAGTAAGGGGGTTAGGGGGTTATCTTACGCCAAGAAAATAAAAATCTGGTGTAAAAGTCTGCTTGATCGGTGCCCAAAGTTGTTGGGGCTTGCCTGCACCGTTTTGCTCGAAAAATACAACTCTGGGGTCTGAAGCTGAAACGGCTTCCAGATCCTTTGGGCAGACTATCTTATATTCAACCAAATCCGGGTGAACCTTTAGCAATTCCTCGTAATCGGAACACTCGGCGTATGTGAGCCCGCGGTTTTTTAGCTCACACGCAAATTGCGCAAACCTCGATGCATACGCACTTTTCAAAAGAACGTAGGTTTTGTTGTTAATCTTGAAAACCAACTCCTCCCAAGCTGAATCGCTCTCGTGGTAAAAGGGCATTGTTGAATTCCTCCGTGAATAATTGGTTTTTATTTCTTTCAGCAAAGTATTTGCTTTTCCTGACCGGGTTACGCCGTGCGAATGATACCCGCGTTTGCTTTCAATTCAATAGGGAGAGAGTCCCACTAAATATCCATTAAACGTGAGATCGTAAGAAGGGTAACCCGGCCGGGAAAAGCAACTAATTCACACCCCGATTATAATCCCCTGGCCTGAAAAGGCAAATTTATTGCCTGTTCAGAAAGAGGAACGGGCAATTCAAAGAATTGCCCGTGCTTTCCTTAAGAACTTAATCTTCTTTGTCGTAAACCAGATGCTCGGGGTCAGCCTTTGGTCCATAAATCGTCCAGGTGTCAATTATTCCGTCTTGGTCTAAATCAACTGTCGCCTGCGCGTAGAAAATCTTCTTGGCCAAATTTGGCGGAACATCGGTATCGATTATTACTTCATATTCATAAGGATCCTGATTGGATTTTTCAAATCCGATTGCGGCCAAATCTGTGGTGTATTCACAATGCAGCTGGAAATACAAAAATTCTTTGACTTGGATTTCCAGCAAACCCTGTTGGGCAAAATCCCAAGAATTATTGAACTCCGCGCTTGACGAATCGGTTTGGCTGATTAATAAAGCCAGAAATAATACGCCGATTAGCAAGAAAATAATACTTGAACTAGGAAACGAAGAAGATATTTTAATAAACCTCCTTTATTTTTGGTTTTCAATCTGCTGTTTTTTCAGCTTCTCGGCCGTGAACATAATCCGAGGCCAGGCCAAACCGATGACACAACCAATAATCACTACATAGATCAAGAATCTGATTGTCGAATCCTTTTTCATTTTTCAAAACCTCCTTGTTTTCTTTGTTTTCATTCTCATTTTCAGCCTATAAATTTTTGCGTGAATTTACAAGTTGAAATTGAGGAAACAGATTTTTCTAAAATCTGTTTCCAAAAAAGAACCTCATGCCAAGGACGCGGGCAGTTTACCGGCCACAAGATCACCAATGGTCTGATAATAACCTCGCGCCTTCATTTTGGCCTGCCTTCTGGCCTGCCGCGCTTCTTCAAGCTGATTCAAGACATGCATAGCGATCATTCGAATCCCCAGAAACCACGAGGGATTGGCGTCAATCTCCGCCTGCATTTCCTGGGCACAGAAAAAACAGAACGGCCCTTTGCGGGTCAGCTTGGTCGGATCGCCGTCAAGCGTTCGGAAGTAAAAAGCGCTGACGCTGACTTTTTGCCCTGCTACCTGCTGATAGATCTTTTCCGTGCTGGGAGTAATTTTCCGCCTGTCCACAAACTGATAAATCTTTGCGTTGATGTCGTGATGTTCAAAGCATTTCCGCTTGCGGTCTCTGCCGTAATGACGGCATTTTTCTCCACTGGCGCACCTGATCATTGCCATAAATCCTCCTTGATATGTTTGTTTGGTTTTTTCCCTTTTCAAAAGACAACTTCCTTATCGTTTGAAATAGGAAGGGCAGAATCCAAGATTCTGCCCGAAAAAAACCATTGGCTACCGGATGTTCGTCAGAAAGTAGATCAGTATGACAATTATGCCGATTATGATTAAAATCTTGAAAAAAGATTTCACGATCTTAAATAGCCCAATAATCATCAATATGGCTAAAAGAATAACTATGGCTGTCATTATGGGGCTGTGGCTAAAAAAGCCGCCTAAGCCAATTCCGAATAAACCCAAGAGCGGCATCTGCACCAGCAAAGACTGTTTGGGCATTTCTGGTCTTTCGAAAAATTCCGCTTCAATTGAGCCAGGCATGTCTTTGAAAGAAATCAAGCCATTTTTCGACCTGACCACTTTATACCACCGACCGGGTTCAAACCTTTTGGCCGGGCAATTCGGCCCAGGCGTCACTATGACCCCGGGTTTAAAGCCCCGAAGCCTGGCAAGCAAGCCCGGGCGGATTCGCGGCCAAAAAATCAGCAGAAAAGCAATAAGTGCCAGGCAAATAGCCAGACTAAGCCCGTCAAATCTTACGGTTTCCATTTTCTTAACTCCTGTATTTTTTGTGTTTTGCTTCTTTTCAGCCGACAAATTGTTTTATCAGCTGGAAAAAATGCAGATGGCTTAAAGTAAACCCCAATCCATCTGCGAAGGAACATTTAGACTTCAAACGGCCGGCAGACCTTTCTTTTCACGCCGGAAAACCAGAGGCCAACAGTCTGTGCCGGCTTAGGCACTTCCATTGGCATTTGCCGGTTTACATTAGCGCAGAGCACAACGAGGTTTTTTTCGTACAATTTCTTAAGTTTTTTTTCTCTTTCGGCAAGCCTTTGCTGCTCCTCTATTCCTCGCCGCTCGCTTCTGGCCAAGAATTTTCTCGTCCAAGCCGAGGGTTTAGGCGCCGACTTTTTCCGGCTGAATCTCTCTGCCAAACTTTGCCAAAACGGCAGCTTTGCCAGGTATGAAAACAGCTTCACCAATAAAGTTATCACCACAAACGACGCAAGCAGACCCAAATAAACAAGGCTTGAAATAATCATGGTTTCGAAACCAAATATCAACCAGGTCGAGCCACAAAACATAAGAGGAAAAATCGGCCGCATCAGAAAGGTGTATGGGCTGGTAAAAAACCAGACTTTACAGCGCCAACCCTTGCCAGCATATGGCAAATCTCTCAAATCCCCATTTGGGGTAAAAACTTTCCAGTTTGGCTTAAGCCCAACAGCCAGCATGCCCAAAATCCAAACGCCGAGCAGTGATAATGCAAGCCCCGCAAGCACAATCAGACCCAGTAAAATTATGGGCTGAATAGTGTAGGCAAAAATCCTACGGCGCCGGAATGCGCACTCGTCTTCTGGCTGACTATTGAAATTCTGATTCACCCATTTCCAGTCAAAAGGCTTTTTGGGGAAAAGCTTTTTGTCGACAGCGATTGAAGCCTGGGCAAAACCCAAAGTTTCTTTCAGGTCTTCAAAAAAACCAGTGTCGCTATCATTCAAAACATCGGTCACAAACTCTTTTTCTTCTTTTCGCAAAAACCTCTTCCTGGCATCGCCCTTTTTGATGCCCCAGGTAATAGTGGCGAAAATTCGATTTTCGCCACTGGACCGAAAAGGTACGAAAGCCGAACAATTTGCTAGTGGTTCAAGGGTCCGATATTCCTTTTGGGTGGTCATATTTTTGACCACTAAGAGCACTTGCGGATTTTCGACCTTACGGTCAATAAGCAGTTGGAGCCCTTCGGCACTGACGCACCAACGGACTTGAATGGTTGGGTTTTCCGCAACCGTGTTTTCCACAAACAACTCCAACATTTCTAACTCCTTTTTTTGATTTTTTAGTTTTCTATTTATCTCTCTTTTTCTTTTCAGCCGACAAATTGTTTTATCAGCTGGAAAAAATGCGGATGGACTCAGGAAATTTTCCTAATTCCATCCGCAAAAGAACCTAGAGCGAATAAGGCCGGCAGACTTGGGATTTCACCCGATCAAAACGCAAACTGAAAGTCCGAAGCTCTTTGTGCTTCAATACCCAGTCTGGATCGGTTCGCGAAACCTCATTGCAAGCCAGCAACTCATGCTTTCTAAGCAGAGCCTGCCTGAATATTTCTCTCTCCTTACGCCGGCGCTCGAATTTTCGCTTCCGATAATCTTCAAGCCACTTTTCCGCTTCCTTTGCCATTAGCCTTCGCACCAACAAGATAATTGCAGTGACGCCGACCAGCATTATTAGGGAAATTATTAAGGCCGAATTGAAATCTCCCGAGCCTAATAAAAATGCGAAAGCCAGAATAATCAGCAAAAATCCTGGCCGAAACAGCACATTCCATGACTTGGTGAAATACCATTCACTGCTTTCGCGCAGCAAACTGCTAAGCCCAAAGCGGGATTTGACAGGATGCCAAAGCGTATACAAATTGGTTTTCAAGCCGAATAAAGCCAGTCCGACAACCATAATCCAGCCACAAATCTCGTGGATGACTGACCAAATCGCGGTCACAGGCAAGGCAACGAAATAAACCAATAGTCGGCGACGGCGGAAATGGCACTGATCAATCGGCTTTTTTCCAAAAAACCAATTAACCAAATTCCAGTCCCAGGGCTTTTTCGGAAACAGCTCGGGATCAACCCGCACTGAAATTTCCGAAAGACCGTAACTGCATTTCCGGTCGTCTACCACCCGGCCATCAACCGAATCGATAAAAGTCGTGGAATAGCGTCCCGAAGTTTTATTCAAATACTTAGACGCGTGAAATGTGGTCTTCTGATGATATTCACCCACAACTTCGCCATCCCACACCACGCTGGCAAACACTTGATTCCTGCCCGCGCTCCGAAATTGAACATAAACTTCGGCTTGCTCAAGCGGAACCAAGTAACGATCCTCGTGCTGACTTTCATGGTTGTAAACCACGATCAACATTCGAGGGTTGCAGTGGATATTGTTTTCCAACAACGAAGCAATAAATTTCCTGGCTTCGTTATCCAAACACCACCAAACCGGCATCACCGGCTGGGGCTGCTCCTGGGTTCTCGTGAAGATCTTAACCACTTTTCCTCCTTAAAAGTTTTTAGGTTTGTTTTTTGATTATTTCTTTCTTTTCAACCGGCGAATTTTCTTCATCGGCTGGAAAAAAGGGGCCAGTCATTTAACTGACCCAAAAAGAACTAATTAGTTCCGATTTCCACCAGCATAGACGTGGATAAAAACGCAAAGTGCAACAAAAGCCAAAAACAAAGTTACAAGGATTGTCCACGGCCAGATCAATACAAGCACAAATGCGGCTTCAACCTTTTGATTAAAATATTCTTTAAAGCCGCTTTCTTTGATTTTCTTTTCGCCGTTTTCGGAATGAACGTTTAAGTAATACCAAAAAGGGCGCCACACCCTAAACTTGACTAGATAGGTACCAAGGGTTAAATAACCCAGTACAAATACCATCCACATAATTAAGTTCTCCATAAAATCCTCCTGATTTTTTATGTTCGTTTTTTTCAGCCAATGACTTCCCATCCCTGGCTGGAAAAAAGGGAGGACGAATAATTTCGTAAAGACCAAAATTAATGTCCTCTTGCTCGGTTTTATGCTGGCCGTAGCACGCCAACCAGTTATTTAAGGGTTCTTGGCACCCCAAATATTCTTTAGAGCATACGCCCTCCAAAAAACGAAGGTTAATTCCAAAGAATAAATGAGTCAGTTTCTTATGAAAAACTGACTCGATAAAGAATTTGGTGGCTGGCGAGGGGCTTTAACCCTCCTGATTTGTCTCCCTCACAAACCAGCGGCTTGGCGCGAACGCATCGCGCGGTTGCCTCGCGGTACTAACCGTGCCAGCCGTGATTTTTGTTTTGAGTGTATTTTACCCAGCACCACTTTCCAACGCAAGCCCTGAATTTAGGTTTAAAGATGTTTGCCTAATTTAAACATCTTCCAAGCATACAAAAACATTTGGCTGGAAACTGGTGCTGGGTTTACTCTTTTCAGCCGACAATATTTTACATTTCCGGCTGGAAAGAGAGGGCCAGCTTTCAAAAGACTGACCCTAAAAGGTACGGCCCTAATTCTATTAAAACCTGAAATTCAGTTCCCGCGTTCCTGGTATCGCATATTAAAGAAACTACCAAACGCGATCTCGACAACCCCTTTAGCGTACTTACCATTTTTACCACGATAGCGCGGGTATTGAAGCTCGCCTCTGATGCTTTCAAGGGATATCAGCAGAATCTCAAGGCTATCAAAGTCAGCCTCGGTGAGCGTGTCGCCCTGCGCCGTGATAGCGGCCAAATACTCAATACGCAACTTGGCGGCTTCACCGGTGCCGTAGTTATCGTTGACTACCCGGTACTTATAAACGCGGGCGTATTCGGTTAAGGGGCCTTGCGAGAAATCTGAACACGCCCCAATTAGACCGACCAAAACGAGAACACCGAAAAAAACACTCCTTTTCCTTCTCACGACTTCCTCCTTTTAAAAAATTGGAATTTAATTTTTATCCACTTTTTTCAGCCGACGATCTTACATTTTCAGCTGGAAAAAGCGCAGGAGTTTTTTAATAAAGGTATTCCTGCAAAAACCTTAGAAGGCTTTGGCTTCAAAGTCTTTTAATAAAAAAGCGCAGACTTTTCTGATCAGCCAAACCATTCCAGAGCCTATAACAATGGCAAAAAAAATGGCGCACCCCAGGAGGCCTAACAGTAAATTGTTAATAAAGAACGATACTACTGTTCCGGCAACTATTACCCACCAAGGTTCGGTCGTGGTGGTGAATGCGTAATGCATCGAGCTCAAGCACCAACCAATGTTTACGCCAAGAAAAAGCCAGATTATCTTTTTGCTAAAGAAACTTTGCTTCTCCTCTTGCATAAATACTCCTTTATCTACATTTTTTCAATTTCCACATTCCGCAGGACAAATCGCTTTTTCCTGTCGAATATGGAAAGAGAACCACGGGGTTCTCTTTCAAAAGGTGCTACTTCTGACTCTTTGGCCGAGTGACTACAATTAACGCAACTCTACCATATTCTTCGTTGTTTTCTACAGAATAACAAACAACTTCAAGCTCTTTGTTATTCTCAATAAAAATTGATAGGGTTATGGCTTGTGAGGCCTCTTTCGTAAGGCAAATGGGTTCAGAATGATTCTGATACTTTGATGAAAGCATCTTTACATTCAAATTGTCCCAATGCAGTACATAAACACCATTGCCGAAATTTTCGCTTACCACACCGAAATGGGGTTGCATTTGCATCCCCGGAAGAGAAGTTATTATTTCCGGAGTTTCACTTTTGTAGCTAATGTTCTTTTTCACTTTTTCTCCTTCCTGTGTTTTTTAGACAGGTAAAATTTTAATTTTTTCTTTTCACTGATCTGGAGGTGTGAATTGGTCAAAAAGCTTATTAAAGGCTTTCTCAACTAGTTTCAGCCGGTTTTTGGGATAAATCCCACACCGGCCAAGATAAAGCGAAAGAGTTTTTGTTGAGTAAACCCAACGCAATTCCCGCTTTACCCATTTTTCACCCCCTCCATATAAGTGAAAGAAAATTTCTTATCTTGACTGGTCATTTACATGGCCAACCAAGATGAGGGCAGGATTTTTTAAAGAAATCCTGCAAAAAACTTTTTGGTTATCATTTATCTTGAATGTAAATTAGATAACCACAATCTGTAGGTTGAGGAATTGTAAATTTGACTTTGGGATTTTCTGCTTTCATTTTTGCCAAAGCCTGGGCAAATAAATCATGACGATAGTTAAGATAAACCGGTATGTAGTAAACGTCATTGCCTTGATAATGCGCAGTGGTAAACCATGGGTCTTTTGCCGGGTCATAGGTTGAGTCCAAATATAACCCAACAGCCATTCCACATACAAAACCCAATACGACAACCCCAAGTACACATTTAAAGCAAAACCAAAAGATCTTACTCAACAAAGCCATAATTCCTCCATTTGTTTATTGTTTCTTTTTATCAATCTAAAGACATGGTTGGCATCGGAGTTGATGTCTGCAGGTTGATAAAAAGAATTGTCAAAGTTCTTATGCTTTATACCCACGAATTTGAAGGCTTTTCCAAATTCCTAGATATAAGCCAGACATAACCAATCTTAGAGATAACTGTTTATTCTCCGAAGCTGCTCATCCTTCTTCGCTCTATGAGCTTCGAAGGATTATTCTCCTTTTCAGCCCTTTAAAGTGAATTAACTGCTTGCGTAAGGAGAATAAAAAACGAGGTCCTCTTGTATCTAGAGAGCACCTTTATATCAAATTACGCTTTTCACCCCTGCTCTCTCTTTAATCAGCGGTGAAAAAACTCTGAATTTATTAGGTTTTCAATTTAACAAAGCAGTATATATCCCTTTAATGCT
>QZJU01000002.1 GCA_003597955.1 Candidatus Parcubacteria bacterium
ACTTAGATGCTCGTGCACCGTGGCCAAAGAAGACAGCTTAAATGCTTTGGCGATTTCCGACAAAGTCGGAGCATAACCGTGATTTTTAATATAATGCTTTAAATAATCGAGAATCGCTCTTTTTTGTTTGTGCAAGATAGGGGTCATAGAGTAATAGTTTTGGAACTGATAGCTTGATTTTTTTGGTATTGACAGTATAACCGAAATAAAACCGAAAATCAAATAAATGAAAATATAACATTTATTGGCTTTTTTAAAATAAACTTTTTTATTTTAATAACTTGGTTGTGGATAACTTTTTGGCTAAGGTTAGCCTAAATTAGGCTATTATTTTGAAAAAAGCCTAAAAAAACAAATTATTTGTGGATAATTGGTATTGACTAAACCTTTTGCCCAATCTATTATGTAAATCCAAAACAAACGAGAACACTTTAAAAAAGCACGGCGGTAACGCCATATTCACAAGTCGGTCGGAACATTTTAGGACAAATGCCTCTAAACCAGGCTCGTCCAAACGCGTTTCATCCCACCCTTGTTTCTGAAGCAGCTTATGTTGCTTTTTCAAACTGTGGACGGTTATAAACGCGTCCAAGAATGTTGCCCGAGCATTGCTCGAGTTTTTGCCTGCTTCTTGCTTGGCTATATATCCCTGTTTCCGGCTTTTGCCGGTGGCGCATACATCTGGGTGTAACTACCCAATTCTTGCTTGCCCAAAAGGGCACGTGCACACCAGCACATTAGCAGACACCGACCTTCTTTATTGGGGCGATCCATTCATTTGGACGCCCCTCTTTTTATTTTATTATTTTAAAAAAATAAAAAAATGCTAAACTGAATTCATATGCAACAACCTCTTTGGTTCTTGGGCATTGATGGCGGCGGCACAAAAACCGAAGCGGTTTTGGGTACAACGCGCAAGAAGTTGTTTTGGGCCAAAGCCGGTCCGTCCAATCCATTCGCTGTAGGTTTGAATATTGCGCTTAAAAATATTGCGGCCGCATTAGCTCGCGTCGAAAAGAATTCCGGTTCGCGACGGCCCTATGCAGCCGTGATTGGTTTAGCGGGCATGGATAATCAGGCGGATTTTAAGGTAATGCGCAAAGCGATTTCCCAAAAGTTCTCCAGAGCACTTAAATTAAATTGGCGCTTGCTTAATGACATTCAAATCGCATTAGCGTCTGGCACCCAAGAAAAATTCGCGGCGGCAATAATTGCGGGTACGGGTTCAAACGCTTTTGCCCGGGGCCCAAAAGGCCAAGCCTCCGCCGGGGGCAAAGGGCATATTTTGGCGGATGAAGGTTCGGGTTATGACCAGGGCTTGCGGGCTTTGCAAGCTGTGACGCGGGCGGTTGACGGCCGCGGCCGAAAAACCCTCTTGACCAAATATGTTTTTCAGCATTTTAAAGTTCGGAATTTTGGGGCATTGGCAAAGATCGTCCATGCCCCGGGTTTTGGCAAACCGCAAATTGCGCAATTGGCCCTAGCCGTTCAAAAGGCCGCGGAAAATGGAGACCAAATCGCCAGAACAATTTTAGCGCAGGCCGCTGGAGCTTTAGCTGATTTGGCGATTACCGTCATTAAAAAAGCGGGTTTAACTAACCGGAGATTTGATTTGGTTTGCGTTGGCGGCATATTTAAATGCCCAGTGGTTTTAACCAAAATTTTTCGAGCCAGGGTTAAAGCTAATGCGTCGAAAGTCGTTTTTGTTTTTCCCAAATATCCGCCCGCCTTTGGCGCTTGGCTTTTAGCTCAACAGTAGTTGGTCGGTTTCTTGCATGAAGAAATTTGCCGCAATAATTGTTTTTCTCGGTCTGATAATTTTGGGCGCGAGTCAACTAAGCGTAAGTTTTAAGCAAAGAACCATGCCGCAGCGAGTAAGTTTTCAAACTGAAGATAATGTCACAATTGTCGGGGATTTTTACAACGCCGGAAGCGACAGCGTGGCTTTGCTTTTGCACATGATGCCCGCGACCCGTTCCAGCTGGCGGACCTTCGCCCAGGCTTTGGTCAAGCAGGGGATTAGCGTTTTGGCCATTGATTTGCGGGGGCACGGCGAAAGCTTGGAGCAGGGCGGCGAAAGACTGGATTATCTGAAGTTTGAACCCAAAAGCCATCAAGCCAGCCAAAAAGATGTCGAAGCTGCTTTGTTTTGGCTTCAGAACCAGGGCTTTGCATTAACCCGGACAGCCTTGGTGGGCGCCAGTATTGGCGCGAACCTGGTTTTGCAGGCATTCGGCTATCATCCCGACTGCCCTTTAGCGATTGCAATTTCTCCGGGATTGGATTATCGTGGCATTCAGCCGGGACCGTTTATCACCGCTTACCGCCCGGAACAGAAATTATTCTTAATTGCTAGTCGGGAAGACGCAGGCAGCGCAATTGCCGCGCAAGAAATGCAGAAACAATCTTCGGCGCAGACTGAACTGGAAATGCTGGCCGGAGCCGGCCATGGCACCCAGATTTTTGAAAGCTCACCCGAAACCCTGCAAAAGGCCGTTGCCTGGCTTAAGCTGAATTTTTTAAACAAATGATATTACACGATTTAAATCAAAAAATTATCAACGAGGTTAGCGGTTTTTTCATGCAGGCTCTGGGCAATGTCGCAGCAGACCGACCCAACGTGGAAAAGGTTCGTGAAGCTTTGGCCAGTGATGCTAAGCGGTACAGCCTAACCTTGCCGCGGGATTTCCGCCCAGCGGTCGAATTATGGTTCACCCAGGATGCTAACCAGAACATAATTTTTACTTTTTACATCCCCACGGATTTGCCCAAGTCCGATTTGGAGAAAGCCGAGGCCGCCAAGGCAATTTTTGACAAAACCCTTCAGCAATATCTGGTGGATTACTATATCTAGGTAAATGTGTTAATTTAGATATAGGCCGCAAATTTTTTAAAAATAACCTCAATGCTAAAATTTCCGAATAGAATTATTAAAGCCACGGTACTAGTACTCATACTGGGCGGTTTGACCATGGGCCTGAATGCCTGCCAAAAGTCCGGAAGCAACCAGAACACCAACGGCCAAACTAATGCCGTGACGCAGAATCTGCCCCCCAGTCCAGGTCTGATCTTAAGCGTTCAGCCCGCTAAAGGCCCGGTTAGCGGCGGAACGGCAGTTAAGATAATCGGGGAAAATTTCACGGGCCAGCCGAAAGTGCTGTTCGGCGAAACCGAAGCCGTACAGGTGACGGTTAAAAGCGCAACCGAAATGGAAGTTAAAACCCCGGCAGGCAAAAAGGGTAAAGTGGATGTGGTTTTGAAAAATTCGGCCGGCACGGTTTCAGCCCTGCAAGAAGGCTTTCTTTACGAATAAACTTTTGGCTGCTGGCCAGCTAAATCACTTTAAGCCGTTTTCTTTAAGATCCTGGCAGTTTTAGCATCCGCACTATGCTTTCAAAAAAAGCCGCATATCGTTTATATCGAATTCTAGAAATAATTCCCGGTGCGCTGGTTTGGGCGACTTTCGCCATCGCCTTGGTCTTGTCATTTGTAAATCCGCTTTTCGTCATTGCCTTCATAATAATCTTTGATGCGCTTTGGCTTTCCCGCATCACTTATCTTTTGGTCCACCTCTTGACCTCTTTTCGAAAATTCCGGCGGGAAAGCCGAAAGGACTGGCTGAGTTTGGCCGAAAAGCAAACGGGCTTCGGTGAAATACTGCATTTAATTTTTCTGCCGACTTTCAAAGAACCCATCGAAGTCGTGCGTCAGACTTTGCAGGGTTTAACCCAGATCAATTATCCGGTCAACCGACTGTTTGTCGTTTTGTGCGGCGAAGAAAGGGATGAAGCTAATTTTTTAGGAGTTGCCAGGCAGATGGAAGCGGAATTCGGCCAGACCTTTTTTCGGTTTTTTGTGAGCGTCCATCCGAAAGATGTGCCCGGGGAGGTGGCGGGCAAAGGCGCGAATATCGCTTATGCTGGCCGCCAAGTTCAAAAGCAAATTGACGAATTGGGTTTAGCTTACGAAAAAATCCTGGTCAGCTCCTTTGATATCGACACCGTGGTTCACCCGCAGTATTTCGCCTGTTTAACATATCATTTTTTAACCGTGCCCGACCCTCAACATGCCAGTTACCAACCCTTGGCGCTTTATAACAACAATGTCTGGGATTCGCCATTTTTGATGCGGGTGGTGGCCATGTCCACGACTTTTTGGCTGATGACCGAGCAGATGCGGCCTGAACGGCTGTTTACTTTTTCTTCGCATTCCATGCCGTTTAAGGCTTTGGTGGAAGTGGGCTTCTGGCAGAGCGACATTGTCACGGAAGATTCACGCATTTTCGTGCAGGGTTTAATTGAATACGACGGAAATTACCGGGTGGTGCCCTTGTTTATCCCATTGTCTATGGACACCGTCATGAGCCAGACCTTGAAGCAAAGCATAGCCAACCAGTATAAACAGCAAAGGCGCTGGGCTTACGGCGTGGAAAATTTTCCATTCATGGCCTGGAATTTTTGGGGCAATAAGAATATTCCATTTTTGAAAAAATTCCGCTACATCTTTAATCAACTTGAGGGTATTTATTCCTGGGCCACCGCACCGATTTTGATCTTCGTACTGGGCCGGCTGCCGATCGCCGTTGCCAACGCTCGGAATTTGACTTCGGCCATTATCCAAAACACCCCCCACATCCTTTCCATAATGATGACGATTTCCATGATTGGCTTGGTGGCCTCGGCTTTCATCAGCCTGACTTTGCTCCCGCCGAAGCCCTCTCATGTTCCGCGCTGGCAGTGGGTGGTAATGTTCGCGCAATGGATAGTTTTTCCCGTCACCATGATCGCCTTCGGTTCGATACCGGCCACGGACGCGGTGACTCGGCTGATGTTGGGCAAGTATTTGGGTTTTAATGTGACGGAAAAATTCCGCAGAAAGTTTTAAAAAACCCGCGAAAAAATTCACGGGTTTTTGGAAAGAGGGCGGGGTTATTTGTGTTTTTGCAGCTGTTTTTGCGCGTTGGCCGCGGCTAAAGTGCCGGGGTAATCGTCCAGGATTTTTTCCCACTCCAGTTTTGCCAAAATCAAAGCGGTTTGGGAGTCAGGGGAGAGCTTCAGGCTTAACTTGGCCTGGTTTAAGCGGATATTGCCCAAAATTTCCGGCGTAAAGAAATCAGTTTCGGCTGAATTTTGCTTTTTTCCGGCTTCCGCCAAATTAAGCAACTTTTCAAAAATCTTCCGGCTTCTTTGCCAGTAATACTCTTTGTTCGGCAGCTTGTTGGCTTCCGCAAAAAGGTTGGCGCTTAAGAATTGCACCACTTTATTTTCCGGATGAACCAGGGCAAAAGTGTCGCACTCCGCGAACGCGACTAATACTTTCTGACGAGTTTTGCCAAAAGCTTTTTGCAGGAAGCTGTCCTCCCGGGCGCGCAAAGCTCGGGCGATCCGCAAATATATCTGGGTTTCAGGCTTGGGAGAAATTGAAACGGCTTGCTCTAAGTACCAAATGGCCGAATCCGCGTCCTTTTTCGGATTTTTGGCATGGTTTAGGAAAATTCGGTTGGTGAACAAAATCCCGATTTTTTCCCAGGCGGCTGAATCCCGGGGGAGAGCCAGAATTAATGAATCCGCCTGCGGACCGGTAATGGTACAGATAGTGCCCTGGGCGTCAGCTGCAACCGGACAGAGCAAAAGCAAAAACCAAAAGGTAATTTTCATGTTTCAGAAGCCTTTCTATGGTAAGAGCTTTTTTCGTATTTTGAAACCAACCTTAACAAGAATTTTCAAACTAGTCAAGAAATTAAAAAACTTATACCATTAAATTATGCGCAGGTTTTTGGGCATCATCATCATAATTTTAAGTTTTGTCTTAGGCCTGGTCGTCCTGCTGGGCTGGTCTGTCCGGCTTTCGATTTTAAAAAGCGAGCCCTGGAAGCAAGCCTTGGTTCAGGCGAAAATTTACGATAATTTACTGAGCGATTTGACCGCTCAAGTTCTGGAAAACGGGGAATTTAAGACTGAAAATTTGGCAAATTTGCCCATCACCACCACGGAAATCACCCAAGCCCTGAATTCAGTTGTCACCCCGGCCTTTTTACAGACCCAGGCTGAAGCCATTTTAGATTTGACCTTTGAACTGCTGCTTAGTCGGACCACTTTAAACCAAGCCAGCCTGATCATTCCTTTGCAGGATCTAAAAAACCGGGCGCCAATAGTGGTGCAGGAAATTCTGGTGGAAAAAATCCGCAAGTTGCCAATCTGCACTGAAGCGAAACTGAAAGAGTTCGCAAAATACCAAAATTTGGATGCAGGCTTGCCGCCTTGCCGGCCCCAGGACCTGGATCCCCAAAAGATTGTCGGCGAATCATTGAAGATTGAAGAAATAACCAAGCAAGTCCCGGATTCGATTGACTTGATAAAGGAAATCCAGAAAGCGCCGGCCAATTCGGAAAACCCGAATTTTTCTCAAACCATTGCTCAAGTTCAAAAATTCGCGCGCCAGGCCTTGCAATACCATGTCCTGGCCACTTTGGTTTGGGTAGTACTTTTGTTGGGTCTGTTCGCCTTGTTTTTGCCCAGCCTCCGCCGGAGTTTTCGGTGGTTTAGCATCGCGGTGTTTTTGCCGACTTTCGGTTTGTTGGTCGGCAGCTTCGTTGCCCGCGACCAGATTGGCAAAGTTGTCTTCAGCCAAGAGTTTTCTGCTAACCTTGCGGGCAAAAGCCTGGAGCTCGTAATCCAGAATCTCGCCAGCCAATTGATAACCCAAATTCAGATTGTCGCGGGCTTAGGCCTGGTTGTCAGCGTGGTTGCTTTTGCGATACAATTCGTTTGGCCACCGCTAAAAAAATCCGCTTCAAAACCTTAAGCAAAATTTATGGAAATTCCCAATGCGCTGAATCCAAATTTACCGGCAAAAAAAGCCCGGTTTTCAAGATTTAAATTTCACGCCAGCTGGTTTTTGCTTCTGGTTGTAGTCGTAGCTATTATTGGTTTATGTTTTTTAAAACAGCTCTGGCAAGAAGTGAGCCGTGATAAGTATTTTCAAGCCGTACATTTGACTAATGGCCAGGTTTTTTTTGGCAAGCTTAATTCCTGGAACCGCGAACAAGTGCTTTTGACCCAGGTTTACTATTTACAGAATACCCAAGCCGCGCAAACCGACCAGAACACCAATACTACAGCCGAGTCCCAATTTTCTTTGGTGAAATTGGGCAATGAGCTGCACGGGCCATTGGATCGGGTCTACATTTACCGCAAGCAAATTGTTTACACCGAGGATTTAAAAAACGATTCGCAGGTCGTAAAGGCGATTTTACAAAATCAGCAGCAGCCTTAAAAAATCTTAAATAATGGCAAAAAAGATTTTACTCACGGGCGACCGGCCCACTGGCAAACTGCATTTGGGCCACTATGTCGGCAGTTTGGCCAATCGCGTTAAATTCCAAAAAGAATACGACTGTTTCTTTATCATTGCCGATTACCAGGTTTTAACCGATCATATTCAGGATACCAAGCAAGTTCCCCAAAATGTTGAGGAAGTAATTTTGGATTGGCTGTCGATTGGTCTTGACCCAAAGCAAAGCACATTTTTCATCCAATCAGCCGTGCCGCAATTAGCTGAACTGACCATGTATTTTTCTATGCTGGTGACGATCGCGCGTTTGCGCCGAAATCCAACCATCAAGTCCGAAGCGCAAAATGTCAGAGTTGATTCGGACAAAGACAATATTACTTACGGTTTTTTGGGCTATCCAATTTCCCAAGCCGCGGACATTCTATTATTCCAACCGGATATCGTGCCAGTAGGAGAAGACCAATTGCCGCACATTGAACAGACTCGGGAGATAGCGGAAAAATTTAATTCCCTATTTGGCAAGGTTTTTAAATTACCCAAAGCCATTGTCAGTGAAAATTCCAGGCTACCCGGCCTGGATGGTAAGAGCAAAATGAGTAAGAGCTTAAATAACGCTATTTACCTTTCGGATTCCGCTGATGAAGTCAAGAAAAAAGTCATGACCGCATTTACAGACCCAACTCGGATTCGAGCCACTGATCCCGGTCATTTGCAGGGGAATGTAGTCTTTACCTATTTAGACGCCTTTCACCCCGACTCGAAAGAACTGGATTTACTGAAGGAGCGTTATCAGAAAGGCGCGGTCGGGGATGTCGAGGTAAAAAAGCTATTGATTGAAGTTTTGAATAATTTTTTGGAACCCATCCGCATCAAGCGAAAAGAATTTGCCAAGGATAAAAAATATCTGCATAAGATAATTACGGCAGGCTGCGAAAAGGCCAGGGGAGTGGGAGAAAAAACTATGCAAGAGGTGCGTCGGGCTGTGCATTATGATTACCCGGGACTGTTGGGATAGGGTAATTGTTAATAAATCGATTTATCATTCCTAAAAAGAATTGATTTTTTGGGCTTGCTTAAGATTTTATTTGGAAAAATAAAACCCCAGGAATTATCTTGGGGTTTTGGAAATGGCATTGGCAATTTTTAAATCACCGTTAAGTTTGAAATGGATAGCGCATAAGGCGTTATAGCAGGCAAAATGTAAAGCTTCCTTTTTAGTTCTTCCGGCCGTTATAATGTCAAAATCTTTGCCGATGACAACCCGGCTGAAATAATTAGCCTTGACGAACGGATGGCTTTTTATATGGCAGAATTTGGGACGAGGCAGTTTGAGCTCTTGACATCTTTTGACCAGCTCAATTTCCGGGTATTTTATTTTTTCCATTATTTCAACGAAGACATCGGCATACTTTTTGAGTATTACGTTACCTTGGTCAAAGCTGGGCTGAATTTCTTTTTGGAAGTATTCTTTGGCTTTTTCAAAACCAAATTGCCAGTATACAGCGCCAACCAGGGCTTCCAGAACCGTACCCAGCTCATGATCTTCATAATGCTTACCTTTGGGCAGCAGTCCAATCAGATTGCTTTTTTTCACTAAGGAAGCAAAAACCATGTTTGAAACCAAAAAGTTAACCAGAAATTGCGGGTATTTTCCGCGCACATGAAGTTCCCTTATAAACAGGCCAATTAAGGAATCGCCCAAAAGCGCTAAATCCTTTTGCAAAGAATCAAATAAATTTGGGTTGCAAAATACTATGTTTTGCAATTTGGGATTAAGTTCTGGCAGGTTTATCTGGATTTCAGCAACATCCACATCTAACTCCTTTTAGTTGTAAAAGACCTTTGTTTAATTGAAAGCAGCTTATCAAAGCAGGTTAGCGCTGGCAAGGGAATGAGTTGATTCTTATGCAAAATAAATCCTATCAGGCTTTTTTAGTATTATTTGTGGTTTCGACTTTAGTCTTGCCATGCTTTTTTAAATATGTCAGGATGATTTAAATTCGTTCTTTGAAAACCGAGGAGAAATATCGTGAACAATATCCTAGTATTTACCTTTCCACCCGAAAACGCGCATTGCGGCAAGGTTGAAATTGATTTAAGGTCCTTGAAAATGACCGAGCTGCATGATTTCCGACCGATCGTCCTGGCCTGTCGTTCGCCAGCCTATTGCGCTTTCCTCTTTGAAAAATTTTTTAAGGATCGGCCAATTCGTGCTTATGTCAACATCGATGAATCCGAGGAAGTGCCAAAACTCAGCGTGTTCCTACAAGTCCTGGTGGATCCGCCCAGAGAGTTGACCGATCGGGATAGGTATTTCTTGCGTAAAATCGCGGATTTACTATGTTTGCCTGAAAACGGATTAGTCGCTCAGGCGATTTACGGCACGGTGATACCAACATCACCCGAGAACATTAGCGAAATTAAGAGCAATTTTCAAACTTCTGGAGTTTTGTTGGTTGGCATAGGCGCAATTGATATGCCTGGATTTTTGGTCTTGATGCCTGACGAAGTGCAGGTCGCCCGGACAGACTATTATACAACGCAACTCAATTTCGACTTCTTAATTGAAGTTTTTTCCTTGCCGAACAAAGCTTGGAAGTGAATTAAGCCCACTCTTAAAAATAAAGAGTGGGTTTTTTTAGTTATCCACAGATTTTTTTGTTAAATCAATAAGCTTGTCAAAAAAGCCAAAAATTGTCATGGTTGACCAGAGCGTTAAAGTGGTGTAAAATGGAATAGCAGGGTGAAAAGTGGATAAAAGTGGGGATAACCCTTAAGCACTGTGGATAACTTAATTATCAAAATTCTAATGTTTATCGGTGAATACCACCATGGGATTGATGAAAAGGGCCGGTTAGCCATACCAGTCAAATTTCGTGAGCGGCTGATGCACGGCGCCGTGGTCACGCGGGGGATTGATAAGTGTCTTTTTGTTTACCCCCATCGGGATTGGATGCAATTGGCCGACAAATTAGCCAAGCTGCCGATTTCCCAAGCCAACACCCGAGCTTTTTCCAGATTGATGCTGGCTGGGGCCATGCAGCTGGAAATTGATAAGCAAGGCCGGGTGGTTGTGCCGGACTACCTCCGAAAATACGGCGGAATAAAGAAGAAGGTTGTGGTGGCTGGTTTATATAATCGTTTGGAAATTTGGGACGAAACGGTTTGGGAAAGATACAAAGCCGGGACGGAAAAAACCTCTGGGACCATCGCGGAAAATCTCGGGGCTTTAGGCGTTTAAAGGTTAGGGGACCCATGCCTGCCCCGAACCACTCGCTTCGCTCGGATTCAGGGCGGGCCCCTCAACACACACCTGTTCTTTTAGAAGAAGTACTAAAACTTACTCAACCCCAAAGCGGTGATACGGTGATTGATTGCACCCTGGGTTCGGGCGGTTATGCGAAAAGGTTTTTGGAAGCGACCGAGCCGACCGGAAGGTTGTTGGGTCTGGACCGCGATGCGGTCGCCATCCAACTGGCCAAAACGAAATTGGGCGAATATCAGGCAAGAATGATTTTGAAACATGGCAGGTTCGGCGCTTTGAAAAGTTTAATCGGCGATTTTCCCCGGCCGGACATTATCGTGGCCGACCTGGGTTTATCCAGTTTCGCGCTGGATGACGAGCAAAGAGGGTTTGCTTTTCAAAAGTTTGGGCCATTGGATATGCGAATGGATCAGACTTCTGGAAAAACCGCGGCGGAACTTTTAAACACCCTGGAGCTAAGGGAGCTGGAAAGGATTTTAAAAAATTTCGGCGAAGAGCGCCAAGCCGGCAAAATCGCCAGGGCGATTGTTGAACGGCGGAAAACCAAAAGTTTTTCCACCACCCAGGATCTGGTTCAAATAGTCGAAGCAGTTTACCGAGAAGTTTTAAAAGCCCAGCCTGGCCAGAAAATTTGGCTCAAGCGCCAAATTCACCCGGCCACCCAGACCTTTCAGGCTTTCCGCATCGCGGTTAATGACGAAATTTCCGAACTGGAAAAATTTCTACCCCAAGCCTTTGAAATTTTAAAACCCGGCGGCCGGTTAGCAATCGTTTCCTTCCATTCTTTGGAAGACCGCCTGGTGAAAAATTTTTTTCGCAATCAGGCCAAGATTTGTTCATGCCCGGCTGAGCAATTGCAATGTACTTGCGACCGCATCCCGGCTGGAAAACTTTTAAACAAAAAACCCATTCAGCCCAATTCTGCCGAGATCCAAATAAACCCGCGGGCCCGCAGCGCCAAGCTCCGAATCATTCAAAAAAACTAAAATGTCCAAGTTCACTAAATTTTTTAAGAAACACCCCTTCAAGCCCCAGCCCAGAGATTCCGAAAACCGGGAAGCGCTTTGGCGCGCGAACAACTTGCCGATGGTATTAGGTTTTTTAATCGTGATTTTGGCCATTGGTTATCTTTTCCAAATCAACCGCAGTTCTACCAAAAGTTTTACTGTTCATGCTTTAGTCAAGAAACAAAATGCCTTGCTGGAGCAGAGGCGCGCCCTGGAGCTTCAGCAAGCCGAACTTTCCGCACTGACGAATCTGGAGAATTCTCCGGTCATAACCGGAATGGTGGCCAGCACGAATGCCGAATACCTGTTGCCGCCAACGGCTGATGTGGCGCGAAAATAATTTAAGCATTTTGCCATGGTGAAACGGCTCCGTCCACGGACTTCGCCGCACCGCTACGACCGTCTGGGTATATTTCAGGCGATCGTGGTTGGTTTTGCCGCGATTATCGCGATCCGGCTTTTTACTTTGCAGATTCTCCGCCATGAAGCCTATGCCTCGATCGCGGAAAACCAGCACAATCTTAGTTCCAAATTAACCCCGAACCGCGGGGATATCTTTGTCAAAGACCGCGCCAATCCGGACGAGCTTTTTCCTTTAGCCACCAGCCGGGACGAACCTTTGGTTTATGCGGTTCCGGACACGATTACCGATCCTCAAGCAACAGCCACGGCTCTGGCGCCGATTTTGGGCATTTCCAGCGAGGAATTAATCCCGAAATTAAGCAAGCCCAAAGATGTTTATGAGGTTTTAAAACGCCGTTTACAGCCCACCGAGGTGGCCGCGATTGAAGGCTTGCAGCTGAAAGGCATAAAGTTCGAAAACGAAAGATGGCGCTATTATCCGGAAAAAAATCTGGCCAGCCACCTGATCGGTTTTGTCGGCTACCAAGGCGATGACAAAAAAGGCGTTTACGGCGTTGAAGCTGCGTTGGATGAAGTTTTGGCTGGTACGGCCGGCAAATTACAGGAAGAATCTTCGGCTCGGGCTTTTTTGCCGGTGGGCGCTGGTTTTTTTGCCGAGGCCATTAACGGCGCAAATGTGATTTTAACTTTGGATCACACCGTGCAATACCAAGCGTGCAGCAAATTGGCAACAGCGGTTTCCAAGCACGGCGCGGACGGAGGAGCTTTGGCGATCATGGAAGTTCAGACTGGCCGGCTTTTAGCCGTGTGCGGCCAGCCGGATTTTGATCCCAACGAATACAATAAGACTGAAAATCCCTCGGCTTTCAACAACCCCGTGGTTTTCGGCGCTTACGAACCCGGTTCGGTTTTTAAAGCAATAACCATGGCCACGGCTTTGGACCTGGGCAAAGTCACGCCCCAAAGCACCTATGTCGATACGGGCCAGGTGAAAATCGGCTCTTTTACCATTCGCAACTCTGACGAAAAAGCGTACGGCACCCAAACTATGGTTCAGGTTCTGGAAAAATCTTTGAACACCGGCGCCATTCATGCGGCTGAATTGGTGGGCCGGCCGAGTTTTTCCAAGTATGTAAAAAATTTCGGTTTTGGGGAAAAGACCGGCGTAGAATTGAGCGGCGAAGTGGAGGGCAATATCAGCTCCTTGACCAAATCCGGAGACATTTTTTTGGCGACGGGTTCGTTCGGCCAAGGCTTGACCGTAACGCCGATTCAGCTGTTGGCGGCTTTTGGTGCGATCGCCAATAGTGGCAAACTGCTCAAACCTTATTTGGTTGACGAAATCCGCTATCCTGACGGTAAAGTTGAAAAAAATGAAATCCAGGTCGTGCGCCAAGTCATCCGTCCAGACACAGCCTCGACTTTGGCCGCCATGCTGGTAAATGTGGTGGAGCGCGGCCACGGTCAGCGTGCCGGGGTCAAGGGTTATTATGTTGCCGGCAAGACCGGCACCGCCCAGGTCCGCGCGACAACTGGCTCGGGTTATGACCCGCACAAAACCATTGGCACTTTTGCTGGTTTTGCGCCGGTTGAGAGTCCTCGATTTGCCATGGTGGTCAGGATAGATGTGCCCAAGGATGTGCAATTTGCCGAGAGCTCGGCTGCCCCGTTATTTGGGGAGGTTATGGACTTTCTCTTAAAGTATTACGATATCGCGCCGACCCGACTAACGCCTTAAAATGACAGCTTCTAGAAATGCTGTTAAGGTTTAAATTATGAAGCGTTTCTTCTTAAAAATTTTGGAATTTAAATTGGTTTTTTTTGCCAAGCGGGTTTTGAGCCGCTACCAACCCAAAATTGTGGCCGTAGCCGGTTCTGTCGGCAAAACTTCCACGGTGCAGGCCATTGCTTTGGCTTTGGCCAAAGATTTCCGGGTCGGGCAGACTCTGCGCAGCTACAATCAGGAATTAGGCGTGCCTTTGTCCATCTTGCGCCAAGAAACCGGCTACCGGTCTTTGTGGCGCTGGCTGAAGATTTTTTTACGCGCAGCGGGTTTGGCTTTTGGTCGGAAGAAATCAGATTTTCCCCAAGTTTTAGTTTTGGAGCTGGGCGCGGACAAGCCTGGCGATTTGGAGCGCTTGTTAAATTGGGTTAAACCGGAAATTGGCGTGTTAACCTCAGCCACGGTCGAACATGTGGAATTTTTCGGTTCGATTGAAGCGGCGATTGCCGAAGAGCAAAAATTAGTGAAGTCTTTGCCCAAAAATGCCGTTGCGGTTTTAAATGCGGATGATCCGAATGTAGTCGCGGCAACCCCGCAAATAAGAGCAAAAATAATTCGTTACAGCCAAAATCAGTCAGCCGAAGTCCAAGTCAATAATGCCGCGATCCTGGGCGAGAATGTAAAAAATCTCCAAGGGGTGAGCGCCAAAATTAGCGTCAGTGGCAGTTCCATACCCGTAGTCATCCAAGACACTGTTGGCCGGCATTCTTTATACGCTGTTGCCGCGGCTTTTGCCGTGGCGCACGCTTTGCAGGTAAATCTCTCCAATGTTTCCGAACAGCTGCGCAAGTATCAGCCACCGGCCGGGCGCATGCGTTTGTTAAAAGGCGTAAAAGACACTTTGATTATTGACGACACTTACAATTCTTCGCCAGCCGCGGCGAAAGCGGCCCTGGACACTTTGGCCGAGCTCGAGACGCCCGCCAAAAAATACGCGATCCTGGGCGACATGCGGGAGCTGGGGCCGGTCAGCGAAGAAGAACACGTTAAGATCGGCCAATATGTTTTGGGCAAAGCCGATTATTTGATCACCGTCGGTGAGCAAGCCAAGCACATTGCCAACGGTGCCAAGTTCGCCGGTTTCCCTATCGATCGGATTTTGAGCTTTGACAAGCCTGAAGGCGTTGGGAATTTCCTTCAAGATCGTTTATTAGCCCAGGATTTGATTTTGGTGAAAGGTTCCCAAGGCATCCGCTGCGAAAAAGTGGTTAAAGAAATTATGGCAGAACCCGAAAGAGCCAGCGAATTGCTAACCCGCCAGTATTGGCCTTGGATTTAAAAATACCCCCGAAAAAGTTTTTAGCTTTTTTTGGGGGGTATCTTTGAAAAATCGGCTGGCTTTTATTAGGCAGAAGTTTTCGGATGGTAAAAGGCATGAACAATTCATGTTCCCCCCTGATTTTCAGTCAGTTAATCTTAATCAGGTCAATCGGTGCGAGCGGCATTTCGGTTTATGAAAAAGAGATTTCAGCGCATGCCGACAGGCATGCAGTTTTTTGGAGATTTCAGTCAGTAGGAAAGGCAGGGTCATTGCCAAGCATGTTTCCAGCATTTTCCGGGGCAGAATAAATTTCTGCGGAAAAAGGAAAACCAGGACATACATGATCAGCAAAGTGCACCACCAGGCGACGAAAAAGTATTCGCCCTGACGCTTTTTCCAGAATTTGCCCAGCCACCGGTCAATTTCTTTGCGGCAGAAATACGTAAAAATCAGAACTGCGTAGATGAAAGGCAGGCTTCGGGGTGTGGTAAAAGCGTCGAATTTCAGAAATTCCATTACGCACATTCCCAGCACAGATACGCTCCAAATCGCGCACAGCCAGAAAAGCGCGGAGGTTTTGGCAAAATGTTTCGCGAGCTTTAGCTGTTTCATCTTAAATCACCTCACAAATAAAAACTCACGAACCTTCTGCGAAGCAGGCCGTTTTTCAAGGAAGCTTTTTTAGCTTGTGTATTCGATTTTCCGATCCCAGCTTAAATCACAATAAATTGGCTGTCAAGAGGCTGATATAATCCAAAGAATTGGCAACATGGTAAGTTTGGTGAATTATTTTTCATCAACTATAATGCTGAATTTGACATTTTGGCTGATTAGAGATAATATGGTTTTACAATAAAATAAAGTTGTTTTTAAAACAGCACCTTGAAAAAGCGCGTTGTTTTTTTGTGAAAAACATTTGGAAGAAGGAGACAGTAATATGAAGGTGTTAAAACAAGAAATGCATCCGTTTGAATCTTTTTGGCCAAATCATAAATGGGTGTGTGGTGGATGTAAAAAAAAATTCCTTGGTTTTTTTCCTTCTAAAAATCGTTGGATTGGCGGTTATGGAATTTGTGAAAAATGCCAAGACCTCTTGATATCCAGCGATGCAAAATTAAAAGCTGCATTGGTTTCCACCCAAGCTCATATTGCCTCAGCGCACGGATTTACTAATGAACTATTAGAGAAAGCCCACAGGTTTCAAAACACACCTGGCTGGTGGAAAAGCTCATTGCCCAAATCAAAGTAATCAGTATCGGATGACAAAAAATACCAACTAATTACAGAAGGGGATTTAAATGAAAGATATTTCTTTTGGAAGACTCAGATTTTCTGGGATGTGTTATTGCGCCCGGTGCGGTAAAGAGACTTTTTCTGATGGACGGACATACGGTCAGGGCGGCGGATATTGTCCTGAATGCGAAAAAAAACGAGATGAAGAATTTGTTAAAAGCATGTTAGCAAAACCGATCGTTTTTGAAATCGGTGCTTCTTCCGTAAAAATGACACCTGACGAATATGCAAAGGTTATGCGAAGGTCCATAAAGTATCCTTTTCGCGGATAAGCGATTTAATTTTGCTTTAGCGAAAGATTAACTTTCAAATAAAAGGAGGTGAATGGGGAGATGGCGGATAACAATGTGTGCTGGGATCCGAACTTTGGTTCCGGAATGATTATCGCCGATCTAAAAACAGGAACTATTGAGGGGTTTAGTATGCAGGGGGCGGTTGGCATTTCGCCGCAGATGAGCTCAGTTTTTTACGCTGACTCTGCCGGTCATTTGGCAACCTTGGGCGGCTTAAAGTCAGACGAGATCGATTTTCTGTCTTTTAAGCATTCCACGTAGGCCGGGAAACCTTTTTGTTCATTGTTAAAAAGTTCTTAACTTTAAAAAATGCCTAGCTTGAGGTCGCTAGGCATTTTTTTGCAATGTTTTCGTTTAATTTTAAAGATAAGGAGTGGTATAATTTTTATATGCCTAGACTTCTGAAAACCGCGATTTTTATATCAATCTTTTGGCTGTTGCCGGTTTTGGCTAATGCCCAAATAACACCCGAGCAGGTAAAGGATTTTAAGGCCGAGATTGCCTTGGCGGCAAACAGCGAAGCCAGGGTCAAAGAAACCATTGTCTACGATTTCGGCGCCACGCCCCGGCACGGCATTTACCGCAATATCCCATATAAATACCAGCGCCAGGGCGTTAACTACAAGCTCCGTTTAAAGGTTGAAAGCGTGACGGATGAAAAAGGCGAGTCGCAGAAATTCTCTCGGAGTTTTTCCGAAGGTTATTTAAAACTGAAAATTGGCGATCCGGACAAAACCATTACCGGCACCAAGACCTACGTTATAAACTACACCGTCGGCCGGGCTGTAAATTATTTTGAAGACCACGATGAATTTTTTTGGAATGTGACGGGCAACGAGTGGACCGTCCCGATCCAATCCGCTTCGGCCACGGTGAAATTACCCGGCCAAACCGAGTTTAAGGATTTGGCCTGCTACACCGGCGAATACGGCTCGGACCTTTCCAACTGCACCAAGCAGAAAAGGCTGGACAAAAGCGCGGAATTCATCGCCCAAGCCCTGCAAGAATCCGAAGGCTTAACCCTGGTGGCGAGTTTTGCCAAAGGCGTTATCGCCGAACCTGACTTTTTCCAGAATTTTCGGTATTTCGCCGCTGACAATTGGTATTTCTTTTTGCCGCTGGCGGTCTGGGCGGCATTGCATTACTGGTGGCTGACGCGAGGCCGCGACCCCAAAGGCCGGGGCACGGTCGTGCCTTTTTACGAACCGCCAGCCAATCTCGGTCCGGCCGATCTGGGGACCTTGTGGGACGAAAAAGCCGACAGCAAAGAAGTTTCGGCCACGATCATAAACCTGGCGGTTAAAGGATATTTGAAAATCAAGGATTTAGGCGATAAAAATTATGAATTCCGCCGATTGCAAAGCGACAATTCAAAACTAGATTCCATCGAGAAGCAGGTGATCGAAGCGCTTTTTGATAGCACCGGGCAAAAAGACAGCGTGGATTTGAAAAGCTTGAAAAACAAATTTTATCTCAAGCTTCATATCATCACTAATGACTTATACGCCCAAGTCGCGAAAAACGGATATTTTGCGGAAGACCCGCAGAAAGTCAAAAAGAAGTTCATCGGCGTGGGCGGCGCTTTGACCGTCATTGCCTTTGTCATCATTCAGATCAGCAATCAGTATTTCTCCTTCGCCATCCTAATCCCATTTTTATTGAGCGCCTTGCTTTTCGTTATCTACGGCCGGATCATGCCGCAAAAAACCGTGAAAGGCGCTATTACCCAGGAAGAAATCAAGGGCTTTCGGTGGTTTTTGTCCGTGACCGAAACCGAGCGCCTGAAATTCCATAACGCTCCGGAAAAAAAGCCGGAGCAGTTCGAGAAATTCTTGCCCTATGCCATGGTTTTGGGGGTGGAAAAAGAATGGGCCAAGCAATTTGAGGGCATGATGCTGTCTCAACCCGGCTGGTACGAAGGCCAGCCCGGCGCTACCTTTAACGCCATATACTTTGGTTCAATAATGTCGCATATGAATAGCAATATGAGCTCGGCCTTTGTTTCACGGCCATCCAGCGCCGGCAGCGGCGCTTCGGGTTTTGGCGGGGGCGGTTTTTCCGGCGGCGGTTTTGGCGGCGGCGGCGGCGGGAGTTGGTGAGATTTGCAGGGAGATTCATGTAGATATTTTGAAAAAATTTAATATCCACAAAAGGCCAAGAAGTTATTGGTTTTGCGCGAAGATCTCTGGAAAATAAATTTTCTTGTGTCAAGTCGCTCTCCCGATAAATTGACGCGTGATTGATTTTTTGTTAGTATCAGAAGGTTTAATGAACTTTGAAAAAATACAAATGAAGTGAATGGAGGAATGAAGGATGAGGACAATAAGTAAGCTCGTTGCCGTCATGCAGAAATTGGATGCGGGCGTCATAAGTGATAGCACTGCACAGGAGGCTTTTAGTTACGAGTTAATCAAACAGAGGTATTTGGAAATGGACGATTTGCAATACCTCTATAACCTCTTTAGGATTTATTTTCAAAATCCGACTACACCCGCCAGCACGATTTTGAAGAGCCTAAACATTAGCCTTGAGAAATTGGTGGACCTGCAGAGAGTACTCCAAGAGGCGTCAGTCATCGCAGATTTATGGATAAGTTTACTTTATCCGCGTTCGCTTCTGATGCGCTATGCGTATCAACTGACTCGCTATCTGCATTTGAATCCAGAGTTCCTGAGTTCTGCGCACCAAGACTCCGCCCAGCCGCATATTTATATGCTAGAAATTCACCCAACGAACGGTTTATGTATTTATGCATGTAAAATGTGCCTTTGGTGTGGTGGCGGGCAACTGAAGGCACGCCAGATACGTGCTAGTGCTGGCATTGATGTGCTACCGACACGTAGTTGGATCAGCGTCTTGGATGAGGCGAAAGATCTGGGAGTTGAGCGGATAATTGTTTCTGGTGGAGGGGAAACGCTCTTGGATCAGGTGAAATTCAGGGAGGTAGTATTGGCCGCGGTCAGAAATGGTATTGAAGTCTTGGTTTACACCAATGGTCGCCTTCTCTCTCGTGTAGACGAAGAAACCCTGGATGTTATTTTACATACTGGGTGGTTGCGGGTGAGTTGCCATGCTGCAACATCCGAGGTGTATGCACGGCTGGTCAACCGGCCCGTAGATAGTAATGATTTTCAGATTGTGCAAGCGGGCGTGCGAAGACTCATTGAACGCCGGAATGCAGTACATGCACGTCTAAAGGTCGGACTTGGGACAGTGTTGCAGGAGGTGAACTTTTCGCAACTACCGTTAATTGTGACGCTTTGTGAAAATCTGGGTGTTGACTTCCTGGACCTACGCGCGGATTGCATTGGTATCTCACAGGCACTCAAGGCTGAGCAGAGCGTACTGTTATTGAATGATTTACGGGTAATACGCGGAAGGTACTTAGATGGCGGGTTGCCATTTCATCTGACAATTGCTGATGATCTTCAGTTTAAAATTAGCCAATGGTCAAAGATGGAACTCACACCTTCAAAAAGGTGCTGGATTCCGTTCCTCCGGCCAGCTATCGACCCGTTCGGGACAGTATGCGCATGCGATTCAATTGGCGAACCTTATACGCGGTCGGTTTCACCCGCGAAGTATGTTTTTGGATCATGTAGGGATGATTCGCTTCGGCAGCTCATCTCGAGAGCCTCGCAGGAAACGTTAGGTGTTTGGTGTCAACATTGCATGCCGGGGCAGGTTGCGCTGAATGCACTTTTCGAAAAAATAGTTGCCGACTTCAAAATTGGCATTCGCCCGTGCGATCAGCCTTTTTTCCACCGGAATATTGAGGGATCCAATTAGGGTCTCTCATTTTTTTGAAAAAAAATATTCAAGCACGCAAGTGAGATTCCGCATTGTATCTTATTCAGAGCAATTAGCTTTTTTATTTTTGTGAGCGGTATTAGCTGAATTTTATTAATTACCTCGTTGGATGGAGTGGTTCTTTTCTTGGCTTCTGTACAATTCGAAGCCACGAACAGATTTGCTTGAATGCTTTCATGTCCAGGAGCAATAAAGAATGAACCATACTTTTTCCATATTTTTGCTCGGTAACCAGTTTCCTGGAGTAACTCCCGTTGTGCTGCATGTAAATCACCTTCGTTCACATTAGTTGTTCCGGCCGGTAACTGTAAAATAATTTTTTTTATCGGATATCTATATTCGTTGATAAAAAGTATTTTGTTTTTAATTTGTGCAATTACAAAATTTACGTGTGGCCGTTCCACTATACCATATATCCCCCTTTTTCCGTCAGGTCTTTTGACCGCGTCTTCTCGTACACGAAACCAAGGATTGTGATAGACAATTTGAGATTTGATTGTTTTCCATCCAACGCGCATTTTTTTAAAAAAAATCTAGGTTTTAATTGAAGTTATTATAACATACGGCCATCAACCGTGGAAACGACAAAATACGACATGAAAACAATCGGCATCAGCATCAGCGGCGGCGGGAGCTGGTGAGGTCAGGGTGGGAAACCTACGGTTTCCCCCTCCTGTGCTCCCCCTTTCCCTTAACGGAGTCGCTGCGTCAGGGTTCGGACAAAGCAAGTTTGATCCTCACCCTTCCTTGCGACGGTTTTGTTTTTAGGGTGGAAAACCTTTGAAAAGAAGTTTGAATTTTTCATTAGGAAGAACGCCTACCTCTTGGCGTGAAATGGCCGTGGCAACTTGTATCTTCTGTCATCCTGAACTTGCCCGCCACGCTTCGCTTGGCGAGGCCGGGGTTTCAGGATCCAATTTCGCAATGGCATTTAGGATTGACCCCGCACCACTTTCCAAATTAAGCCTTAAGTTTAGCGTAAGGTTATTTGCTTAATTGAATATCATTGTGCTATGTGTAGGCGTTTTGTTGGAAAGTGGTGCGGGGTTGACAAAACTTAATAATCTGCTAGCTTTATCTCAAGCGCCGTCGTGGAATCAGAGCCGTCGCGAAAAAATTAAATAACTTAGGTTTATGGCTAAAAGCCTGCCAAAAATCTGCCTGATGTTTGCCGGTGGTTCAACCCTTCAGATTGAAGAGGGGAAAGTAATGACTGTGAATTCAGCTGGCGATATTAGGGCTTGGATGGATCAGGTTCCGGAACTTGCTTTAATCGCTCAAGTCGAGCCGGTTTTTATTTGGCCTGACGGCAAGCACATCGAAATACCAGATTGGAATGTTTTAGCGAAATACATCAATCAAACCTACGAAAGGTTTGATGGTTTTGTAATACTGCAAGGCGTGGACACCATACTCTACACCAGCGCCTTTTTTTCTTATACATTGCAGGGTTTAGCCAAGCCCATTGTCCTAACCGGTTCGCCTTTGACTCCAGCTTTGCAGGCTAGCAAGGCGGCGGAAAAAGCAACTTTGAATTATCGCAACCTTGGCGTAAGAGCAAATTTGATAAACGCCATCCAAGTCGCCACCTTTAATGTTCCGGAAGTTATTATCGCGTTTGGGAATCAGATAATGCGCGCCAATCGCGCCAGTAAATCGACGACAATTTCTTTCAACATGTTTAATGCTGAAGAGAGGGATATTCTGGGTCGGGTGGATTTCGGCATTAAACTAAAAAGCGAGAGTGAAAAAAAAGTTGAGCAGAAAAGAATTCATGTTACGGAAGTTAAGCCGGCGAACATTAAAGTCATTACCCTGCACCCAGGTTTCGAACCCGCGGAATTGGCTGAAGCCATACAAACTCTGCCGGACGGAATTTTAGTTCAAACATTTTTGCAGGAAGGCTGGCCCGAGAATTTGCGTCAGATTTTAAAAATCGCCAATGCCAAGGGAGTTCCAGTCGTCGTGCTGAATCCATATTTCGCGCTTGAGACCGAATGGGCGAATGTCAAGATCGTTTCCGGCATAACTTTAGAAGCGCTTTATGCTAAGTTTCTTTGGGCGCTGGCAAAAGCCAAAAACCCGCAAGTGGTTTTGCAGTTAATCAGCCAAAACCGCGCGGGCGAATTTGGTCTGACGGAGAAAAAGGCAAAGTAGTATGCGTATCTACTTTTTCCAAGCTCCGTCCGACAAGGCTCGCTTCGAGAATGTCCGTCAGGAAATTCTTGATATTTTGGAAATGAAGAAAATTTTCTATGTCACCTCTGACGGCAGAAATAGCTTTGACATTCCAGCTGAAGAATTGGAAGCCTTGAACGAGAGCGGAGGTTCAATGCTGGATAAAATGGATGCTTTGATAATTGAAGGCTCCACCCCGAATGCCGATATTGGTTATTTGCTGGCTTACGCCATGAGCCTGCGCCGTCCCGTGCTGTATTTGTACGATAAAGATATTTCCAACAAAGGCGTTTTAAAATTTTTAGGCAACCGCCAAATTCCATCAAATATTCACGTTAAGTCATACAGTGGGGGACAAGCGAAAGAAATTGTCGAGAAATTCCTAACCGGTCTTCAGGGCGAGGAAGCGCAGGCCTTGCCGACCATTAAATTTACATTAAGAATTACGCCGCAGATGGAAAGGTATTTGCAGTGGAAGGCAAAAAAATTTAAGATGACCAAGGCCGATTTCTTGCGGGAAAAGATTTCCGAAGAAATCATGAAAAACGACGAGGAATATAAAAGGTATTTAGGAAGGAAATGATATGAAATATGTAATTTTATTGGCGGCGATATTGAATTTTATCCTAGCCATGTCGGTTCGCCGAAGATCCGTAAACCGAATTCAAAGAAATTTTTCAAATTTTATTTTTTTAATTGCGGTTTGGGTTTTGGTAAATTTTATTTATTTTAACCTTCCGAAATACCCATTTGTGCATTTAAGTTATAGCATTGGCGCAATAGTGATTGCCGCCATATTTTTCTGGACAATTAAGTTTACTAAGACAAAAATTACCCGCTTTGTTAGAAACTCAGTTTTATTGATCACAGTTTTGCTAATCGTGGGTACGCTTATTCCAAGCGCTTTCTTAGGTACACACTTGACCTTTACGAAATTAGGATTTGAAATTACAGCTGGACCACTTTTTAACATCTATTCAATTTTAGCGAGTTGTATACTATTGGTGTCTATTGCATTATTAGCTAAAGCATTTTTAAAGGCAAAGGGACTCGAACGCCTAAGGATGTCATATGTGGCCTTAGGTTTTATTGTTCCGATAATAATTGTCGTGATTTTTGATTTTATATTGCCAATTTTTGGAATTTTTGTGTTTGCAAGCTTGGATAGTATCACTTCTTTTATTTTTGCTTTTGGCGTTGCTTACGCAATAACGCGTTACCAATTTTTTGATATCAAGATCGTTTTCCAAAAAAGCTTTGTGCAGTTGATGACTTTTGTGATATTATTCGCGATTTATGCTTACGTTCTAATCTTGGTTCAAAATCTTTCCAGCAAGTCAGTTGCCTTAAATAACAATACCGGCTTATTAATCACCATCTTTATAATCGCATTGACCATTGAGCCTCTGCGCAAATGGATTTATAAAGTTATCGACGGGATTTTTGAAAATAAAGAAAAGCAAAGGCAGCTAAGTTTGAAAAAGATTGAGTTAATTACAAAATCTACTTTGCAGTTTCAGACCCTTTTGACAAAAACCAAAAAAGAATTAGAAGAGATTTTCGGGCCCGAGATTGATTTTTATCTGGCCGAAAGGAAGACTGGCAATTTTATTCAATATCCGAAAGGTGGGAAGAAACTGATGATTGAAAGTCCGACCGGAATCAAAATATTGTCCGGCAACGTTTTAATAACCGATGAACTTCTTTTTAGGATTGAAAACGGCGAAAGCGCTTTTGTTCACGCTTTAGATTGGCTGAAACAAAATAATTATTCGGCAGTCATTCCTATCGGCTCGGGCGATGAAATGGTCGGCATATTTTGCCTGAGCCAAAACCTAAAGCAGCAAAAATTTATTACCGCAGACACAGTGGGATTTTTAAAGGAATTCCAAGAGCAAATCTTTTTCCCGTTTGCTAGTGCGTATGCTTATAAATTGGCTATTGAAAGAATCACGAGCGATAAGCACTAAGCACGAAATTCTAAATTCTAAATAAATTATAATGATTCAAATTTCAAATTCTAAGAAAATACGATTTGGAAGATAGAACACTGAAATTTGCGAACGAGGTTATTCAATTTATTGCCAAAGTTCCAAGAAATATTTCTTGTATTGAAATCACCAAACAACTTGTCAGGTCAGCCGGATCAGTCGGCGCTAATTATATTGAAGCCAATGAGTCTTTGAGTAAAAAAGATTTCTTAATGCGAATTAGAATTTGCAAAAAAGAAGCCAAGGAAACGCGTTATTGGTTAAATTTACTTGAAGTTGCGGAAACATTGAATAAAGTGAAGACATATTTAATTCAAGAGGTTACCGAATTTATGAAAATTTTCGGCGCGATAATTGAAAAAAGCAAATAACTGGAAGGGTAAATCTGAAATATAAATTCCAAAAATCCTAAACAAACATTAAGGTTCTACAAACGAATTTCTAATGCGTTTAAGGAATTAGAATTTGATATTTGAGTTTTGTTTAGAATTTAGATATTAGAATTTAGGATTTCGAAACTGTCAATTTCAATAAGTTCGTCACCTTTCGTTAAAAAGGCTAAGATTAGCCAAAAACACCTATTTCTTTAAACAACCCCGCCGTCGCGACGGCGCTGTTTTATCGTGGATAACTAAGAGTTTTTTGGCTAAAATCTGTGCTAGCATTAAATTAGCCAATAAATTAAGCCCAAAATCCGTATGGAATTAAATAATCCTCAAAATAAGCCACAAATACCCCCCAAAAAGGGCAATTCACCTACCCTCTGGGTAGTCCTCATTATCGTCCTCCTGGTAGCTATTGCTGTTGCCGTGTACTCGTACTGGAATAAGAACCAGAACAGTAATACCAATGTGAACCAGAATACGAACGTTGCGGTAAATAGTAATGTGAATACACCACTGAACCAGAACGTAAATACAGTCAATACGAATAGCTCAACAAACGCCAATGTCGCTGTGGATACATCAAATTGGAAAACCTATTCTAATACAAAGTATCAATACAGCTTCAAGTATCCAAAGGACTTCGGCCTTCTTGATTCACCAAATTCTTCAGTTCCCGACACGCAATCGCCAACAATTGGATTTGGAACTACTGAAATGAGTTTTCGGGTTAGTATACAAACCGTCGAAGCTTGTGATTCCCTCTCAACATGTGTGCAGAAGTATCCTTACAGTAATGCCTCTCTAGGTGTGAGTACTGGCCTGAATCAAACCGAAATTGACGGACACCAAGCACTGACAGAAACTATCAATCGGCCACAGACGGGGAACTGGATTCATCATGTCTGGTACGTCTTAAATGGGCAGAAACTGTCGACTTTTTCAACAGTCTCGTCAGTTTCATTCGACACTCAAGCTCTCGCAACATACAACGCAATTATTGCCTCAATTCGGTTTTGAAATCTAGCCACAAACCCATATTGCTTCATCCACGGGATGAAAGGGGGATAATGCAAAAAAGTTTTATTGACAACTAATCACCAAACACAAACCCAAACTAAGAAGGAGGTCGGCTATGAAGCTGACGAAAATGTTATTGTTGCTCTTGCTTATCGTAGGAGCGCAGCTCGAGGTTCTTTTAGCTGCAGAGGGACCTGCGATGTTACCAATCTTCGGGAAACACTCCCGATGCGTTACGGCAAATGGTGACTGTGGTTGGCAGTTCACGCAAAACGCAGATGGTTACAGCCCGCCAGTTACCTGGGTCTATCATCCCGGCTGGGATTTTAATCTCTCAGTCCCAGATGACCAGGGACAGAACGTCTACGCAATTGCGGACGGAACCGTCGTCCTCGATGCGGGCCACGTCGTCAATGGTATTGCCAATTACTGGGGCGTGTTAGTCGTTGAACACAACATCAACGGCCAGAACTTCTATTCCCAGTACGGACATGTAAAGGAAATTTACGTCTCCAACGGTCAACAGGTAAAGAAAGGAAACCGTATTGCAAAGGTTGGTAATGTTGGGTCTGGTGCCTATCATCTTCACTGGGAAATTCGTGCAGACAACCATCCGGCTCCAACTTCACAGGGTTACTGGAGTACGACGTTACAAACGCTTTCCAATGTTACCTCCTGGTACCGCAACCCCGAGCGCATGGTAGTCCGCCTGGACATTGATGCCGAAAGGGTTGCCCAAGGTGAGGGGAACTACGGCAGCCTCGTGCAGGACAACGACTGGTTCATTCCCCTGAACGATGACGCCCCGTATAACGGTGACAACACCCCGAAGACCTGTTACGTCCAGAAGTGGTCCGGCGGTGCGTTCGGCCCCTGCGGTGTCATCTTTGACGCTCTCGGCGGCACGCGCACCGCGTACACTGTCCGCAACGGTTTTTGGGGGACCTGGAACGGCGCGGGTGGCCCGTCGAGTTCCATTGGCATACCCATCACCAATGAGTATGGTCAAGGCGGTTCTACCTCACGGCAGGACTTTCAGAAGGGTTACCTGTACTGGAACGGCAGCTCGGTGTCTGTGAACTACTATCCGAACTGTGCGCCTGGCTGGACTAACTCTGGCTGGAACAACCAATATTCGTACCTTTTTGCC
>QZJU01000010.1 GCA_003597955.1 Candidatus Parcubacteria bacterium
AAGCATTATATTAAAAATCACGGTTATGCTCCGACTTTGTCGGAAATCGCCAAAGCATTTAAGCTGTCTTCTTTGGCCACGGTGCACGAGCATCTAAGTTTCTTGGAAAAAACCGGTTATATTAAAAGGGACAAGAATAACGCTCGCGGCATTGAAATCTTGGAAGCGGAGGATAAACCGGAATTTGAATCGGCTTCAATGCTACTGCCTTTGGTTGGCACCATCGCCGCTGGATCGCCCATCGAAGCGATTGAGGACCGACAAGACATGATCCCCGTCCCGCCCAACCTGGTGGGCAAGAAAAATGCCTACATCTTAAAAGTCCGTGGCGATTCTATGGTGGAAAGTCTGGTCGGCGACGGCGACATGGTAGTCGTGGAAAAAACCCAACTGGCCAAAGACGGCGACATGGTGGTAGCTTTACTTGACGACGGCAGTGCGACTTTAAAAAAATTCTTTCGCAAAAAAAACTTTATTCGCCTGCAACCAGCCAATGCAAACTACCAGCCGATTGATGTAAAAAATGTCACAATTCAAGGCCGCGTGATTGGGGTAATTCGGAGATATTAATTTTTTTGTTTTTTAGTTTCGGTTTTTATTCGGCACATAGAACTCCTTTTTATTAAAAATTTAAATCACAGTTTTCAAACTAACAATTTATATGTCTAACCAGAATTTAAGCCTAAAGACAAACCAAACTGGACAAAACCAAATGGCGCATCACTTTTTGGTGGTTTCAATTTGGCATTTCTGGGCTAGCCTGGCTGAAGCTCTTAATCCCCGCTTAAGGAATCTGCCCCTGGCTTTGGTCGAAAATTTAAATGAACAAGCCAGGATTGTGGATTGTAATGTTTTAGCTTCAAATTTAGGGATTCGCAAAAATCAAAGTTTAAACGCGGCCCTGCGTAAAACCCCGCGCTTAGTGGTAAAAACCTTGTCTGAAAACCACCAAGTTGGCTTTGTGAAAACCTTTCAAAAACTTGCTAAAAAGTGGGGCGAACCGCTTAAAATTCAGGATCATGAAGTCTTGCTTAGAATCCCTGCCACTACCGTTATTCAAAGGGCCGCGAAATTTTTGAAAGTCCAAACTGACTGCTGGCTGGAATTGGAATGCAAAATAAAAGCCGGTTTTGGCAGCACGCCAATCTTGGCAAAATTAGCCATGCTCACCTTAAAACAGCCGGGTTTTAAATATCTTTCCGTCTCCGACCAAGAACATCTAAAAATGATCCCGCTGCAACTTCTGCCGGGTTTGGGCTGGCGGACAGGCGCGGTCCTGAAACGATACGGAGTGAACAATGTTTCGGATTTTTTAACCACCCCCGCTGACCAAGTTTACGCCTGGCTTGGCAAAAACGGCCTGCGTTTGCAATATCAAATCAACCGCGGGTTTTTAACCACGCCAAACCCAGTCGAAAATTTCCAGAAAAATTCCGATTTTAAATCCAGGCTAAATTTAAAACTGAACCAATTAAAAAATTCTCTGCATCCAAATTGGTTAAGCCCCAACGAGACTTTTTAATGAGACTTTAATTTAAAATATATCCACGGTGTTTTAAAATCTTAATCGCCAGAACCAGGCTAATTTTTAAATTCGGATACACGTGCTGATCGGCTAAAGCCGCCGGCAAAGTCAGCCAAAGATTTTGCAAATTAGCTATTTCTTTGGTAGCTAGGCGCTTTCTGACCCGAACCGACCTTAAGCTAAATAGAAATTGATGCTCGGTTTTTTCGTGAAGTTTTCCGGCTTGATGAAATCGATATTTAACCACATTGAGTTTGCCAAGATATTGAAAATGCTCGTAACCGGTTTCTTCAATAATTTCGCGGGTGGCTGCCGACACCAGACTTTCCCCTTTTTCCACATGCCCCTTAGGCAGACCTATTCTGCCAGTGTCTCTCCTTCGGATGAAAAGCGCTTTTTTATTTTTTGGATTAAAAACCAAGCCGCCGGCCGAAATATGAAATTTGCTGATTTTAATTTTAGGCACGGTTATGTTCGGCGGGTTTTTGTAAGTTGGCCGCAGGAAAATCTTTGGCTTTTGGTGGGTTAAAATTTTGTTACCCAAGGCAAAAATCTCTTCCAAATTTCCCGGTGGGAAATTCATAGCTGGCAATCTCACGATTTGGGCGTCATAAGCAAAAGCTAAAGCATTCGCGGTCGTTATGACGCCGCGGGTGGTTGAAAAGCTTTGCGGACCCAGTGATAAAAGAATTGTTTTGGGTTTAATATTTTTTGTGGGCTGGAAAATTTTGTTTAAAGCCAGCAAAAGTTCAGCGTCTTGAATTTTCAGAAAATGTTTTCTCGTTGAAAAAATCCTGCCTTTGAATTTAAGGGCGACAAGCAAATCATGTTCTGCCACGACGAATAACAAAGCGGGGTCAACCATTGCGCAGTTTGTCAACTAAAACAATTTTTCGATTTTCCAAAATGTCATAAAGAAAACGATCCGTAATATCGTTGCGATATTGAAATTCGCGTTTTGACATAACAGTAAAGCGCAAGGCGTGATCCATTTCTCGTTGAAATTTTCTGACTAGTTTACGCAATTTCAGTCGGTTTACAACGCCAACGATAAAAATATCTGTCTTGGCTTCGGGCACGTTCGTGAAATACCCCGTTAAAACTGCGTAAGCCACACGGCCGATTTTTTGCAAGCGCTTGCCAAAATCATGTTCAGTTAATATCTGCGCCTTTAAAAATAGTGCGCGTAGTTCCGGAAATAACGGATTGAATTCATTGACTTGAACTGTTTGCAAACCCTCACTCTCACCAAACTTTACCAATTCATTTTCGGCCAATCTCTTTAGTTCCGTTCGAATAGCCGAACGATTTAAACCGGTCTTCCGGCTTAAATTTGTAATTAAATAAGGCTTGCCGGAATTAAAAACCAAAAGCCTAAGTAGGGCGAAACGTGTGATGGAGCCGAACAATTCTTCGAGCATATCTTAATATCGCGCTTGAAAGGTAGCTGTAGTATACTTTAGTTAAGGTGACTTAAACAAGCATGAATAAAATCGAAAAATTACTGATTTTTGACGCAACCAACAGCCGCACGACGGCCCATGTTTTTATCGCTCGCCCCAGCCCGGCCGAGGAAAGAACCTTGGGCAAATTGGGTTTTGTGGCGGAAATCGCTTCTGCCGATCGGATAAATCAGGAATTATTAAGCCGTCTGCAGGACTTCTTAAAGGCTGCTTATTACACCTCCCCGGAAGTCAACTCGGCTGTGGCTTTTGAACATACCATTCAGGCCTGCAATCGATATTTAAGCGAATTAATCAGCGATTTCGGCAGCGCCTGGGTGGACAACTTTTCCATGGTAATTTTTACCATCCGGGATCAGGAAATTCATTTTGCCGACGCCGGTAGGCTACTGGGCTTCCTTATTCATGATAAGAAAGTAACCGACCTACTCGGCAATCGGTCGGGTCTGCAAAAAATTAATCCTTTAAAAATTTTCCTTTCTATTTCTTCCGGGGAACTTAAATCCGACAACGCCGTGATTTTCAGCACCGCAAACCTGATGGATTACTTTTCCATTGAAAGACTAAGACGCACCATTATGGAAACGCCGTTAGGTGGGGCAGGAAAAAACTTGGAAGACATTTTACGCAAAGATCCGAATCACGCGGCCTTCGCCGCCATTATCTTGCGGGCACAAGCCGCGGAAGCTTTATTGCCAACCTCTCTGGAAACCATCGCGCCAAACGACAATATCAACGGGGCGCCGCAACGCTCAATTGACAATATGCTGGCACAAAACGCACAAACCCAAGAATTTCTAACTCCTTCGATGTGGCCGTTTATCCAGAAAAGCGCTCGGAAACTATTTACTCGGATAAAAGTATTATTCCGAGCCTGGATTTTACGCAAACCCACTCGCATTTCCGCAGCGCTGGAAGCCGAAAATTTAAAAATCGAACCCAGTGGCCGCCTGCGGACAGGCCAGGTTATAACCCCTCCACGCTCCCGACTAGTTACCAAAACAATCGGAAAAACGCTTTTTAATAAGATTCCGAATTTTATTTGGCAAAGCAGCCGCCAAGCCTGGCGAGCGACTCCGAAACTGCTAAATTCAATAAAAAATCTTGGCGGCAACCTGAAAAGAGCACCCCAGCAAATTCCGGCTACTTTTGAACGCCAAGTCAATACCGTCAAAAGCCTGCCGCAAAAATCCCGCTGGCTTTTCTTGGGCGTCATCGGCGTAGCCGCAGTCTTAGCGATTGTCTTAATCATCGCCGGCGTGCAACGGCAAAGATCGGCGGCTCAGCAAGTGATCACGGAAAAAATTTCAAACATTGAAAAAAATCTGGAAACGGCCCGGTCAGTTTTGCTCTACGGTGATGAAGACCGAGTAAAAACTTTGCTGACTGACGCCAAAAAAGAAATTGAGACCCTGCCCAATAAATCTAAATCAGACAAAGCCAAGCGTGAAAGTTTGCTGACCGATGTGGAAAGCGTGTTGGCCAAAACCCGCCATGAAATTAAGCCGGAAATTAAGACTCTAATCAGCCTTCCGGCGGAAATTAAGCCATTGGGCTTAGCGCTTTTGGGTAACAATTTATACACTCTAAACAGCCAAAATAACTTATTGGTTTCGGTAAGCCTTCAGACTTCCGAAAAAAAGGACTTGGCAACCTTACCAGGCAATCCTGACATTTTGGAAATTACCACTTTTGGAAGCGGCAACCTGACGGCGATAACCTCGAATCTGGAAATTATTGAACAGCGGCCGTCCACGCAAAAAGGCACGCGGTATGGCCTGGTCTTGCCAAATCCAAACGCCAACTTAGTAGGTTTAGTAAACTACAACACAGCGCTTTATTTCATCGATGTTGCCAACAATCTGATCTTAAAGGCAACACGCGCGGGCCCTGGCTATACAGCCACTAACTGGCTAAAACAAAATGCTAATCTGGATTCGGCGGCGGACATTGCCGTAGACGGAGCCTTGTATGTGCTGACCAAGCAAGGTGAAATCCAGAAATACAACCAAGGCCAAAGGGCGCAATTGGCCCTTTCCACGGTTGAGCCGCCCTTAACCTCGGCTGTAAAATTCGCGGCCGACACGAACCTTCAGAATTTCTATGTTTTGGACACGGCCGGAAAACGCATTGTGGTCTTTACTAAAGCCGGCAAATTCGTCAACCAGTATGTGGGCGATGCTTTGGCCAATGTTAGCGCCTTGGTGGTCAATGAAAGAACCAAAAAAATTTACCTTTTAAACAGCAGCGACATTCAAAGCATTGACATTCAAAAGTGAAGTGCTCCCCGAGCTAATGCTCGGGGCTTCAGCCTATCTGGCTTTCGGAGCGGAAACCCCGCACCAGTCCCGCCGGATGGCGGGACTGGTGCGGGGGTAAATCCGTCAGGACTTAAATATCCACGCCCACAGTTTTTCTAAAACCAATCCGGTCCGGAGCATGATGTTTGTCCAATCCAACCAGTTCGCCTTGAGCGATGACTTCTTCGCCGTAGCGATTATTGATTTCATCCAGAGCTTTTAACAGACGCTCGGGTTTGGGTTTGCTAAACAAAGACAGCTGACCGCTCAAGGGCCTTAAATCAAACAAACCAACGGCAAAAAATTTTGGCGTGTCTTTCGTGACGCCCGGCGCCAGCATGTTCCAGGCATAACGGAAAAACTTTTGCGTGGTCGTCAAGGGTTCAAAAAGTTTTTGGCTGCCGCCCAAACCCCCCAAAAGTTCAAAATTCGCATGTGCGTAAACGCTATGCGCTTCCAGCCCCAAAGCGCGCAAGCGCCGACCCGCCCGTTCGGCAAGACGCAAAATCAGACTTTTGTGAAAATTCACATCCCGAGTGCGACAGCGCAAAACATGGCTGTGACCGATGGATTTGGGCAATTCGCGAGTTTGCAATCCGCCTAGCTCCAGGCCGTTCACATTCGCCCACAATTCATAACCTCTGATACCAAAAATTTCCAGCAGGTTGATTGGGCTGTATTGGGCCAACTGATCTAAAGTCTGAATACCCAAAGCTTGCAGGCGCGGCGCCAAAGCCGCGCCAATGCCCCAGGCTTGCTCCAGTTCCCGGCCCTGCAAATGCGCCAGCCGATTAGCCGGCGTGATGGTTACAATGCCGCCCTTGGGCGCAGTGTCGCTGCCGAATTTTGCCAGCCAGCGCGTATAAGCAATGCCCGTGGAACTGCTTAAACATTCCCCCAGCTCCCGCCTGATCCGTGCTTTTATTTCCCGGCCGAGCTTAAAAGCCGCCGAAAAAGATTTTACCAGACCCGTCAGATTCAAAAACGCCTCGTCAATGGAATACAATTCAATGTCGCTAGTGTACTCCCGGCAAATGCTCATTATGCGCTGGGTGGTCGAATGATATTTCGGCGGGTCAACTTCCACTAATTTTATGGCTGGACATAAAATCCTGGCCTCTTCCGCCCGGCAGCCAGTCTTCACCCCAAAAGCTTTGGCTTCTTTGCTGGAAGCGATTATGCAGCCCTGCTTGGTCAAGGTCGCGCACACGCCCACGGGCTGGCCGCGCAAAAAAGGATTGGCCTGCTGCTCCACACTGGCGAAGTAGGAGTTCATGTCAAAATGAAGAATGATTTTTTGCATGACTATTGAAAATTAACGAAGGTTGACTGTTTTGGGGTTTAAATTCTATAATCTATTTAAGGATCTTTCCTTCCTGATGAATCAACCAACAATGCATTGGTTAAATGAGGGGGATGCATAAACCAAACATCGTAAGGAAGGGTAAGGGAGTTCGTCATAATTGTAAGACGAACCCCTTTTTTATTGCCGAGGAATCCAGGGCTTGCCCTGGGGTTAATTCCCTTTATTCGCCCTGCACTTCGGCTAAAGTCCACTCCAGGCTCTCAGGATTAAAAACCAAAACAAAAACATTAGCCTGATCCGATACGGCAAAACACCAATCGAATTTCGTCCCCCGCCGACGCTGGTAAACCAAGTTAATGGCTTGGATATCATACCTTTTGCCAGCCCAAAAAAACGTCTTGGGGATAACTTGCTTGCCAGCCCCAACCAAGCCTAATTTGGTTGGTATATTGGGATTTGGCCGAAATTCCGCAAAAACCCGGACTTTTTGATTTGGCTGTTCGTGAAAAACTAGCATTTTTTGGCGAGTTAGTTATTGGTAAATTAGCTAAGATGGCTAAAAATCCCTAAGTATTAGTTAACTTGCTATCTTGCTAAATTGCTAATTTCATTATAACCGAATAAAAACCGAAACACAAGCCGACCCCCTAACTTGTGTTTCGTCCCGAACGAAGTGAGGGGCCTTTTATGCCTTAATTCTTGACTTTTCGTCCTGAGGCGCGTAGCCAAAGGACCTTTTGATCTTTACCCCCCCTATTCCAAAAAGCTAAAACCGATGAAATAAGGACTTTTGGCAACAAATTTGCATTCTTTTGCTTAAATCTTCTTGCCAAAAAATAATTCCATGCTAAGTTAACACCAGCTCACCTCATGGTCTAGAGCTACTGTTCTTTAAAAAGAACGGAAAAGAATTTGGGAGTTGCTTTTGATGTGATTTTTGAATGTCCCTTGAAGGGAAACCAAGATTGCCATTACTCAAGTAATAGCAAGGGCTTCTTATAATGAGATCACCCCTTATGGCCAGGTAGTTCTCCGTCGATGATGAGACCGCAGGTCGCGATGGTGAATCCCTCCTTTGGATGTTCAATCCCGCGATACCCTGCGCACGGTATCTCTCGCGAACTACCTCCGGCCTTCAGCGATTTTCACTAAATTGCATCTCAACTCCCAAATTCCGCTTTAAAAACCAAAGAATTAGGAGAAAAATTGATCCCTAACAATCAAGTTTTCGAACCAGATCAAGCGCCGGCTTTTGAAAAAAGAGTCTTTCGGGATATTAATCCCCTAAGCGGCTCGCGCAAGCTGCGAATTTTGGGCATGCCCAACGCCGCCATGCGTCAAATTCACCAGAGGCTCATAAAATATCTTCGCATTCAGAAGATAAAATTACCCCATGCCACCTGCTATAAACTTGGTGATGGACCCAGAAAAAATGTCGAGCCGCATCGCAAAAACCGATTCTTCTATTTGGTCGACATCCATAACGCTTATGGCAGCGTCCAGCTGGAAAAACTCGTCCAGGTCTTGTTGTTGTTTGATGCTGAATATCTTATGAATAAACAGCGGACTTCCGAGACTTTGGAAAAGTATTGTTTCTTTCCAAACAAAAAACCAGCTGGCTTGGTGGTCGGGGCCCCAGCTTCGCCCATATTGTTTAATCTATATGCCGGAGCTTTACTGGATCAAAGGTTAAGTGCTTTTTGCCGGCAATGGCATATAGTCTATACCCGCTATCTCGATGACCTGACTTTTTCCAGCCGCCGGCCCATAGGCCGTGAAAAAAGAAAGCTGATCAGAAAAATTATTGCTGAGGCCGGTTTAAGCCTAAGCCATCACAAGGCTAAAGTCTCTGACCTCAAAAAAACCCCGATCGTTGTCACGGGAATTGGCATTGCGCATGGCGGCAGACTCTTTCTGCCCAGACACTTCTTGCGAAGGTTGCGGGGCTTAATTCACGCGGATCTGAAAAAACCCCGAGTTGATCCCGCGGTCATTCGCGGCATGATGGGAGTTTTCTGGTCAATCCGACCAGTAAAATTCAATGCCAGCGAGCAAAAGCTGGTTGATCTGTACCTTAAATGGCAAAAGACAAGATTATAAAAATCTTGTCTTTTTTTAAAATCTTTTTTGTCGGCTTACTTCAAAGTCACGCTGGCGCCGGCTTCCTCCAATTTCTTCTTCAGTTCCTCAGCTTCAGCTTTGCTGGCGTTTTCTTTGACAATCTTTGGCGCGCCGTCGGCAATATCCTTGGCTTCTTTCAAGCCTTTGCCCGTCACTTCACGCAAAACTTTTATAACCGCGATTTTGCTGCCGCCGGCCGAAGTCAATTCCACATTGAAAGCGGTTTTTTCTTCAGCGCTAGCCTCGCCAGCCGCGGCACCTGCCGCAGGCATGGCGCCCATCATCACGGGCGCGGCGGCGGAAACGCCGAATTTATCTTCCAGGACTTTGACTAATTCAGCCAAGTCCACGACCGACAATTTTTCGATCTGTTCCACCAAAGCTTTGAACTTCTCAGGAACTTCCACGTTTTTTTTCTCTTCTGCCATAGTTTTAAAAATTAATTATTAATTATTAAAATTAAGCGGTTTTTTCAGCTCGGGCTTTCAAGACCTGCACGAAGCCGCGCAAGGGACCGGCGCAGACATTCACCAAGCCACTGATCGGCGCTTTGATTGAACCGATCAATTTTGCCAACAAAACTTCCTTGGTCGGCAGGTTTGCCAAACTCTTCACTTCAGCCGGAGTCAACCATTTCCCATTCAGCAACCCCCCGACAAATTGGAGCTTTTTGTTGGTTTTGGCAAAGGCATGCAAAATACTGGCTGGCTTAACCTCATCCTCCAGGCCAAAAGCAATGCCGACATTGCCGCGGAAGGCCTTTAGGGGCTCCGCTTCATATTTTTTTTCAGCTAGTGCCAGTTTAAACAAAGTCTTTTTCAGGCCCAAAAAGTTGACTTTCGCCTCACGCATTTCCTTTCGTAATTTAGTAATTTCCTTAACGGTCAAACCGTCAATCAAAGCGAAAATCGCCACTCTCATTTGATCTAAATTTTCTTGGAATTTTTTGACGGTTTCCTGTTTTTGAAGCTTGGTTTTTGCCATAAAATTAATAAAAAAATCTGTGTTTCCACAGAGACGCTTCACAAACCTTTAATGGGTTTGCTTAGGCTTTCCTGCGTAGGTTTTACGCCCCTTTTCTGGTGGGGCCACCTACGGTCTGTGGATACCGTTAATCCAGTTTACAAAAATCCTCTATATTTTGTCAAATCCGTTTAGTTAATGATTGTTCCGTGAATGATATCTTGACCGGAAAGTGTATTTTTCATGTTCTTAAAATCTTTCCCGTTACAGATTATTACCCGCATCCCCCACTTGCTCGCCCACCGGCTGGCGACGGGATCAAAAGGCACATTGGCTCCGGGATCCCATTTGGTGCCTACCAATTTTTGAAAAGCCGGCCAGGAAATTTTTTTAATGGGCTTGGCGGATTTGAATTTGCGCGGATCGCAGGTGTACACCCAAGGAATGTTTGAGAGATTGATAATAGTTTTGGCTTTGTATGCCCGGGCTAAAAGCACGGCGTCATAATCCGTGGAACAGCCGGGCTTAAAACCCGCCGCTATAATTATTGGCGCTGTGATTTTCGGATTTATCTTACGGCGGTTAGTGATTATTTTTGGGTAGGCCGATGTCCTGAAAATCGTTCTTAACAAATGCGCATTCAACCGAGTAGCGTGAATGCCCAGCCAATCCAAATCTTCATCGGTTAAACGGCTAACTGCTTTGGCGCCGGTTTGATACAGCCTGGCAATTTTCCCGCCGCCGACAATAATGATGAACTTCTGGCCTTTTTTTATTTGCGCCAAGATTAAACTTCGAAACCTTTTTAAAAAATTCAAATCTAAATCATCTGGCACCACTAAAGAACCGCCCAGAGAAATGACTATTGGCGGATTATTCTTTTTCATAAATTATTGCAGATATTTTCTTTTATTCGCCAGGTGCTCTTCAAAGGTTTTGCTGAAAACCGTGGTGCCGTCAGGTTTGGTTAGAAAATATAGATATTCCGAATCTTGCGGATACGCCACGGCCCGAATGGCCGACAAGCTGGGGTTGCCGATTGGACCGGGCGGCAAACCCGGATATTTATAGGTATTATACAGGGAATCTACGGAGATGTCGGCGTTAGTGGGCTGAAGGACATTTTTACCGGTTATATAATTGACGGTGGCGTCCGACTGCAATGCCATGCCGATTTTTAAGCGTTTCCAAAAAATTCCTGCGGCCAGTTTGCGGTCAGTATCGGTTCTGACTTCTTTATCGACAATACTGGCTAGGATGATGCCGTCATAAATCGTATGGCCGCCAGCCTGAATCGCCGCCAAGAGCTCCGAAGAAACCTTTTGCTCAAAATTATCCAAGAATTTTTTTAAGACGTGCGCGGGTTCGGCCTTCTTAAAAAATCGGTAGGTATCCGGAAATAAGAAACCCTCCAAGGAGGCTGTGGTTGGCTTGTCAACCAAAAATTCATAAGTCCTTTCCGGCGCGATTGCCCGAGAATCATTTGAACTGGCTAAATTAATAAAATCATTGGCCGGCATTACCCCAGCTTGTTCCAAAACCGAGCCGATTTCTTTGGCTGTTAAGCCTTCACGAATCAAAACCTGCACCTCATCGGGCTTGGGAAGGTTGGTTAGAATCTCAATGATTTGCCGAATACTCGACCTGGCTGGCAAAGCAAAAGTTCCGGCTTTAAAATCGCTTCGCACGCCCTGAAGCGTAGTTTCAATCTTAAAAGCCAGCTCACTGCCAATAAAACCTTTTTCCGCCAATGCTGAGGCGATTTGTCTTGCGCCTTGGCCGGCTGTCACTTGAAATTCTTGATTTTCCGAGAAATTTCCTGACGCATTAACAGACTTTAAAAACCAGATGATTGACAGCGCTAACAGAAAAAGCGCTGTTATGGCGATTGAAAGTAATACTTTCTTTAACATTTATAACAGTTTTTTTAACTTTTTAGCTTTTAATTCTTCCACGATTTTTTTCACATCCTGCGCCGATCCCGCCGGACAAACCAACAAAGCGTCTTCGGTATCAACAATAATCAAATCCTTAACGCCCGAGGTGGTTATGGCCCTTTTGGTATAGCCGTAAATTAAAGAATTTTCCGCGCTGCCGAAATGCCGGCCCCGAATCACATTCTGACCGGGCTTTTTCTGCAAAACATCTCTAACCGTCCGCCAATGTCCGATGTCCGCCCAGCCCAGATCCACAGGCAAGACCAGCATATTCTTGGTTTTTTCGATAATTCCGTAATCAATAGAAATCGGTCGCATTTTTGGATATTCTTTCCTAATGACTTGGGTCTGTTTGGGCGTAAACAGCGCTTGTTGAATCCGCATTAAGACCCGGTAATGTCCAGGCAAATGTTTTTTGAATAAATCCAGAAGCGTAGCCGAATGCCAGACGAATATCGCCGGGTTCCAAAGATATTCCCAGCTCTTGAGGTATTCTTTGGCCGTGGCCAAGTCCGGCTTTTCCACGAATTTTTCCACCTGAAAAACTTCGTGACCGTCAATCCGAAAAGCCGGCTTGCCCATTTTAATGTAACCGTAACCGGTTTCTGGATAGCTCGGATTTACGCCCAATAAAGCCACGGCTTTCGGATGTTGCTGGACTATATTTTCGGCCAATTTGATGGCTCGATGAAATTCTCTTTCTTTTTCCACATAATGATCGACATTGGCCGTAAAAAAAATAGACTTGGGATCCAGCTTATGCAAAAATGCCGCGGCCAGACCGAGGGCTGGGCCGGTGTCGCGCTTTTCCGGCTCAAGGATAAAATTCTTTAGGGGAAAATTCGGCAGCTGTTTTTGGATCAGTCTCTGCTGTTTTAAATTCGTAGATATAAAAATTTTTTGGATGGAAAAACCCTTTTTTGCCCGTAGATAAGTTTTTTGAAGAAGCGTGTGCCGACCAAAGAAAGGCTGAAATTGTTTGGGGTTTTGTGAACGGGAAACCGGCCACAATCTTGTTCCGCCCCCGCCCGCTAAAATTAATGCATACATATGACTTTATTATTTTTTAGGCTGACCGACCAGGGGCACAAATTGGAAGCCAGGCTGGACCTGCTTTTCCAGTTTGCCTTGAAGATCCTTGCTAAGCAAAACCAAGTCTTGAATATCCTCCCCTACCGGCATTATCAACCGTCCACCGTGGGCCAATTGGTCAATTAATGGTTTGGGTACTTCCGAAGCGGCGGCCGAAACCACAATACGATCATAAGGAGCGTGTTCGGGTAAACCCAGCCAGCCGTTACCAATTCGTGTTTCGATATTAGTAAAGTGGTAGGAATACAAATGGTGCTTGGTCAATTCTGTTAATTCCGGGATGATGTCCACAGCGTAAACAAAGCCGCTGGGTCCGACAATTTCCGCCAATAAGCCCGTTAACCAACCCGAACCGCAACCCACATCCAAAACTCGGTTACCGGGCTCAACTTGCAGGAGTTCCAACATCTGCGCAACGGTCGAGGGCTGGGAGATGCTTTGGCCTTTGCCAATCGGCAAGGGCGCATCTTCATAAGCCTGGGTATGGAAATCTTCATGCACAAAATCTATGCGCCGGACTTTTTGAAAAGCCTTAATAATATTTTCAGAATACAATACGCCTTTGCCAATTAATTCTTTAACAAATGCTTCCTGCATAAACCTATTATAGCAGAAAAACTTGACAGGATTTTACAGGGCTATAAAATAAGCGTATGAAAGACTTAAACAGTCGGAAAATCTATAAACATAACCCCAAAAACCAAAATGCTTATTGGTTTATGGGCATGTTATATATTTTGGGCAACTCGCCGGCTGTTCTAGCTTTTCGTATGCCTTGAGGCATTAATTTACACGAAATTCGTTGACGCCGGCACAGAAGCCGGCGATTTTTGTTGCAAACTAAAACTGTTCTTTAATAAACAATTGGGTTAATGGCCCACCAGAAAGGAGACTGCCATGGTTGTACATGGTTTTGACAAACTGACCGAACTTTTTTCGGCTAACCTAAATAACGAAAAAATTATCGGTCAAATTTGGAATGTAATGCAGGATCCCCAATTTCGGAAATCTTCCAGTAAGGATTTAAACGACGGTTCTGCCCAAGCATATCTTGAGCAGATCAAGCACTGGGTTAAAGAGGATTTACCCATAGGGTTTGTATTAATCGCTCTGCCGTGGAAGTGCTGGCGAAATCCGTTAAAAACTAACCGCAAGACGCCGGATTTGGGCGAGTTCGCTTTTTTGCAGCAGCTAAAAAGGTTGGCTGACGAAATCAGTAAAGTTTATAAACCGGGTGCGTCTTTCACGATTCTGACCGAAGGCGAAGTTTATCACGAAATTTTTGGCATTCCGCTCGTCGAAATCTTGCGTTACCAGATGGGCATTGAAAAAATGCTAAAAGCGAATAATTTCTACCTTCGGGTGGAATTAAGAAGCTTTGGGGAGATTTTAGCGAAGTTTCCGGAATTTCCGGAGCGTTATCAGGAACAGCTTGAGTGCATCAGTAAATCTTTTGATCCCTTGGCTGACACTTCCAGTGATAACTACAAAATTTTCAAGACCATGTTGACTTCGACTGAAGTCACGCACTTGGACATTCGGACTCTGCAAAAAATTTTCGGCCAAAGAATCATCGGGGAGGAAAAATATGAACTCACCCCGAGTGAGAGCCGGATTCGTCAGGAGCTGGAATCGCAGGCGCGAAAATTAACCGCAAAATATTTAGCCTTTAATAAGGCCAAACATCTTGTGGGCAAAAACGGAGCAATTCCAGAGGTTTTCCCGCACCACTTGTATATTTCAATCACTCAAAAACCTGGCCGTTACGCTTTGCACGCCATTCACCCGAAAACCAAGCTCTTGCCCCACCATGGTGTTCCGGTTTGGCTGGCCCAGCAAAAACGCGTGGAGATAATGTGGTTGAATTCAGTTTTGCGCCAACCAAATTTTTTCCAGCCCGTTTTTATCGAAAATGACGAAGAGAATCTGCCGTATTACTACGTGGAGGCGGGCTGAACTATATAGGCAAGGCGGTTTCATGACTGCCTTGCCTATCAATTTTAAATTCATTCAATTATAATTAAGCAATTGATTCGCTTATGCAAAAATATAATTCAGTGGTTTTCCCTTTCACCAGATTTAATAAACTCAATGACCTTAGAGTCCGAGACAACTTTGTCGGCAAAAAGGTTATTTCCTTAAACGAACTAAGAGCTCTGTTGCCAAGCGGAAATTTTAGCAAACTTATGCAGCGCGGTGGAAACCCTGCGGATAAAATTTTTAATTTATTTTTGCATCCGCAAATTAGATTTGGACCCAAGCGGTTTGTCTTGGAGAAAAAAAGCCACTGGCTAGCCAAAATAAACGGATTCGTTAAAAGCCGGCGGCCTTTGCTTTTTACCATACTTGGCTTTCCAGGCAAAGCGCCGGTGCCGCTAAAAACTAATCGAAGCCTGCCGGATTTTGGCGAAATTCTTGCTTTGCAGAGATTATTTGATCTTACCCAAATAATTAAAAAAATTTACAAACCCGGGGCAAAAGTCATCATCGTAACCGAAGGGGTTCTGGGTGATTTTATCGGACTCGATCCTCAAGAAACAAGAGCTTATGAGAAACAGCTGGCCTTTTTCGCAAAAAAACTTGGCTGGCATAAGGCCTTAGACTTCTTACCGTTGCGCGACTTAACGAAATTGAAAAATTTTGAAGTTTTTTTTAAAAAAAATATAAGCCTCTTGAAAAGGGGAAAAAATAGATCGGCAGCGCAAAAAAAATTTCAGGCGGCCTTTAATTCGGTGTTTCACCTGGTAAATTGCCGAGGTTTTGCTTTGGACATCATTGCCGACGCTTACCAAACCAGACCAAAAACTAAAAAGGGTCGGCATCTAAGAAACCAGCTCATTCAGAAAGCGTCCCAGGCGGTCTGGCAATATCTCGCTTTTTTAAAAACCCGCGATGATTTGCGCTTTTTGGAAAAAAGGGCTTCACAGGCTTTGGCTTTAACTGTTTCACCAAAGCCCTACCGTCTGGGTTTTAACTTAGTCAGCAAAACAAATAAACTTCTCCCCCATCATGGGGTTCCGCTTGGCACGGAAATCCGTTATTTGATAGACATACGAAGATCTAATAAAAAATTCATCCAAATCTACCTAAAAGCAGATAAAGAAAATTTACCCTTTCTTTATCTGCTTAAAAAATAATTTTGTTTTAGTAAAAAACCGGTTTTAATCCTTGTCTTCGTCTTCATCTCCGTCGTTGCCACTGCCCGAATTCCGGTTTTGGTTTGATTTGTTTTCGTCCTCGGCTTCGTCGTCATCATCTTCGGGTCGACTGTCTGTATTGCGGTTTGAATTGAACGAGGAATTAACGTTGTTATTCCGATTCTTATTCAGGTTTTGGTTGAGATTCTGGTTCGAATTGGTGTTTATGTCGTCATCTGAATCTTCGTCTTCATCGTCTTCTTCAATTTTTAGCAATTTTTGAATATCGTTTTTCTCCAACCCAGTGGTGGTTTGAATGGAATCAATGATGGCGTCCAAATTGATGGCATTAAGCGTATATTTATATTCATTTTCGCCTACTTTTAATTCCAGTTTGGTTACGCCATTCTTAATTTCCGCTTTTAATTCAACTTTTCCGACGGTTTGTTTTAACTTGGTTTGAAGTCTTTCTTTTTCCCGCTCCGTAAAACGGTTTTTAATCTCCAAAAATTTCTCTTCGACTTTTTCCAATGCCTCGGAGGCTTGCTCGCGATTTTCGCTTTGCTGCTTGGCTTGAACGCGGTTTATGACTTCCAAAGCGTTTTGCAGAGCCCGACTGGTATCACCCTCGGCGGCAACCGCGTCAGTCAAGCGATTTTCCGATTGCAATTCAATCTGTTCTTGCTCGCGTTCTTGAGCGATTTTTAGCCAAAGGTTTGCTTTGTTGGTGTCGCTAAAAGTTAACTTTAATTGGATTTTCTCCAACGCTTGGTCCACGCCATAAAGCGCGTCACCGGGCTTGGAATTGTCGGCGGCAACTGCAGTACCAAAACCGCCGGTAAGTAAAACTGCGATAATAATGATTGGAATCATAGGTTTAAAAAGTGAATGATAGAATGTGAGATTATTTTTTTTAAAATTTTGACTAGAACTAAATTGACCACGGGTTTTCATTTCCTGATAAACCGAAAGTAATTGCCGCTGAATCCGGGCTCTGGCCGGCATTGGCAAATCCGCTTCTAACGCTTGACTAAGAATCTCTTTAAGTTTCGCGATTTTTTCTAAACTTGTCGGCATGGCTTATTCTTTAAGTAATTGGCTGAGTTTTTTCACAGCCCGATGCTTTAAAACCCTGACTTGCAGAGCGGAAATTCGCATAAGTGAGGCAATCTCCGAAATGTCATAATTTTCCACAAACATCAAACAAATAACGGTTTGTTGTTTTTCCGTCAGTAATTTTAGTTTTTGTTTCAGCGCTTTCGTTCTGGTGTCAAGCTCAAATTCTTGCGCGGGCACCTGCAACCCTGGATTTTTTGATTCAACAAGCGCGCCAATCTCCATAACGGGTTTATTGCTGCGATAATAATCAATCAGCCGATGCCTGGCAATCTGAAAAAGCCAAGTTGAGAATTTGGCATTTCGCCTGGGCTTATAGCGCGGCAGACCCCTGATCATTTCCAAAAAAACTGTTTGGGTTAAATCCTCGGCGTCAGCTTGGGAATTTACCCGATAAGCCAAAAAGCGGAATATCCGGTTTTGGAAAAATTCAAAGAGCTTTCCAATGCTTGCCTCATCTCCGGCTTGGGCGGCTTGCACCCAGGCCTGAATTGTCTGATCTTCATGTTCCATTCGAATAGTATATCGGAAAATCCATTTTTTTGTTACAAGAAAAATTTGTCGGCACACCCGCATCGTTTCACTCACGGTTGTTGCTGCCCTTCAAATCCGAGTAAATCCATGAGTAAAGGAAATTAAAAAGGGGGTCCCCAAATTTTTGTTAAAAAATTTGGGGAAAGGGGAGCTGCCCTGAACCACTCGCCCTTTGGGTTCGGGTATCAGGGCATGCACCACTAGGAGTGTGATGTCTGGCTCGCCATGCACCCGAACAGCACCGGCCGGTAGGTCGGTGCGTAGTGAGTGGTGCATGGCTCCGGGACTTGGATTCGAACCAAGATAGCCGCCTCCAAAGGGCGATGTCCTACCATTAGACGATCCCGGAATAAATTTCTTTTAGTTTTCTACGACCCGCTGCTGACTTGAAATATTTTTCTCGCTGGTGGGCTTCAGCTCGGGTTAAGTAATTTTCGGTATTTGGCTTATTATCCTAAACGAATTTCTTTAAACTTTCAAATACCGCCGAGTGGCGATCCAGGCACTCAAAGTGCTTAAAACTAAGGCGCCTAACAGCTCCCAGCCAATTATCGCCCAAAATTCCTCTTTTAAAATACCGCTAACGGTGATATCCGTACCGCTAAAGAAAAAACGATGCATAGCCGGGGCCGTGCTTTGCCAGAGCAAGACAATTACAATTATCGCCAAGCCGGCGCCCAACAAACTGTAAATTATGCTCTCCAAGATAAAGGGCGAACGGATAAAGCCGTTGGAAGCGCCCACTAAACGCATAATCCCAATTTCTTCCCGGTGCGTATATATGGCAATCCGAATTGTGTTAAAAAGCACGATCAAAGAAAGCAAAGCAAAGACCCCGCTGACTAGTAAGCCAATTTCTCTAATTCGGTCGGTAATTTGAGTAAGTTTGGTTATGACGGTTTGGCTGTCCTGAAAATCCCGGTCTTTATTCGCCACCAACTTAAGATTTTCTTCATTATCAACAAATTTCATAATCGCCTCGAAATCCGAAATTCTTTTGGCTTTAATAATCACGCTGGCAGGCAGCGGATTGCTGGTAAGTTCAGCGAGCAATTCCTGGATGTTCGGGTCTTGCTCATGAAGCTTCTTGAAATTCTCCAGCGCTGCGGCCTTGCTTTGGTAGCTGACACTTTCAACATTCGACAGCTGCCTTAGCCGGTTTTGAAAATCTTCCGCCTGATCGTCGGTGACTTCAGGTTTTAATTCCAAAGTGACATCAACCTTTTTTTCCACGGTTTGCAAAGCTCGTTCGCCCAAAACATTCAGGGCTGAAACCAAACTAATGGAAAAAACCGCGACGGCCACGATGATTAAAGTCACGATCGAAAGCCATAGGTTGCGCTGAAAATTTTGCAGGGCGAATTTAATTGCCCGGCTAGCTTGTAATACCATCATAGACGATATTTCCCCGAGGCTTGATCGGAAACCAGGTGTCCGTGATCAAGCGTTAAGACTCTTTTTCTAAGACTATTAACGATCTCCCGGTTGTGCGTGACCAAAACCACAGTCGTTCCGAAACTATTGATTTTCAGAAGCAGCTCCACGATCTCGTGGGCATTAATCGCGTCTAAATTTCCGGTGGGTTCGTCAGCCACCAAAATTTTTGGCCGGTGAACCAGAGCTCGAGCAATCACCACCCTTTGCTGCTCTCCGCCCGAAACCTCACGCGGAAACCGATCTTGCTTATGGTGCAGACCAACGATTTTTAAAACTTGGGGTACGATTTGAATGATTTTGGCGTGGGAAGCGCCGGAAACTTCCAAAGCGAAAGCAACATTTTCAAATAAGGTTTTCTGCGGCAAAAGCTTAAAATCCTGAAAGACCACGCCGATTTGCCGTCGCAAGAGCGGCACATCTTTCGAGTCGATGTGGGTGATATCCCAATCTCCGATGATTAAGCGCCCTTCGGAAAGACGCTCTTCGGCAATAATCAATTTTGCCAAAGTGGTTTTGCCAGTTCCAGACTGCCCGACAATCGAAACAAATTCCCCGCTAGCAATAGTCAAACTGATGTCTTTTAGGGCGACGACATTGTGGGGATAAAACTTGGAAACCTTTTCAAAAGTAATCATTAGAGGTTCGCAAAACCAATTTCAAAGGCTTTTTCCATATCCTTGTAATGTTGGGGCTTTGAGCTGGAGCCCAAGGTGACAACCACTAAATTGCGACCCGTCGTCTTGCCTTTGACCTGCGCAATCAAACAAAATCCTGACTCTTCAATATATCCGGTTTTGGTGCCCGTAATTTGCCAGCCGCTTTTTAAAATCTCGTTGCGGTTGGTTATGGTGTGCGACCTTTTTGTATTAAGCGTAGAAAAAGTATAACTTTTTTTGACTGTGACATTGCTGATCTCGGGTCGCGCAAATGCGATCGCGGCTAATTTGGCCGTATCCGCGGCTGAACCTTGGTTAGCCGGATCCAGGCCGGTCGGGTCGGCAAAAGTTAGGGAATTTAAACCTAAAGTTTTTGCTTTTTCATTCATTAATTTAACGAAATCCGCTTCGGAAAGCTTAGTGGAGCGGACCAGAGCACGGGTGGCATTATTCGCCGAACCGATTAACATCGCATGCCATAAGTCGTTTGTGGTCAGTGTTTCGCCCGGTGAAACATACAAACACGAACAAATCGCGCCATCAGCTTTTTCGTATTTAACCGTATTCCGGAAAGTCGGCTTGCGGTCAAGATACACCAAAGCGGTCATTAATTTAGACAGGCTGGCGATAGGATGCCTTTCGTCTGAATTTTTAGTCGCCACCAGCGTTTGCTTATCTATGTCAAAAACTGCGGCGGCAGTGCTGGAAATTGGCAGCACCACAGGAGCTTTGCTGTCGGCGAGGATCGCAGAGGGCGCATTGACAATTGGCTTTGCTATCATGTCACCCAGGACTTTGGGGTTTACCACGGCCACTTTTACTTTAGCCACGCCCCCGTTTTTACCCCGAATCTTGCTAAAAGCCGTATAAACCATGTCAATTACCCTCCCCCTAACATACGGGCCCCGTGAAACAACCTTTACGGTCGTTGTTTTCCCATTTTCTAAATTCGTGACCTTTAACTTCGTACCCATAGGATAGCGATTATGCGCCGCGCCATCAGGATACTTTTTGCTGCGATACCAGCTGGCAACTCCTTGCTCTTCGCCTATATCTTCCACGATTATAAAATACGATTCTGGGTTTGGTACGCGATTCTTGATGGATTCTTCCCAAATTTTATGTGTGGCGTTATAGATTAAAACCTTTTGCGCGAAAAATCCATTTGGTGCTAAAACCGGCGAAACAACAATCGGCTTTGCCGGTCTAATTTTCTGGCCGTCAGCCTGGCGCAAAGCTATTTGGTAAAAGCTGGTGCGGGTATTATAGCGGCTTGGAATCGGCGCTGGCGGCTGCACTCCCGGTATAATAACCAGATTCGCTTCATTGACAATTGAATTTTTGGCAATCAAGATGTTTAAATTTTCGTATTTCAAAACTCCTTGAAAATCGGCGTTTAGGGTTTGCACAAACGCATTCATGCCGGCTTGCACATCGGGACCAAAGTATCCAGGCTGGGTGTAGAGATCCGTCACTGGCACGATAACCGTGTTCAACCGCTTGGTGGCGCCTTTAATAAAATTTTGTGCGTCAATAGTCCGGCCCACGATTTCCCAGTAATTTTTTTCAAAATTAAAGCCCAACAAAATCGTAGCCGTACCCGGTTGAGGAACGCTTAACACTCTCAACCATAAATAGCTTTTTGCCAAAACTTCAGCCTGCGCGGAATTTATGGTAAAAGCGTAAGCCGAACCGGCTTGCGCGTAACGGGTGGGCAAAGCCAAAGGCAAGGCCGATCCGACTGTAATCGTTAAACGGGCCGGGGCGGAAAATAAATTCGGTCTAAGGCCGAGCGTAAATTCTTCGCCGATTCTATATTCCGAGCCTTTGGTTGCATAATCAGTAGTGATTTCAGCTATCAGCGGGTCGGCAGCAAAAACTTTGACCGGCAAACTCAAGCCAAAGCCAAAAATAAGCAGTATTAAAATTTTTTTAAAACTTGTCAGCTGGAGTGGCATTGTTTAAAATCCTGGTTATGGGTGTATTGCTTTTAAGCGTGCGAGTGTAGTATAACGGCTATTATGCTACCTTCCCAAGGTAGAGACGGCGGTCCGACTCCGCTCACTCGCTCCATAGGTAAGCTAGAGTGTCGAACCTACTTATTAAACCCCAAGTGCCGATGTAGCTCAGCTGGTAGAGCAATCGCTTCGTAAGCGATGGGTCGTCGGTTCGAATCCGACCATCGGCTCCAGCCTTCGCTCCTCGTTTCACTCGGAGCTTCGGCCGGCAGGCCAGCCGAGGTATTTATTCCAAGAGTTACACAGAACATCTGTAACGAAGGCTGCCCTCTGAAGCCTTGGGCGAAGGAGGGCCTACCCCCAAGCGCGCCTCGTCCGCGCAGGCCCCGAAAATGACTGCGTCAAAGAAGAATAATCTGATAAAGAGCTAATTCTGGGCTGCGGCGGTGCAGCTCGGTTCGGTTTTGGTTAAAATTCCACAGTCCGCTTCCCAGCGAAAGCGCGGCTCAAAAAGTATTACCCGATTTTTCTTTATTTCCGCGTTTACTTGGTCTTGCAGCCAGACGCTAAAATTTGGGGTTTTCAAAATCCTGCGTAAAGTAAACATCTCTCCGTCGGACTGCTTGGCGGCGGCCTCCCGCTTTTCCAAATAGACGATTTCATAACCCCGGCTGGTTTCCAGAACTTGGCTGACATCGCCGACTTTCAAAGTCTCAATGGCGCTAGCGACTTCACCATAAGCGGTTTTTAACGAGGCTGTATTCATCACTTCCAAAAGGCCGCCTTTGGCCGCCGAAGCATCGCTGCTTTGGGTTTTTGCGGTTTCTGAAAATTTATTCGGCTCCCTCGCCACCGCACCGCGCAAATCTTCAGTCTGCTTTTTAATTTCCGCAAAGTACGCTTCAGCTATTTTATTTTGAACTACCTGCGGCCGAATCAACTTTTGTTTGAATTGAGCCACCGACCAGTTATACAAAGTTCGAATATAATTTTCAATTTCCGACTGGTTGCCGCCAGCTTGCGCGATATAGTCTTTATAGGTGTTGTCAATGTCACTCTGGTTTATAACGATATTTTTTACTTTGGCCAATCGGTTAATTATATCTTCACCAACCATTTTGTTTAAAATAATCTTTCGTGCATAAACATCCAGGGGCATACCTCGCTTTGCAGACGCGTCGGGCGTTTCGTTACGCTCAAGGTACTGAATAATATTCGGCACATCATTCTGGTAATCCAAATACGAAAGCCAATGGCTGCCGATCATGGCCACCGGATAAGGCAAAACCTTTGCCGGCCAGAGCAAGGCTCCAGTCTGCCAGCTGAATCGCATATAACCTACGGCAAAAACCAAAATCACCGCCAGTATTACCGCAAGCAGACCCCATAAAATCCGTCGAAGCCAGTGAATGTGTGGTGGCGGTAATTGTTTTAAATTATGCGGTTCTGGATTGGGGGTTTGCGTTTGAGCGATTTCCGAACGAACAGCTTGGTTGTCTGGATGAATTTCGTTCATAAATAAAGTTAATTAGATGTTGAGCTAAAGAAGTAACGCCACCACCGAGTTGGGTTCGACATTCCAGGCTCTGTGGTTTCGGCCGAGCTAAGTCCGGGAGAAGGATTGGCTAAATCTTCAGTTTCCGGCAGAATCAGCAATGTCTCGCCGGGTTTTTGCAAATTCAGGCGCTTCCGAGCCTCCCTTTCCCGAAAACTTTCCGTATTAATTGATGCAACATATTCACCTAGGCTGCGATTCTGCGCTTCAAGCTCGGTTATTTGCTTTTCGAGAGCGGAAATCTCCTGCTTCAAGGCCACGCGCCTGACGACCTCTTTAGTTATTCCGACTAAAAGAAAAACAATTACCAGTATTTCAAAAACCACAATGCCACGTGATGCAAGGAGACGCTTTAAAAATTGCTTTTGATGTTGATTTCGCATGTGTCATCGATTTTTTGGCCTTTTTATTTTCGCACAAAAACACACCTATGTCAACAAACAACAACCTATTACTTGCTAATCTGCTTAAATCATTAATAGTGTAGTTAACTTAGTAAATCTTAATTTTCGATGAAATTTTTGGCAAAGAAAAACCCTGTGCAGAATTTCCGTACAGGGCATAATTAACAATGTAGGTTCTTTGCCTATGACCACCAGAGGATGATCGGTGTGTCATCGGGCAGGGCATCAACGAAAGCTTTAATGGCGCGATTGCGAGTAGACACATCTTCGGGCAATTTGAGCTTTTTGAGCTCCTTTGCATAGACGAATGTTAATTCACTGTCATATCCGTCCGTCCTTGTGCGGTCGAGCTCCCTATCTTCATAACTTACAACCCACATTTGAGGCGGGATTGCCAGTGGTTTTATTGTCGGCTCGCTTCCGTCAATTTCTCTGATCTGACCGAAAAGTGAGTAGTCGGGATCAAATCTAAGACGGTTGTAAGCAAACACGTTTCTCTCGCCCAACTCTCGTGGACCTCGCATTGGCAGAAGCGTAAGATCAAGTCCCATTAATACTTCCTAATTTTTTATGTGCAATTTGACGCCAAAAAGAGTGTTCAAAGCAATATAGCAGAAAACACCAAGCTGTCAAGTCAACGGCCAAAAAATTCCAAAAAGGCTCAAATGTAAAATGAAAAAACATTTTTAAACAAAATTTCGTTTAACTTTTCGGCTTATAAAAGGTTTTTGACCGAAGGTAAAAAATTTTAATGTGCCAAGGTTTTAAACGCAATATTTTATAACGATTCGATGTTGACATAAGGAACTAATTGCGCTATGCTGTTTCGTTGGTTCTTTTTGTATTCAATCTTCTGCGGAAAGGAGGCGGGTATAGCAACGCAAGGCTTAGTGACTGTAAGGTCAAGCGGACGAGTCGTTATGAAAGTGATAGCTGGCTGTAACGGCTACAAGGCGCAGGATGTTGCTGACCGGTTAAAGGATTCTTGGCCTGTAGGGGTGGACAAAGACTATGAACTGGCCAGAGAAGTGGGCTTTGGTTGTAAGGGATGTTTGGTCGTGATTACGGCAACCGAAGAACGGTTCGATGGGGATGAAGATCTCTTTCCTCGATACCGTGACACTTTCGACCAACCTGAATTTAATCCCCGATGGGAACATGGAACCGCGGACCATATTGTGATCATCGACGTCTGAATTCAACAAAGATCAATGTGGTACAATGGCTGTGGTGTGAATCACCAGGTAGGTGATTCTTCCACAGCTTTTTATTATTAAAAAAATCGTGCCGCACCGGGGCAGGGCCACGAGGCTTTTGAGTCTCGATCATGGTTTTGCCCCTCGATGCGCCAAAGCCGTTCGGTACACTACCAACAAGTACATCATGTACTTACCATTTAATGGCGGGGGTTGAGGGAATTGAACCCCCGTTTGCGGTTTTGCCTGCCCGCCGTACGGAGTAAAATTTTCTTCAACACAGAATTATTATCGTTCTATGGCGGGGGCGGAAGGTGTTGCGCCCTCGTTACCGGTTTTGGAGACCGGAGTTCTACTGTTGAACTACGCCCCCATGAATTAACGAAATAATACTGTCTCCGTACTCCGGCAGGCGGGGAGACTGCCGTTCTAGCACTGAACTATTCCCCCCAGCCAATTTACTTTGTCTCTTTATGCAATGTGTGCTTTTCGCACCAAGGACAATGCTTCTTAAGTTCCAAGCGCTTCTTTAAAGTCTTCTTGTTCTTTTTAGAATGGTAATTCACATGCTTACACGCTGAACATTCTAATTTTATTAAGTTTTCTTGAGACATATAATATTAATAATTAAAATCCTGAATTTCTAACGGTGAATTTTCTTGGCGCTGTTATTTCGAGGTTCCGCGAACGAGGCGCGCACTAATGAAACGAGCTGGCCTGCCGGCCGAAGCTCCGAGTGAAACGAGGAGTGAAGGCTGGAGCCGATGGCCGGAATTGAACCGGCGACCTACTCCTTACCATCAATGGCCCCGATGCCCAAAAGGTGATTTTGTGGCTAACCTTACGAATGAAATCATCGTTTGCGCGCGTCGCTCGCAGGAGATCTGGAGGACCTGTTTCCTGCGCTCAGTGGGCGGTGCAAAACCGTCCAAGATTCCAAGAAAAGACGTACTGCAACGATTGAAGTATTTGGTTAGTAAGATGCGACCAACACACTTTACCATTCTTACACCAAATTATCAAGGGTAAGCGTCTCCACATCCCCGCGCATGGCGCTTGTTGGTAGACAGCGGAGATACGTTGCGGTCATACGAATATCCCGGTGGCCAAGAAGCTGCTTCAATTTTGCGATGTCACTGCCGTTATTAAGGACATTCACCGCAAAGGTATGTCGAAACTGATGGGCAGCCATAGCATGTACCGGCCAGTTCACAAGTCTTGCAATGACCAGTGATATTCATTCGAATGCCCCGCAACAATCGCAGCTCGCGTGACCCTTGAATGATGACGGAGAGATTCTCCTCGGGAACGCGACCAAGGGGCACGTCGACACCACTACAAGGCTGGACAACGCCGTCTGATCTGACGTAAACCGCGTACAAGTGGTGCATACACCCCTCAGGGCCGGCCATCGTGCCGGTCCAGCAGCGGCTCGAAGTCCTTGAGCGTCGATCCCGCCCGTTCCGTCAGGGCATAGAGGCTGTGCCTGAGAATCTCATCCATCCGGGGCCCACCGTCGCCCACCACTCGCTGCAGAACCGTTGTACTGACCCCCATATACTAGACACGACGGTCTAGACTAATTAACGTATGGGCATATGAAAAAACATCACTCGATAGCTCCTGAAGTAAAGGAGCAAA
>QZJU01000014.1 GCA_003597955.1 Candidatus Parcubacteria bacterium
TTTTCCCGAGCGCCATTCAAAGCGATCAAACCCACGGCTGACAGAATGCCGATGATGGCAATAACCACCAATAACTCAATTAAAGTGAAACCTTTTCTTTTTGTCATTTTCTGTCACCCCCTTTCAGGTTAGCGCAACATGTAAGTTTTTGGGGATCAGTGATCAGTACTGAATCACCCATCCCCTCCTTTGCCCCAAAGTTCATTAAGGGCTTTGGAGGATAAGACCTTTTTTAGAGGATTTATCCAGCACCACTTTCCAAAATAAGACTATATCTTCTTTTAAGGGTATTTATTGGGATAAATATCCTTTTCTAAAGAAACTTACGTATGGAAAGTGGTGCTGGATTTACCCACCGAAGCCCTGAATTCATATTAACGGACTCAAGGTGGGACCTGCATGCCACGACAAGATATGTAATTAGTATAGCAATTTTTTTGGGTTTTGGCCAGGGTTTGCACAGGCAGAGCAAGCTCTGCGCCTACCAATGCTACGCCTGTCTTCATTCGTCGTTGCTAGCCCCTTGTTGTTTAATATGGGTAGTAGGTGGCCAGCTTGCTGGCCCAAGTAATAATCGGCCCGGCAGAGCGCAGACGAGGCTGGCAGAGCAAGGTCTGCACCTACTACACTTTTGTGTTGTTTAACGGGCAGATGGCCAGCCCCGCCTGCCATGCCGGCTTGGCGGCCAGGTTACTCGCCGAGTTGCTCAACTAAATTATTGAGAGCAAGATTGCTTCGCAAAGACAGATCTTTTTAACCACATATTTACTGAATAGCATTACTGACATTGTAAATCGGCAGTAAAATCGAAGACACCATAAAGCCCACGCCTACGCCCATCAAAAGCAGAATTAACGGCTCAATTAAGGAAACCAAATTGCGGATTAGGCCATCGAGCTCGTTTTCGTAAAACTGGGCGACTTTCAGCAAAACCTGATCCAGGCGGCCGGATTGTTCGCCCACGGCCATCATCTGGGAAAGCATCAAAGGTACCTGCTTGCTTTTAACAAATACTGTGGTAATGGAATTACCGTCTTCTACTTCTTGAATGGTTCTTTGAATGATAGCTTGATAGGTATGGTTGCCAACAACCTCACCGGTAATGGCCAAGGCTTGGGAAATCGGCACACCCGAACCCAGAAGCGTGGAAAGCGAACGTGAAAGCCGAGTGAGATAAATCATGGTGAAAATTTTTCCGGCAATGGGCGTGCGAAGCTTAAGAATATCCAAAACCCGACGGCCGTTCTCGGTCCGGCGCCACCACATAAACGCCCCGACCGCAGCAGCAACAATTAACACCACCACATACCATTGATTCCTAACAAAATCACTGACCGCGATCAGCATCTTGGTCGTGACCGGCAGCTCGGCTCCGCCTTCGGCAAAAATTGTCAGGAGCTTCGGCAAAACAAAAATGACCATTACCACGCCCACAGCGACTACTGCAAAAAGCACGACCGCCGGATAAATGAAAGCGCCCCTTACGCGGCTGATGATGCCGTAATCTTTTTCTTTCTGGTCGGCCAGGTAAACCAGCACTTCGTCCAATTTGCCCGTGGTTTCGCCGGAACGGACCATGGAAACAAAAAAAGTGTTGAAAACTTGCGGGTAGCGCGCCATGGCCGTGGACAATTTAGCGCCGCCGTCGACTTCGTCCAAGACATCCGAAAGAATCATTTTAAAATGCACATTCTTGGTTTGCCTGACCAGGATCCGCAATGCCCGAACGATCGGCACGTTTGCTGCAATCATCACAGCCAACTGCCTGGCGAAAATCACCTGCTCTTTGATGCTGACGCGGCTGAATAAATTCGTGCCCAAAAATTTGGCGGTCTTTGGCCTTTCTTTCAGGGAAATTATGGTTAGCTGTTTTTCCCTTAAAGTATCGTAAGCCACGCCGTCAGTTGGCGCTACTACCGCGCCTTCAACTGTTTGGCCAGCCAAATTCTTCGCTCGATAGTCAAAAATCGCCATATTTTAGCGGTTTATCATCTGTTTTAAACTCTGGGGGTCGATTGCCACGGCTTCGGCGTCTTCGGGCTTGATATCGCCCACCCGAACCAATTCCGCCAAAGACCGGTCTAAGGACACCATGCCTTCCTGACGGGAAGTTTGAATGGTGTTGGCCAATTGCAGAAATTGGCCATCGCGAATGACTGCACGGGAAGCGCTGGTGGGTGCAAAAATTTCCGAAACCAAAATCCGACCGCCGCCCACCCGGGGCACCAGCCGCAAATTCACAATGCCCTGTAATGCGTCGGCGATAATCTTGCGCGCGGCTTCCTGTTCGGCCAGAGGAAAGGCGTTCACCAGCCGTTCAATGGCCTGCGCGGAAGAATCGGCAGTAATAGTTGCTAAGATTAAGCGCCCGCTGTGGAGGGCATTAACGCAGGCACGCAAATCCGTGTCGGTTTCCAGTTCGGAAATCGCTACAACATCCACATCCTCGGATTCGATAAGAGCGAGTGCGTGCTCCATAGTTTTGACATCAACGCCGACCTCTCGTTGCTCGATAATGCTCTTTTGGCCGGCGAAAAGAAATTCAATCGGTCGTTCGATGGTAATGATGTGGCAAACTCGCTCTTGATTAATCAAATTCAACATCGCCGCCATGGCGGTGGTCCGGCCCGAGCCGAAAGGTCCAGATATCAAAACCAAGCCGTGGGGGGCCCGAGCAAAATTCTCCGATTCTTTTGGCAAGCCCAACTCGGCCAAAGTCGGGATCACATCCGGAATAAACCGCAAATCCAAAGACAAATTACCTTTTTGATACATGGCGATCATCCGAAAACGCATTTTGCCTTCCAGGGAAATAGTGACCCGTATGTCTTTTTCGGATTCCAAGCTTTTAAGCTGGACGGGCGAGAGAACAGAACCAATGTAGCTTTTTAATAAATCTGTGCTGATAATCATTTCCTGATCCAGCTGCATTAATTTTCCGTCCACCCTTAAAACTGGCGGATTGCCGGGCACAAGATGAATGTCCGAAGCCCGATACTGCGTCGCTTGCGTTAAAATTCTGGTAATCGCTTGTTGTTCGGAGGTTAACATGTGTATTTGTTGTCATGCCGAATTTATTTCGGCATCTTTAAAAAAATAGATAGATCCCGAAACCAGTTCGGGATGACAAATAAGAATTTGTCACTTAACCAATCTTTTAACCTTGGCCACTACTTCCGAGGGCATAAAATGGGCCTTGATCAAATAGTCTTTGGCGCCAAGCTTAAAACCCTTTTGAACATCCTCCTTTTGTCCAAGATTTGTCAGTAAAATCACGGGGATATTCTTGGTTGCGCCATTGGCTTTAAGCTCTTGCAAAACCTCAAAGCCGCTTTTTTTAGGCAAGACAATGTCTAAAAGCAGTAAATTCGGAATTTCCTTCTTGGCCAAAATTACCGCTTGCTCACCATCGCTAGCCAGCAGCACACGAAACCCCTCCAATTCCAACTTGGTCACATACATCCCGGCCAAAAAAGTGTCGTCCTCAACCAACAAGATGGTTTTTTTCTGATTTCTGTCCCCTCCGTTCTTATTAGAACTTTTCCTAGATTGTGGAGTTGGCATAGTGCTTAATTTTCTTAAACGAGCTAAAATTTATTCCTGGGTGGCTCGCAAAACTTCCTCCACCGTGGTGTAGCCCAAGATGGCTTTCACAAAGCCGTCTTCTTTCATGGTCAAAACGCCCTGCCGCTTCGCTTCGGTTTTGATGTCCTGCAGTTTTGAACCGCTGGTAATTATCATCTGCATCTGCTCGGTGATTTCCAACACTTCGGCCACCACCATCCGACCCTTATAACCGCTATTGCCGCAGCGGACGCAACCGCGGCCGTAAGAAAAACTGATCGGCTTGCTTAAATCCAGGCCCTTGGGGAAAGACTCGGCTGGCGCCTTTTTCAAGGTTTCCAAAACTTCTTTGCGGGTGGCTTCGGGCACGATCTGGGTGGTTTTGCAATGTTCGCAAATACGCCTGACCAACCGCTGCGCGACGATTAGCGAAAGTGAGGAGGAAATCAAAAAGGGTTCGACTTTCATATCAATCAGGCGAGGCACGGCTCCGAAGGCGTCGTTCGTGTGAAGAGTGGAAAAAACCAGATGGCCGGTAAGGGCGGCATTAACGGCCAATTCCGCGGTTTCCGTATCCCGAATTTCGCCCACCATCACCACATCCGGATCCTGCCGCAAAATGGAACGCAAACCATTGGCGAAAGTCAGGCCGACTTCAGGGTTAATCTGGGATTGATTTACGCCCTCCATGTGATATTCAACCGGATCTTCCAAAGTCACGATATTAATATCTTCGGTGTTGATCATGCCCAGCAAAGTGTATAGGGTGGTGGATTTTCCAGAACCCGTGGGGCCGGTACTCAAAACCATACCTTGTGTTGATTCCAGACATTTTACCAGAGCTTCTTTTTCCCGAGCGATAAAGCCCAAATCATCCAAATTCAAATGTTGCGAGGAAGAATCCAAAATCCGCATCACCACTTTTTCATTATTCATCAAAGGCAGGGTGGAAACCCGCAAATCGATAGACTTGCCGTCGACTTCGGTGTGGAAGCGTCCGTCCTGGGGCAAACGGGTTTCGTCAAGCTTCAAATTAGAAATGACTTTGATGCGTGCGACAATGGCCGCGTGCACATACGGCGGCAGCTTGATTGAGGTGTGCAAAATGCCATCAACCCGGTAGCGCACGCGCGAACCTTCGCTGGTGGGTTCGATGTGAATGTCGGAAGCGTTGCCTTCGATTGCGTGTCGCAAAATTACCGCTACCATTTTGGAAACCGGCGCCGTCTTGATAACCTCTTCAATGCCTTTGTCAGCCAAACTGATTTCGTCCAAAGGACTGATTTTTGGTTTTTCGACTGGCGTGGTAGCGGCCAAAGCTTCTTCCACCTCCGCGCTTAAGCTGGCATACTGCTTCAAAATGCTGGATATGGAACCGTAAGACGCCACATGGTAATCCAGAACATAGTTATTGTTCCGGGCAATAAATTCAATTGCCTCCAAAGCACGAAAATTCGCTGGGTCAACCATGGCCACGGAGAGCTTCCGACCTTCCTTGGCAAAGGCCACCATCTGGTAATTTCTGGCAATGTCGCGCGGAATGATATTCAGCAAATCGGAAGAAATCACTCGGCCGTGTAAATCCGCGTAGGGTATTTGAAAAACTTCAGCCCGAGCTTTTGCCAGATCCTCGTCTTTAACAAAGCCTTTTTCTTCTAAAACCTGGGTGACGGGCACACGTTTCTGTCTGGCCAATTTCTGCGCTTCGACTAATTGCGCTTTGCTAATCACCCCGCGCTCCATTAGCGTGGTGGCGGTGTCTTTCAAGTCAGTGTGATTCAGGGTTGCGGTCATAATTCGCCAAAAGGATTAGCGTTTCCGCTGGTGCCCAAAGTCTGCTGGGTGGAATTATTGCCAGCCGCATCCACGGCAATAACGCTGTAATACCGCACTTGGTCTTGGGCCACGCCTTTGTCGATGTAGCCCAAGGCTTGTTTGGGCAAACCGGCGCTTGCCGCCGCTTCGATCTGGGTGATTTTCTGGCCTAACTGCCCTTTGACATCTGATCGATACACCTCGTAACGAATCACATCTGAAGCGCTGGAGGGTTGCCAAGATAATTCCATGCCGCCGAGTTCTTCATTGTATTTCGCGGTTAGGCCTTGAGGCGCGGCTGGTGCGCTGGAATCCGTGGCCGTGGCCGGTTCTTGCGCGCTCCGACCAATGACGATTTCCGAAGCCCAAACCAGGGTGTAGAAATACAAACCCGACTTGGCACCAGCGTCCGTATATTCAACCACGCTGGGTTCCAGGCTGGCAAGCAATCTGCCGGTTTCGCCGGCTTTATCTGAACGATAAATTTCAATTTTTTCAACGCTCGCGTCAGCCGGATTAGACCAACTTAATTTTACAAAACCGTCTACGTTGGCGCTGACCTGCACAGCTCCGCCAACCTGGCCTGATTGACCAAAAATTTGGGGGGTGGAACTAATGAGCTTTTCCTGGATGTAGTAGGCTAAGAAAATGCTTTGCTGAAGGTTTTGAGCCTCCGTATAAACACATTGGGTGGCAGTGGGTTTTAGGTGGGCGATATTCTCGCTATTATTCCCCTGTGCCCTGGTTATCCGAATGGCCGTTGCCATTTCAACTTTTGGATCGGCGGGCTTATTCCAAGTAAACAGCAGGCGGTTGCCGGATTGCATATCAAAAACCTGAAATTTTTCCGGGGCGGGCAAAGTATTTGACGGAGTTTTCGCTTCAACCTGCGCCACCAAATCCGTCCCGACCAAAGGCTGAAGCTCAAAAAATCTGGGGTCGCTAAAAAGCGTTTGGCCGTAATCTTTGGGCAAGGCCGGCCGGTTGGGGTTAACCGCATTATCCAGAGCTTCGCTGCCCGAAGTGGAAAATCTGTCGTAAACCAAATACCCCAAAATGCCAGCAAGCAAAATTCCGCCCACCAGGAGCATATTTCGAATTTTTTTTGAGGCTTGCTTCTGAACTAACATATAAATTTATTCAAAATAGTACGACCGGAAACTGAAGCTGTAGCTGGTGGGCGCCGCCGAGGTGCTGGGTGAATAAGTGATGCTGGTCAGATCCAAAATCGGGGCCTGCTTGGAAAGCGTGCTTAAGAAGCCCTTCATGCGAGGATAATTCAAACTGCCGCCCAAAGTCACGGCGATTGAAAGGGTACGGATTTGCGGTCCGCTGGCGGCTGCTACGGATTCGCTCGGACTGGCTGTAGTAATTACCCCTCCATCACTTACCGCCACGGACATTAAAGACATGTTTACTGCGTCCGCGAATTTTTCCATTTGCTTAAAAATGCCGGGCACATCTTTGCCTTTAGGAATCACCAGAGCAATTCGGTCAATGTTTTCTTGGGGAATGCTGTTCAGATCTTGGCGCAACGCCTTGAGTTTTTCGGAATAGGCCTGATCGGCTTCCAACTGATTCTGCTTCTGCGTGTAATTTAAACCGCCCAGTTCCTTAGCTTCGCGGTATTGAGGAATTACAAACCACACGAAGCCCAAGAACAGAATCGCCACGCCCAGGGCAATGCCCAGACCAAAGAGGTGCTGAGAGAAAAAATTTAGAATTTTTGCGGGATTAAATTTCATGCGATTAACGCTTAACGAAAATTTCCGGCTTGACCTTTAAAGAAATGGCAAAGGTCACGATTTCTTCGGTTGGGGCTGGCTGGCCAGATGGCGGCGTGCCTGCCGTCGGCGTGGCTTGGGTCGAGCGGGCCGCCGAAGAAATGTTGACTTCGGTCACAAAATCCACGGCCTGACGGAAAATCAAGAGTTGCCGGCCGACATCATCAAAAGACCTGGCCGTGGCCGCTAAACTGACTGAGCCGTTAACATCCACGGACATATTCCCGTAAGTTACGGTTGGTAGGGTGTACTTTTCCAATTCTTCAAAAAACTTGTCCCAATAAATGTGTTGATTTAAAATCTGGCGGACGCTGTTGGCTTTCTGCTGTAAGGTTTGCGCATATTTTAAGGTCCCTGTCATATTGGATTCGATTTCCACGTTGACTTGCTGAAGCTGTTCGTCCAGACTGGCCAACTTTTTTTCAATATTGTTCGTATACAGCCAAAGTCCGAAAGAAATTGCCGCCACCAAAACCGCGGGGCCAACCAAAGTCAGCGCAAAATAAATTTTAGACTTCGGGCCGGTTTTGGGCTGATATTCTTCGGGCACCAAGTTTACATTCAGTCCATTGCCCAAAATTGGTTGGCGTGGCGTAAAATCGGTCTGCGGTTTTTCTGGAATTTTTTGCTCGGGCGCCAACGGTGCGCTGGGCATTTTTGGTTTCACTTCTGCGGGCGCTACCGGCTTGTAAGCGGGTGGTGGCGGAGGCGGTGGCGGCGGAGGCACCGCGGGTTTACTGATCTGGTTTAAAGTCGGACTGAAAATTTTTGCTGGCGCATTTGGGGTGGGTGGCGGCGTCCAGCTTGGTTTGCGCGTTTCCGGCCGGGGCGCCCGGATCACGGGCTTGGCTGGTATTGGCGCAGGCTTGCTGGCTTCGGGCTTGGGTTTTCCGATTTGACCTTGAAATCGATTTAAAAAGCGACGAAAAAAACCAACCGGTTTTGGCCCTGACGGCTTTGGCGCTTCGCTTGGAGAGACCGGCGGTTTTGCCAAACCTAAACGGTCGGTCATAGTTTCAATTTTCGTCACTGGCCCGGATGGGCCAGCGGTTTTTTGAATGCTTTGCGCATGCGCGGGCTTGGGTTCAGCGGGTTTTATTTTAGGCAGGGGCTGGGGTTTGCGTTTAAAGATTGACTTAAAAAATTCCAAAACCCCGCCCATTTTCACCACGCGTTCGCCAAAGACCCGGTCTTTCGGTTCGGTCATCTCAATTTCCGGGGGTTTCGGTTTAACCTCTTTTTTTAACTGTTTATCCTTTTCCGGCAAAAGGTTGATGGATGAATCCATAATAAAAAATTAAGATCCCAGTTGCCTCAATGCCAGTCCGACCGCCACGGCAAAACGCGGCCCGATTTCATTCCAAACTGGCTTCAATTCCACGGGATAAGCAACGCGACCCCAGGGATCGCCTATGTAGGTTCGGATATTGAAAAGCTTGGTGAAGTATTCGGGCAGATTCGTTAAGAAGGCCGAACCGCCGGCCAAAACTATCTTTTCAATATTTCTTCCGGTATTTTGGTTCTGGTACAAATTCAGAACATAACGAATTTCGTTGGTAATGGAATTCACCACGAATTCAATTGCTTTAGGAATATTGCTTTGGCTGGCCGTTTGGGTGGAAATGAAGAAATCCCGTTTGAACTGTTCCGCCCGTTCCGGATTGACCCTAAGCGTGCTGGCAATGGTTTTGGTAATAGTGTCCCCGCCCACATCAATGGAGCGGGTCAGCATGGGAATGCCTTCGCTGAAAACCACAATGTCCGTGGCAATCGCACCGATATCCACGATCATGATCGGCGCTTTGTCATGGCCGATTAAGGACCGCTCCACGGAAAAAGCCTCAGTCTCCAAAGCCACCAACTGCAAGTCCGCGGCTTTGAAAATTTCCATGTACTTCTGCACCAAATTTTTCGGCGCGGCGGTCAACAGAACTTTCAAATCTTTCGCGCTGGTTTTGCCTGCCGTTTCCGGGGAAGGCATATTTGCTTCTTTGTGATTCACCTGACCTTGGGCGTTTATGCCGGAAACTTTGGCCGCCAAAGAGTCTTCTTTCAAGACTTCCCAATCCAAAATCATTTCTTCCACGGGCATAGGCACGAATTTCTTGGCTTCCCATTTGACTGCGGACATCAATTCCTTTTTGGACATCTGCGGCAGGGAAATGATGGAGCTGAAAACCGTAAAACTGGGCAGGGCCGTCACGGCCAAACGGGAGCTGACCCGCGCGGCCTTGGTCACCTGCTTAAGAGCCTCCACGATCGCCCGCATTTCCTCGGAAACGCTGTTTTTCAGCAAATCACTGCGTTTTTCGGCAAAACCATAAGTCACCAAAGTCGGCCGGTTGTTCACCGATTTCAATTCCACCAGCTTGATGGCAGAACCGCCGATGTCAATGCCTAAATAACTTTGTTTGATTGAAAATAAAGGCATAATTTTTTAAGGTTGGGTGCGGGTAGGATTAGGCAAGGCTTTGCTTACATCGGCCAAACCCGGGGGAGGATTGAGATACAGCCGCTGATCATAGATAATCTTCTCTCCGGGCAAAGTTAAATCCTTTGAGCCGTACCTTTCTAATACGAAACTTCTGGCCAATATCAGCCCCTCCACAAGTAAAGGGATGCATTTTTGGCTGCCGCCAGTGCCAGTAGGGCAATAAGCTAAATCATTGCCGGTTTTAAAGGCGCCGCCAGTGCCATCTTCTTTGCCCATAACAATGAATGCACCGATCAACTGATTCACCGTTGGCTCAATTTCCACATCACCCTTAACCACAAAAGCAATGGTTGGCACATCCCGGATTTTTGACGGCGAATTGGGTTCAGAACTGATTATATTATAATTAATTTTTAGGTTTCCGTCCACTACAATTGTCGTGGTTTGGGCGCTGGTTTCTCCTGTGGTAAACGGCAGACGCCAGGCAAACCTAACAGTGGATTCCGTATCATGACTTTTTACGCTTGTCAGGCTTTGGACTCCTGAAAAACGCTTGGTGGCTGAATCATAACCCGTGTAAGACACATACTCTTCATTAGCCGTGCCTGGGTCAATAACTAGAGCGCAACCAGCGCAATTCGGCCGATCATAAGTCGTGCCGCCCTGTACGTATTGAGCCGAAGGCGTAGGAAAATCACCGCCATTAACGGTTAATGTACCTGCCCCGACATCCCGCGTCACATATTTCCCATTGCCGCCATCCACGGTAAAATCTCCGCTAATGTGAATGACTTGACTATCAAGTTTTTGCAAAGGCGGCACATGAGTTGCCCATTGCGCGTCTTGAGTGGTTGAAAATTTCAAGCCCTGCAATAAAGAACTGGTCCAGGTGCCGGTCGTGGTTAAACCCGTCGGCTCTTCTCCGGTTTTTGCGCTGGTTTCAAAAAGCGAATTCCCAAAACGATTTTGACCCGTGTTAACAATTTTTGGGGTTGTACCGCTTAAGTACTGCAAGCCAATCGGGTTACTGACAAAACCAATCAAGCCAGCCAAATCCAATTTACCCAAAACATTCCGGTAGATAACCGACTGGCTGGATGGATATTCAATTTTAGGCTTGCTTCCGGTCGCGGAGCCGAAAAAATGCGAGGTGGGCAAGCCCGTGGTATAACCCGAGCCCGGCAAAGTAAACGGGGTAATGTTGCCGCTGGCTTCGATGCGATAAGTGCTAACCGCGCATTCATCGTCAAAAGTTCCGTCGCCATCGTAATCGCACATTATCGCTTCCCCGGATTTTTTTTCTGGTTTGGGGAGCATGATGTCTTCCACGGAATACACATTCCCGAACAAGGTTTCCAGCCAGGCATAGCCCAAAAAAATTAAAGGCCTGAACTGAATCCAGCCATAACTGTCACTCCAGCCCCAACCGTACAATTCATAAAAACTTCCGCTCCAAAATGCTTCCACGCCGTATTCCTGGCTGGTAACATTTGTAATAATTGATCCCGCAGGGTAACTCCCAACAAAACCCGGATCTAAGGCCAAACCATTACTGCCTTGCCTGGTATATTTAACATACTCACTATCCAACATCGCGATACCGGTGGCGCCGTCACTCCCAAAATTTACAATATCTGCGCTGCTTAAAGTTAAAGAAGAGCATTGATTACAAGCAACGGTCAAAGTTCCAGAAGGGTTTGTATCAACTTTAAAATACCCTCTTAACCTAATCCAGCCTTCGTCATCATTCGTGCAACGCCCAGTGCCGGAATCCAAATCGCACAAATTCAAAAACCTGCCCCAGCCATAAACCTTTTGCGTGCTTGGGTCGTATTTTGCCAAGGCTACCGTACCATCACTTAATATGCTGTTATGATAGGCATTACCAGGAGGATTGCCGTGGGGGTTTGCGGCTGTTACTGATTCCTTTCTTTCAAAACTTAACCAACCGGCATTTGATGACCAAGCATAGCCCCCAAAGCGATAGCCGTTTGGCGCAACCGCCGTAGCCGCTGGCACGGTATTATTAACAAAACCAATGCCGGCGCCATAAGTCGAATCCGTGCAATCTGTGTTATTGCCGCAATTCAATGAAAGCCAGCCGAAATTCGATGACCAACCCCAACCCATCACCGGATTTGCAGCTTCGCTTGGGCCAATGCTGGTTCCGCCCAAATTCGCGGAAAAACTGACTCTTTGCGAACCAATCTGCGACCACATTATCGGCGGCAGACCCGAGTTGATTACAAATGGATCAAGCGCATCATAAGGCACGAAGTTAGCTATTGAAGGGGTTTGTGCAAAAACCGAAACCGTTTGATCACTGGCTGGATTCCAGCCCCAGCCCAGGCTTGGCGGATTTAACTCTTCAAAAATTGTCAGCTGGTTATTATTCGTATTTCTTGCTGCGACCCAAGCTTTGGGCTGGCCATTGGCATGCTGGCCAAAAAACCCCACACTCGGCGAATAATAATTATTATTGCCCAAGCTCCATTCCTCACCGCCCGCGCAATCCACACTTGAAGTCTGGGCTAAGTCTGTTGCAATGCTTATGCTACATGCTTGCGCCCTTATCTTTTTGTCATAAGGTTCAGGTGTTTCTTTTTCCACGTTGTTGTAGGTCTTGCCGCCTTCATAAGCCACCACCATCCTGCCAGTCAAATCGCCGGTCGCGCCTGAACCCACGGTAAAATCAAATTGATATTGAGCGCTGGCGACTTCCAAATCGCCGGCCCGAAAACCATGACAGACCTCGTTGTCATTTGCCGCGCACGGGTCTTGCTCAAAATAATAAACCTCCATGCCGGCGAAATTTGCCAGGGCAATTGTCGGCCCAGAAGTACTTTGCCAAACCGTATCATACTGACTTTTTAAAACCCTTAGATTCAAAGGCTGACCGTCTCCTGACACACAAGTTGTTGTATAAACACCGCAAATTTGTTCGATCTTAAAAACAACCTTTGCTGGTTTTGAATAAATAATGGCTGGATTTTTTTTATTACCAACAGGAAAAAAAAGCGCTCTTGGCTCTGAACCACGAGTATTAGACGAACTAAATAACAATGGTGTCGTAAATCCATAATTAAATGAGTTTGTCCAACTCCCGCTCCAGCCGACATTTTCAAAATTACTTTCAGTAGTATATACGACAAAATAATTTCTATTACCAGTTCCACAAGAAACCAAACCCCAAATTCTCCGTGAGCCATCAGCTAAAATCTGTACGCCGACGCCGACCGATGAAAATGAACTGCTTGGAACATCGCATGTTCCTGGATCAAAATTCGATGCCGGATCTTTTTGAGTACTAATACTCCACATCAAACTACCCTCCTCCCAAATTAACCTGGCAATCTTACCTGAAGTATAAGGATTTTGAAAAGCATATGTATAAGAAACCCAAAAATCCTTGCCGTTTGGGTCTGGATACAAAGTATACTCAAATTTATTACCCATAATCGGCAAACTTGTGGTAGCACCAGTCAGGGCCTGCGACCAAGTTCGACCATTATTACTACTCATCCGGAATTCCAATTGACAAACCCGAGTTGGACTGCTGCCCGTGCAAGCGCCGGTGTTTACGAAAGCCACGACCAATAGCCGATAATCGGTTTTGGGGTTAATGTACAATACTTTCCGATTTTTCTGGTTTTCGGGCCGCCAAGATCTCTCGGTTATTGCACCAGAAACTGTGTCGCGCCGACCTAAATCATAGTTTTGAGCTTGAAGTCGACCATAAATTGAGCCCATAACTACGGGTGCTGGATTAGTCAAAGCCGCATTTCCGACCTTGGGAGTAAAAACTAAAATCCCCAAAAAAGCCAGGCTAAACATTAGCCAAGCTCTTACTTTACTATTTAGTAAGCGTTTTTTTCGCATTAGAAATTTTGGCTTTTTATCTTTAACAAGCCTTTATATTTTACCATCAAATCGCCAAAAAGTCAAATTATAATTGCTATAAAAAAATCATTGCTATAACTCCCCCCTCTTTAACTGCCGAGGGTTTTGGCATGCTCGCTGTATTTCGCTGGCGACTCGTAGCGGACGGGAAGTAAGCTGGGACTTGAGAATTTTTTATATCACAAAAAGCCCTAAATTCTTACTAGGGCTTTTGGGTCAAATTGAATTGGTGGTAAATTATCCGCCGCCGGGAGGAACGCAAGGACTCGAACCAACAACGCCACTACAGCAATAATGAGTCACCGGATTATAACACTGATAGCTACCCACACAACAGGAGGTTTCGTGAATGGTTGTATTTGGAATAGTATAACAACTGGACGCGCCACAGATTGGGTTATTATTGTAATTCAAAGTCTTGGATGCTGTCCCTTTTCGGCCAACATTATCTTCGGCCACAGCCACGACATAATATGTGCCGTTGACCCGGTCGGTCGTATTCAAAACGAGATTCCAAAAACCGTTAAAGACCGTACCACTAGTTAAGGTTGCATAATTCCTGTTATTACTAAAATCGGTGAGCAAGATACCAGTAGTATCATTACAGGGGGTGCTAGTACAAATATAATACTTTACACCATTTGGCATGTCTTTCAAACCAGAACCGCTATCCAAAACTTGGGTGGTCAAGGTAATTTGACTGGAAACCGTGGCTGGATTTGCCGAGGGTACATTAAAAGCTAAAACTGGATTTGTGTAATCGATATAATCTAACCGATTTGACTCTGGGCTCAATAAATCCGAGGTATTTTTAGCCTGGGCGTAAATTGTCTGCACCGCCGTTAAACCAGTGGTATTCCAATTATAAACACAGGGGCTGCTGGTGCAAGTTTGCACAAGCTGGGCTGCATTCGCTCCATTCTGAATTTTGATGGTAATTTCTGCAATTTCCTCGGTAGCAGCATCGGGTGAAGTGGCGGTTATGGTCACCGAACCTTGACCAATATAGTTACGGCTAACGTTGGGATTAAAAAATTCAGGTGAGACCGCAATGGTTGGTGCCTCTGGCGGGGTTGTATCGCCGGAACAGCTAACCGTTTGACTGGAATACAAAATCTTAACTCGAATTTTTATATTTTGCGCAGTAGGATTGTCTACTAATAAATTACCGGAAAATACCCCCGCGGCGCATTCCCGATATTCAGATTTATCTTGGGGCAAAAGTAACCAGGTTGAATCAGTGGGTGCCCCAGCTAACGAATATAAAATTTGGTAAGACTCTAAGCGATAAGCATTTCCGCCAAAAACCCCATCCTTAATATTAATGCTCTTGTCAATCTGACTGGCCGTTAAGGTCTCAAGTAAAGTCTCGTCTCCGCCGCCAATGCTCTGCCCGCCAACCGTTAAGCTATCAACACTTAAAGTACCATTAATATCCACATTGCCTATGAAGGTTCCTGCAAACCCGGCTGGCGCTATTGCTTGGGCGTAAATTGCATTGCCATCAACCGTACTGGCAAAAACCCCAGATGCGGAATTAGTACCCGCACCGTAAAGTGCGTACTTACCAGCGGTGCTTGCCGTGCCGTAAACTCCGTGTTCATTTGCACTAGCGACATTAATGGGTATGCCCGAATAACCCGATACTGTGGAAATCCCTTGCCCGCTTTCGGACAAAATCAAACCGCCATACAAATTTAAATTCTTGGGCGTGCCGGCGACGCCAATAGTCACCGGGGTCAAGATCTGCTGTGCGGCGTTTGGATCCTTCGTGTTTAAAAACAAAGGCTTCTCAACATTGCAGGTCAGGTCAACTGCAGGATCACAGGTAGGGTTTTCAAAAGTCGCGGCCAAAACCAGTTTTAATCCCAAACCAAAAACCCCGACTAAAAGCAGGGTTAAGCTAAGCTTAAACCAACTGGGCAGACTTAAATGTTGGTTTTGCATTATTATATTAGAGTTAATTTGCGGATTTATCCAAGATTTATTATACTTGCTATTAGCTATTATACAATATCCGCTAAAATTTGTCCAAAATCCCCTAAATCCCTAAAAAAATAATGCCGGACCAAAAACCATTATTACAAACTCCGCACCAAAGGGCAGCCATAGCCACGGCCGCGGTTTTATTACTCTTGGGCATTTTTGCTTTTGCGGGCTTTTGGTATGGCAAAAAAGCCTCGGAAACCACGGAAACTACCGCGGGCAACACAAACACTCAAAATTTGAACCAAGGCGGCTCAACAGGTTCACCCTCACAAAACGCCATTTCTGGCACGATTACTAAAATTTTGGAAAACGGGATTGAAATTCAAACTAAACTAGGTGAAACCATTAAGACCGTTACAGCCAACATCACCAAAGACACGATTTTGCGGAAATTAGATTTTCGGACCATTCCCAAAAACGGCGTGGGCGACGGCGTGCCGATCAAGAAAACGGATTTGAAAGTCGGCCTGAATGTGGTGGTTTTAACCCTGGATGCCAGCACGGAAAAAATCAACGCCCAAAAATTAAGCATGGTAATTTATCCTTAAAAGGAAATCTTAGAATTCAATTATTAATTTTTAAAAATATATGACCATCGTTTGGATTCTAATCGCCGTTGCCGCTCTGGCCATTTTCTGGCTGTGGGCGACTTACAACACCTTGGTCAGACTGAAAAACCAAACCCAGGAAGCCTGGTCAGATATTGATGTGCAATTGAAGAGGCGGTATGACCTGATTCCGAATCTGGTAAACACGGTTAAGGGGTATGCCACGCATGAGCGGGAAATTTTCGAACGGGTGACCCAAGCCCGGGCCGCGGCCATGGGCGCCCAAGGCATGGCTGACAAGGCTAAGGCGGAAAACATGCTCACGGACACTTTGAAATCACTCTTTGCAGTAGCGGAAAATTACCCGAACCTAAAAGCCAACGAGAACTTCGCCAAGCTCCAAGACGAACTTTCGGACACGGAAAACAAAATCCAGGCCGCGCGCCGCTTTTATAACGGCAATGTCCGGGATCTAAACACCAAAATGGAAACTTTCCCGACCAATCTGATCGCGACCGGTTTTGGCTTTAAAAAACGGGAATTCTTTGAATTGACCGAGGAAGCCGCGAAAAACCCGGTGGAAGTGAAATTCTAGAATTATAAGAATCTCGGGGTAATAAAATTGTCATTGCGAGCCCCGACCAAATGGGAGGGGCGCGGCAATCTTTTTGTTTTCAGGATTGCTTCGGTCGCTTTGCTCCCTCGCAATAACATTGTATAAAATATGACAACTTATAACCAAATATCCTCCAACAAACGCAAAAGTCTTTTCTTAATCGCGATATTCGTGATTATTATTGTTGGCCTGGCGTATGTTTTCAGCCGAGCCTACGAAGCCGGAACGGGCTATGTGGTGCTGGCAATTATTTTCTCGCTCTTCATGACCTTAATTGGTTATTTTAGCGGGGACAAAATCGCGCTGTGGACAGCCGGGGCGGTGCCGATCAAAAAAGAAGACAATCCTTATGTTTACCGCTTGGTGGAAAACCTCTGCATTACCGCGGGCTTGCCTTTGCCGAAAATTTACATTATTCCGGAACCGATGATTAATGCTTTTGCCACGGGCCGGAATCCGGAACGCGCTTCCATTGCCATAACCCAGGGCGCAATTGAAAAATTGGAGAACGAGGAATTGGAAGGCGTGATCGCGCACGAACTTTCCCATGTCGGCAATTACGATGTGCGCTTCATGACTTTGGTGGCTGTGCTGGTGGGTATTATTAGTTTATTGGCCAACTGGTTTATTCGCATAAACTTTTTCGGCGGCCGCCGGTCAGACAGCCGGGGCGGGAATATCGGTCAGATTTTTTTCCTGGTCGGCATCATCCTTTCCGTCTTGGCGCCGATCGCCGCGGTCTTAATCCAGCTTTCCGTCTCCCGCAAGCGGGAATTCTTGGCTGACGCTTCGGGCGCGCAACTGACCCGCTATCCCGAAGGTTTGGCGCGGGCTCTGGAAAAAATCGGGCAACAAGAAGGCAAAATGCGCGGGGCGAGCACGGCCACGGCCCATTTGTTTATCGCCAACCCTTTTGGCGCTCATACCAGCAAGGGCTTGAGCCATTGGTTCTCCACTCACCCGCCGGTTGAGGAAAGGATTAAGATTTTAAGAAGCATGTAGGTTTGGTTTATAAGAGGGGTGTCATTCTGAACTTGTTTCAGAATCTAAACCTGCTCTTTAGAGGTCCCGAAACTAGTTCGGGACGACAAAAACAATCCAAATAAGCTTTGACAAAAAGCCTTTTTTGCGCTATAATGTCTGTGTAGGGTAAATATTTATATTTACCTGAAAATAAAAATCAAAAATTTGGACGTGATATGTTTTAGTTTTTGAAACGTCCTTCAAAAATAGATCTTTGAAGAGCGTCAAACTTAACTGTTCTGACGCTTCTTCTTTTTTCGTCCCTAAAAATTTTTAAGATTTCGGAAAAATTGACGATCAGGCAGGAAAATGATACATTTTTCCAACTATGCAACCGATTTTAAACAAATTCACGACCCACTTAAAAGAGGTTTTAAACAAGGCCACGAATTTTGCCGCGGGTAATCGCGCCAAAGCCATTGACCCCGAACATCTGCTCTACGCGCTGGGCGTGCAAAAAGGCTCGATTGCCTATGAAATTTTGCTGAAAGCCGGCATTCGCCTGGACCTCATCCGTCAAGCCATTCAATTGCGCGACGGCGGCTTGGCTTTGCCAGCCAATTCCGTCAAGCCAGAGCTTTCTCCCGAGAGCAAAACCGCCATTGAAAAAGGCGCGATCATCGCCGCCAAATACCAGCACCGCTACATTGGCACCGAACATCTGCTTTATGGGCTTTTAAAACTCCAAAATCATTTTTTAAATCGCATGTGGAAAGAACAAAATTTGGACGCCAAAGAAATGCTGAATCAAGTCATAATGGTTTTGCGATCCACCACCAAATTCCCGGACATCACCGAACTTTTTGAAGAAGAAAAAACCGAAACGCCGGGCCGGGATAAAAAAAGTTCCAAAACCCCGGCTTTGGATTTTTTTGCCACGGACTTAACCGATCCCAAACTTCAGGCCGGCATTGATCCGGTCATTGGCCGGCAGAAAGAACTGGAGCGTCTTATTCACATTCTCTCCCGACGCACTAAAAATAATCCCGTGCTTTTGGGCGATCCGGGCGTGGGCAAAACCGCGATCGTGGAAGGCCTGGCCAAGAAAATCGTGCATGGTGAAGTACCCGAGGCCCTGGTGGGCAAAAAAATTCTGCGCTTAGATTTGTCTTTAATCGTTGCCGGAACCATGTATCGGGGCGAATTTGAATCGCGCTTAAAACAGCTGATCGAGGAAATTACCGCCGACCCTGACCTGATTGTGTTCATTGACGAGATCCACACCATCATTGGCGCGGGCTCGGCTTCGGGCTCAATGGACGCGGCTAATATTTTAAAACCCGCTCTGGCCCGCGGCGAATTGCGGGTGATCGGCGCCACGACTCTGGACGAATATCGCAAGCACATTGAATCTGATGCGGCCCTGGAGCGCCGTTTTCAACCAATAATCATAAACGAACCTTCACCGGCCGAAACCATCCAGATTTTGAAAGGCTTGCGGCCCAATTACGAAAAATTCCACAGCGTAAAAATTGCCGACGAGGCCATTTCCGCGGCCGTGGAATTTTCTGAAAGGTACCTGCAGGATAAATTCTTGCCTGACAAGGCAATTGATTTGATCGACGAAGCCGCGGCTAAGAAAAAGGTGGAAGCTGGCGGCACGGTTTTGGCCAAAAAACAAAGACTGCTGGAAAAACAGCTAGCCGAGATTGAAAAAAAGAAGCACGATGCGGTTTTGAGCGAAAAGTTCGAAGAGGCCATGAATCTGAAAACCCAAAGCGATAAGTTGAAAAATAAATTGCAGCATTTACTGCTGGGCGGGAAAGCCGGCCAAAAATCCTTGGGTACGATTCAAAAGGTTGATATTGCCGATGTCGTGCATCGCATTACCAATGTGCCGATCAAAGACCTAGTCAGCGAAGAGCGCGACCGGCTGCTGAATCTGGAAGCAAATTTGCGCAAATATATTATTGGCCAGGAAGAGGCCATCAAAGCCATTGCTGACGCCATCCGCCGGTCGCGCGTGGGTTTGCGAAATCACAACCGGCCAATCGGATCTTTTATTTTTATGGGCCCTTCGGGCGTGGGCAAAACCGAAATGGCCAAAGTCCTGGCGCGGGAAATTTTTGAAGATGAAAACGCATTGATCAGAATTGATATGTCGGAATTCGGGGAAAGCTTCAATGTTTCCAAGCTTATCGGCGCCCCGGCCGGCTATGTCGGCTATAAAGAAGGCAACAAATTAACCGAACCGATTCGGCGCAAGCCTTATTCCGTGGTGCTTTTTGACGAAGTGGAAAAAGCCCATCCCGATGTCTTTAATCTGCTTTTGCAGGTTTTGGAAGACGGGCACTTAACCGACGCCACGGGCAAACAAGTAAATTTCAAAAACACCATTATAATTTTCACCTCGAATGTCGGGCTGCAAAGTTTGAATCAAAATGCCAGAGTCGGCTTTGAATTGGCCGAAAAAGACGAAAAGAAAAAAGCCGACGAAGCATTTGCGGAGATCAGCGAACAAGTGACCGCCCAGCTAAAGGAGCAATTCCGGCCGGAATTTTTGAATCGCATCGACAAAATCATTGTTTTCCGCCCCTTGACCGCCAAAGATGTGAAACAAATCGTGCTTTTGCACCTGGCCGAATTGCAGAAACTTGCTGAAGCCCAAGGCTATAAACTGCAAATTTTGCCGGCGGCTGTCAAAAAAATCGCTGAACTTGGCTTTTCGCCCGATCAAGGCGCTCGGGCTATTCGCAAAGTCATTCAAGACGAAATTGAAAATCCCATGGCCAGAGGGATTTTGGAAAATAAATTCCAAAAAGGCGCGGTCTTAAAACTTAAGGTCGGCAAATCGGGTTTTAGCATTGAGTAAATTTATGCTGAATGTTTATGCTTTTAGCCGGCAATTATCCGCGGCTGGCAAATTTTTGCTGGACGCCATCGCACCCTTAAGATGCCTGGGTTGCAACCGAATTGGCGTTATGGCCTGTGAGAAATGTTTAAGTCAGGTTAAAATCGAACTAACTTCCCTGCCTGGGCCCGTACCAATCCAGGCCAATTTAGCCGTAGCTGACTTTAAACAGCCTTTAGTCCAAAAACTTATTCATGCTTTTAAATACGACAGCGTTTACGCGGCTGGCCAAGTTTTGGGAAAATGGCTAAGCCAGGAATTAAATGCCATAATCCAGCCGGACGATGAGATCCTGCCCGTGCCTTTGCACTCAGCTCGAAAAAGAGGCCGGGGCTTTAACCAAAGCGAGTTTTTGGCGAAAATCCTGAGTGAAAAATTTAAAGTCACACTCAACACAAATTTAAAACGCGTTCGAAATACCAAGCCCCAAGTGGAATGTTCGGGCGAAGAACGCAAAGTTAATCTAAAAAATGCTTTTAAATTCACCAACAAAACCCCAGCGCGTCGGTTCGTGCTTATTGACGATGTGACGACCACCGGTTCAACTTTCTTGGAATGCGCGAAAGCCATACGCAAAACCAGCTCGGTTCCGATCCTAGCCATTGCCGTGGCAAGGGGTTAGATTCTGGCGGAGAGTAGAGGATTCGTTTCCTGGGCAGCGCCGGGCGCTGCGCTCGCTCGCGTCCGTCGGCGTTCGGCTTCGCTGACGCTTGCCTCTCTGCTGCCCTTCGAATCTTTTTTGTCATTGCCGCCTGCTCCCCAAAAAGGGCGCACGCGGCAATGGCGGTGTTTTTTGGACGAAGTTCGAACATTTTTTGAGCAAAACCCCCAATAAGGAAGCCAGCCCCGCCGTTGCTCGGAAACCTCGCCACCCCGCAAA
>QZJU01000013.1 GCA_003597955.1 Candidatus Parcubacteria bacterium
CAAACAGTAAAGCTAAAGCAAAGCTGGTTGAAAAATTTTTTAGTCAAAACGAAGACTTTGATCGTTCGGGCTTTTTCAAAGCGGCGCGGATAAACTATCTGTTTTTACGAAAAGAAGATGAGGCCGCGATTGGTTTTTTAAAACTTAAAGGACTGCTGCAAAACGCGGTTTACCAAAATGCAGAAGTGTTGATTTTTGAAGTGACCTAGAAAATTGTTTAAAGGCCTAAACCGACACCGAAAAAACAATTTCTTCGCTTTGGCTTGGCAAGCCGGGTTTTAATTTTAATTCCGCCGAGCGCCAGCCACTTAAGATCAAATTTCCTTCCGGCAGAATGGCGCGAATTTTTCCGCTTGCGGTTTTGGGCCCGGGCAAAACCAATTGGAAATGCGTGGTGACGCTTTCTGTGGATTGCCAAGTCGAAGTTGGCTGCAAACCATAACCCAAAGGCAGCAAACGACTTTCCAAAATTTTTTGGTTTTCATCGTACCATGTCAGCTCGACTTGGTAGTTATCATTGGATGGTTGGTTTATTCTGGCATTTAAATCCAGCTTAACCACTCCGCCTTGGCCAATCTTTAAATTTTTTTCAGCCAGCGACAACTTAATTGGTTTTGAACCGGCCGGTGACAAATCGGTTTGAGGCGTTGTCAATTCTAAATTCAGGTTTGCGGTTTTGGAAAAAACCAGCAGGGTGTCAAAAATTTGGCTGAGTTTTAAACCCCGAGATTCCAACAGGGTTTTAAGCCTAGCTGGCCCGCTGGCGTACTCCTCCTCACGATCTGCCCGGCGCGAGTATTGAATTTGATATGTGATAAATTCCTGGGCGTCGATTATTACCAGATCCAAGTTTTTGGGCAAAGGATAAACCGTTTCACTATATTGCCGTTTGCCCAAAAAAGCATAATGCGCTGCAAAAATCTCGCTGCGGTTGCTAAAGAGCGGCAATTGGTCATAGCCAGCAACTACACTAAAGTTTTTGGGGGTATTTTCGCTTAAATTCCTGCTAAAATCAGCCTTTTTTTCACTCGCCAAAGAAACTTGGCTCCAAGTTTTTATTGCGCCCACCGTTGGGCCAAAAGTTAGCAGACCATAAAGACTGACAACAACTAAAATAATAGTTACTAAATTTTTTGCGTGAGGCTGGAGCGCAAACAAAAATTTTGGCGGGTGTTCCCAAATTTTTTGCCAACCAAAAATGGCAGCCAAAAAAATTCCCGGCAAGAAAAAAGCGACATAATGGGTTTGTAAAATTATGTCGCCTGAACCCTGATTGCTTAAGCTAATTCCCAGAAAAGGCAAAAACATAAGCGCCAGCCACCGCCAGGCAAGAACCGGCAAACCCAGTACCGGCAAAATCAGCGCTAGCAAAGCAAACCAATTTTGCGGCCGGAAAAGTTTTAAAAACTTATCCAAAAAAATCCGGCCGGCTTCCAAAGTCACGCCGACATTTTGGCCGTAACTAAAAAATTTATAGCCCTCACCGTTAATTTTACCAGTAAGAAAAATTCCGCCCATAAGCCAGGCTGCGCTGGCGAGTCCGGGCCAGAGCCACCATTTGCTCTGCCGTTTTTCCAGAATGCCCAACAATGAGAAACCGGCGACGATCAGGCTTAAATCCTCGCGTGTTAAAAAAATTAAGATCAGCCAAAGCCAGTAAAGTTTATAATTTTTATTTACATAAGCAAGTGCAGCCAAAATTATGAAAGGCAAACCCAAGAGCACAGCGTGAAATTCAAACGCCAAAGCATTTAAGGTAAAAGGGTTTAGCAAAAAAATCAGTGACCATAGTAGCGCCTGATTGGTTGAAAGCAGTCTTTGAGCAAATCTGAAAATTAAAAAGCCCGTAATGACCACGGCCAAGGATTGAATCAAGATCAAAACCAGCGGACTCGCCCAGATTTTATAAAAAGGCACCGTGAGCAGGAACAAAAATTCCAAATGGTCGCCCAAATAAGAATGTGGGTGAATGGTAAAGCCAAAAAGGTCGCCTTGCGCCGATTGCCAGGCCACTTGATTGTAAATCCCCAGGTCCAGAGCATTCATATTGCCACTTCCAAGCTTGGCTTGGGCAAGTAGCAGAATCCAAATTGTGATTGAGAGCCCGACGATCGTCAACCAAAAATAAGCAGTTTTCTTTTGCATAGCCATATTGTATCATTTTTTCATTAAACCAATACCCCGACCAAATTAGGTCGGGGTACTTGGGATTTTGATTGAGATTGTGATTTAAGAGGTAACCTGGACCGTGCTCTTGATGACGAAGTTGACGATTGCCCAGGCCAGCAACACAACGATTAAACCCACGATAGCGGCAGAAATGATTTTCTTGGCCGAGCCAACCTTGTCTTCGTTGCCACCAGCGGTGAGCCAGATAAAGCCACCATAAAGAATCATGATGACGGCGATTAAGCCCAACAGACCCAGAACGAAGCTGATGACATTAAGAACGGTTTGCTTTAAGTCTGTGGAGGTGAAGCCAATGGAGCCGGCAAAATCGGTTTCAAAAGATAATGCTAAAGCCGCGGCCGGTAAGGCCAAAACCCCTAAAGACGCAGCGGTTGCGATCAGGTGCTTGCGAGTAATTTTCATTATAGTTCACCCCCTTTCTTTAACTTCAGTTTTTTGAATTTGTCTTGAAAACAGGCTTAATATACCACACAAATTAACGACTGTCAATTTTTTACCCCGCACCACTTTCCATCTTAACTCTAAAATGATGGTTAAAGCCGTTTGCCCACTTGAATATCCTGTAAGTAAGCATGTCAAAGCGTTGAGCTGGAAAGTGGTGCGGGGATTATTGCACCTGACTGATGGCGGAAAAGATATAAGACAAGATTTGCCAGCTGCCAATGACTACGGCAATACCGACCGCCGCCCAGATTATGGTGGATTTGGCTTTCTTAATGGTGTCAGCATTGCCAGCGGAGGTGAGCATTAAAAAACCGCCGTAAAGAATCATTATAAGCCCGACAATGCCCAAAAAACCCAAGGCGTAGCGCAAAAGCCGGGCAATAAACAATTTGGGGTCGTTAATACTTAAGGGATTGGAAAGTTCGGTTGCAGTATCGGCCATAGCCGCCAAAGGCCAAAGCGCCGCTCCTGTGCTGATGAGAATTTTTCCCAATTTTTTCTTCATATACCTTTAGTTTAGACAATCCCGGCCTTTTTTGAAAACCTAGGGCAGATTAGTCGGCAAGCCTTGTTGAAACTGCGTACAGGTGACGGGGAAGTTGTTAAAGTCAATGCCGGCCAGGCTGTTGGTTTGGGGTTGGCCATTGGCAATCTGCAGATTGTGCAACGCTTGCAGGGTTTTGGGACCGAAACTGCCGTCAATTTCGCCGTTGCCGGGCTTAGGGTCAATATAGCAACCGGCATACAACAGCGCGGTTTGCGCTTGGATGACGGTATTCCGACCAGCCCTGTCTTTGCAGGGGTACTCGGGCGGGTCATTGCAATCGGGGTAAGAAGCGCTGGGATCGGTTTTAAACCAGGGCTGGTTCTGCACGATGAAGCCAATGCCATTGCTTTGTTGGCCGGTGAGCGCGATCACGGCGACATTAACAATCAACCAGCTGCCCAAAGCAACAAACAAACCAACAAGCGTATTTGTTAAAATCATTTTGCCGACTCTCACGCGCTCTTCGTTCCCGCCGGAAAGCAGGAGAGTGCCGCCGCCCAAGAAAAAGAAAAAGACAGCCAAGGCTGAAAGGATATATAGGCCCCAACTAAACAGATTTATAAAAAGCTGCAAGAAATCATTGAAGCCGCAATTGACATTTGTCGTATAGCCCGTGACATCCCATTGGCTTTCAGGATATTCCTCTGTGCCATATTGCTCTGCGTAAATTGTTAAAGCCCGCGGCACATTGCTACCAATAATTTTTTCTTGGATTTTATACATTGTCCGATCGCAATCAGGGAGGATCTGCGGCAAATTCGCAGCGCTCGCAGGCTGAGCCAGCAAAAAAAGCGAGAGTATGATTAGTGCGCCGAAAAATTTTTTTCGCATCCGGAAAAAATTAAATCGAACTTAAAGCCAGCTGAAACAATTTGCTGGCGCGGTCTAACGCTTCCGCCGAGGTGGATTTTTGGGTCGCGATGTCTTCCACCAAGGCATCCAAGGCCTCCCGGCCTTTGGCCGGATTCAAACCCGGAAACCAAGTAAAAGCCGTGGCCGCCTGTCGCGCGAAGGTTTGGGCTGGGCCTGGAGTTTCGCCTTCCGCCACCTGACTTGCGGTTTCCACTAAGGCGCGGATTGCCGGCGTGCCCTGAATTTGTTGGATAAGATTTTTTGCTTGAGCTTGATCAGCCGCGAATCTTAAAAAGTCCCAGGCAACATTCGGATCTGCGGCTTTAGGCGCCACGGTTTGCAGCCAGTAATCGGCAATAAAGACCGTGCCGTTTAAAATTGACTGGGGAAAAGTCGTCACCCGAATATCCGCACCCGTGGTTTGGGTTTTTAAGTCGGCATAGTCGGTGGCCGTGCCAAAAGCAATGGCGGTTTTGCCTTGTGCCAGGGCATCCATAGCGTCGGGAAAGGTTTCGTCCCAGGTAAAAGTGGCTTTTGTTGGGTTACCAAAGCTGGTTGCTAAAGTCAAAACCGAGTTAATGTCCTTAGCGCCGGCAAAGGTCACGGTCGTGCCGGCCTTGTCGCTCAAATCAATATTGTATTGTTTGAAAATTGCGGTTAAAATTTCCGCGTTGCGAGCTACATTCAGGCTGCGGCCCAAAGCCGCACCGGCCCTGACCAACTTGCCCTTGTCGTCCACCAAAGTCAGCTTGGGAATGACGCTTACAAATTCGCTCCAGGTTTTGGGTGGAGTCAGAATGCCGGCTTCATCCAGCAATTGTTGGTTGTAGAACATGGCCAGACTGTCAAAAGCCAGAGGAAAGCCTAAAATTTGGTTAGTCTTAAAAAGATCGTTGAAAGCGCCGGTGACAAAAGTATTCCTCAGGGTGTCGATTGATGGCGCGGGCTTTTCAACTTTGCAAATTTCCAAATCTTCTTTAATGCCCAAAGTCTTTTTCAGCGTGTATGTATAAGAAGTCGTTTTGGCCGGCATGGGGCTGATCAGGCCGGCGCTGGCGAAATTTTTCAATTCTTCACTTCTGACGGAAAAAATGTCCGGACCCGCGTTTCGCGCCCAGGCCTCGATTAGTTTCTGGCGGCTAGTTTCCGGATCCAATTGCGTGTAGGTAATGCTGACATATTGGCGGCTGCCGGTGTAAGCCGCAATGATCGGTTGGACCGCGGCTTCGGGCAAATCGCCCCACCAAGCAAGCTGAACTCTCTGCGGCGGATTTTGATTGCAGGCCGTCGGCGTTTCCGTGCCCCCGCCGGTGAAAAGCCGGTAGGCAATTATGCCGACAACACAAAGCACCAGCGTCCCGCCCAAAATGATCATTTTTTTCTTAAAGTCCATAAAGCTTATTTAAGAATTTTTTTCAAGTAGGCGGCCAAGCGGTCTTTCAAATCCTCGCGCTGCAGCGCAAATTCGATATTCGCGCGCAGATAATCAAACTTGTTGCCGGTATCGTAATACTCGCCGCCTTCAATTTCTTTGGCATAAACATCGTCGGCTTTCATAAGCGAGTTAATGGCATCAACCAGCCACAATTCGCCGCCTTTGCCGGGCTTTAGTGCGCTTAGGTGCGGGAAAATTTCCGGCGTTAATATATAGGCGCCGTGCGCGGCCAGATTGGAGGGGGCGTCCGCGGGCTTGGGTTTTTCCACGATTTGCCGGATTTTAAAGACCTTTTCGGCTACTGGCTCGACATCCGCAATGCCGTATTTAGAAACATCTTCCCGGTTTTCAATGCGCACCGCGCTAATCACGGATTTGCCGTATTTTTCGTAAACCTCCACCATCTGTTTTAAGCGCGGCGGCTTGGCGTGTATGAATTCATCGCCCCAGAGCACGGCGAACGGCTCGTTATTAATGATGTGTTTGGCGCTTAAGACTGGCGAAGCATTGCCATAAGGCCCGCGCTGGCGGACATAAATATAGTTCGCCATTGTGGCTATGCGCCTGACTTCTTCTAGTTGTTCGAACTTGCCAGACTCTTCCAGTTTTTTCTCCAGTTCATACGGATAATCAAAATGGTCTTCCAAGGGCCGTTTGTTGGCGCTGGTGACGATAATAATGTCTTGAATGCCGGAGGCCACAGCTTCTTCCACCACATACTGAATTATTGGCTTGTCCACGATGGGCAGCATTTCTTTGGGCATGGATTTGGTAGCCGGTAAAAAGCGCGTGCCCAGACCCGCCGCCGGAATTACCGCTTTTCTAATTTTTTGCATAAGTTAAAAAATCAAACGCCGTAATTGGCCTTTATTATACTAATTTTTTTTATTTCTGGCTAGTTTTTTGGAATGAAATCCAGGGCTAAAGAATTTATGCAATATCTCTTGCCGGTCGGCTGTTGGCCGCCTGCCTTACCCGCTTGGCGAGGCAGGTCATCAAAAACATGTCCCAAATGCGCTCCGCACCTGGCGCATTGCACCTCGGTTCTTTCCATGCCTAAAGATAAATCCTTTTCGAATTTTACGGCTTTTGGCTCGGCCATATCCCAAAAGCTCGGCCAGCCCGTACCCGAATCAAACTTGGTTTCGGAGGCAAAAAGTATTTGGCCGCAATTCACACAGGCGTAAACGCCCGCCGCTTTATTGTGCAAATATTTACCGCTGCCTGGCGGCTCCGTGCCTTTTAAAAAACAAACATTATATTGTTCAGGCGTTAGATTTTTATTTACTTGCATATGGCTTAAAGGTTGGTTTTTTAAGGCTCCGCCCGCAGAAAATTAACCGAAAATTGCTTGAAATGATTATACAACAAACCTAAGCTGATGGCGGTTAAAAAATGCCACACGGCATGCGCGTTGGTGTGGTTTTGACCAGCCAATTTAACAAAGTCCAAAACCCAAAAATTCGCAGCGATGGAAGCAATCAATATGGTGGCCAGAATCCACCCCAATCGAAGTGGATTTTGGGCTTTCGACCAACATAAGGCCTCGCAGCTTAAAGCTGCGGCAATATGGACGCCTAAGATGGGAATGCCGATGTTCAAGCCTATAATCGCGTTCACCGCGCACATCAGTGCCCAACTAACCAGATTAACGGTTGCATAAATCCAGGCCAAAGAAGAATTTTTAATTTGCGGACGATATCGCCGCAGTTCCAAGATCACTAGCAGACTGGAAAACAGAAATATCGTTCCCAAATCGAGCGTTTTTGAAAATTCCGTGTAGCTGGAGTGATGATAAAACGAGCTTAAGCCCATTAAAATAAAAATCGGCCCAAACCACCAAGTCAAGGTTCGCTTAGACTTGCGACTCAAGAAAATAGTTAGGAGGCCAACGGCGATAAAAGTTAAATTCGACCATGCCACAGCCGAGCGCATTAAATCAAGACTCACAAGCAAAGGGTTAAATTAAAACTCGAAAATTAAGACCGCAACATTGGCCAGTCATTTTTGGATTCAGGGAAAGTCCATCGCTGGCCCCTTTGGTTATTTTTGGTTGGCGGTCAAATTTTTGAAAAGCGCAAAACCGGCGACGATTGCGAAAATCGTCGTAACGCTGTTGATGGTGGCAAAAATCACATTACTCACCGCGCCGTTTGGTAAAAATGAAAACACTACTTGCAAAATCCAAGCCGCGATTGAGGCGAGAATACTGAAAGCGATTAGGTTGCCAAAAACTTTCCACCAGCGGCCCTGCACGACGGTTTTGCTCCTTTTTAAGGCAGCCCAGCCCGAAAGGTTTTCAGTCATAACCAGGTAAATTGAAAATGCCCAAAAGACGCCAAAAATAATGGCCGGAACCACCAAAGCAATTGCCAGCGGAATTAAACACACCACCATAAGAAGAGAGGTTTTTATGCCTGCACCCCAACGACCAAAGGCTTGTTTTAAGGCGTTTTGGTAATCGATTTTAGTCCCGCCAAGATCAGCCATCACAATGGCAGCAACGCCTAAAGGAATTAAAATCCCGGCCAGGCTTAAGACCACTGCGCTGACCGCGAGGCCACCGATAGAAAAACCCAAAAAAAGATTACCAAGGTTGTCGGTGTTGGCGTTATTGATAACGCGGTTTATGATTTCGCCCACGATATTCATGGGCACGGAAATAATCAAAGTCAGCAGTAGCAGGTTTTGCCAGTTGTTTTTGATGATTTGCCAGCCGATTTGCAAAAGCTCGGCCAACTGCAAGACGCGGGAATTAAGATCCTGCTTGGTTGGCGGCATTGAAGCGCCCGGATTTGGTTCCATAGGTTTTTAAATTAATTTTAAGCAAGATAAGTATACCAGACATTTTGGCCTTTTTTAACATGGCTCAAATTTTCAAAAACTTGCACGGAATTATTTAGATCCTATACTCAATTCAGGCCTGGTCAGCGTTAACTAGGTATTTGCTCTTTAAACCCTTTGATCGGTTCATTTGGAGGATGAGTATCGCCCCTATGAAACGCAATCTGAATCAGGCGGTCGTCGCTTAAACCAAGAATGAAACCCGCCCGGGCACAAGTTTGGGTGTACGCCAGCTTGTCAACCTGGTGTGGACGAAGCCCGCAGGAGCACCGCCCCTTTACCATAAGGAAACATCCTGCACAGTACAAAAATCGTTTATTAACCCCGGTGAAGCATTGTAAAATTCCCGGGGTTATTTATTTTAGTAAATTCCTAAAGCGCTTTCGGAATTTAATGAGTTTCGGGCTGATGACGATCTGACAATAGGGCAGCTTGGGATTGTTGGCGAAATAGTCAGCATGGTAGCCTTCAGCTGGATAAAAGTTTTTCATCGGCAGGATTTGCATAATAATCGGGCGTTCAAAGACTTTTTCCGCCTCCAGCCTGGCCTTGAGATTTTCCGCAATATTTTTTTGCCCTTCAGATTGGTAAAAAACAACGGAGCGGTATTGCTCGCCCACATCATTGCCTTGCCGGTTCAGAGTGGTGGGGTCATGCGTGGCGAAAAGTATTTCCAGGAGTTTTTCTAAAGTAATAACTTCCGGGTCGAACTCCACCTGGACGACTTCGGCGTGGCCAGTCGTGCCAGAACAGACCTGTTCGTAGGTGGGATTTTCAACGCTACCGCCGGCATAGCCCGAAGTTATTTTGATTACGCCTTTTAATTCTTTTAAAATTGCTTCCGTGTACCAGAAGCAGCCTCCACCCAGGGTGATATATTCAGGCTTTGACATCGGGTTCCAAATTTTTTATAAATTATTTTCAACCAAAAAAATGATTTTTTGCAAAATTGCGGCATGCTTGCGTTCGTCAGCCTGGATGAGATCAAAGGCGGTTTTGACTTTTTCGTCCACGATTTCCGGGCTCTTGGCAATGGTTTGGTAAAAGCCGCAGGTGCTTTCTTCCAAACTTTTCATTTCTTTCATTTCCCGCAAAATTTGATCTTTGGTTTTAGGGTCCGGGTTTTTCATGCAATCGTTTAATTAATCCTTTGATAATTTTTTTGTGTCTTTCCGTGTCATCGATTAGAATGCGCAAAAGCTTCAGAATTTCCTGAAATGGCTCATTGCTTAAATTTTTCGGCCACATGCTTCGGATCAAATAAACACCGTAAACCGCAAAGCTCATGTGGTCTTCAATGTCTAAAGCCCGCAGTAGGTAATTATCTAATATTTCGAATTTTTTTTGCGAGCCCTCCCGATTCATTTTTTTAAGTTAATGCCAGGTGGCCAGAGTCAGGAAAAAGATAAGCGCCTCCACGAACAAAAATCCCAAAGTGGTGAAAGTTAAACTCACGGCCTCCTTTTTCTTGCCGTTTAAAAATAGATACACGGGCCGGCCAAAGACCAAGAGTCCGACTATGGCCGCGGAGAGCGTGAAAAGCAATAAAAAAGCTAAAGGCCCCAAGAGGTTGTCCGCGCGGCCGAACCAGGTTTCGGCATTGCTAAGTATCCAGGCAACGATGAGGATGTAAATAACCACGCCGACGGAATGCAGAAACCCCAATTTATTAACGGACAAGCTTGTTTTCTTCATTTTTTTATTTGTTTATTAATTCAAATGCAAGTATACACCCTGTTTGGAATTATTAAAACAACTCTTGAAAAAAATCATTTACACCACTTAAAGCCCCGTCATTTGTTATTATCAGATCAAAAACCCTTTGGTAATTTCCAAGATTTTTTTCGGCCTGTTCGTTCAAAAAGCCGATGGTAAGCAAGCTAGCATAATCAAAACCCGTGACCATTTCCAGGTCGTGAGGGCTGTCGCCCAGCAAAATAACATTTTTGCGGCTTCTGATTTTTTCGTAAATTGGAAAACTCTTTAGGATGGTTTCATCCTTATTTAAGGCGTGAATTATCGGCGTCTTTACGCTTTGCAACCGCCCCTTTGCGTCCCAGACCAACTGGTTGGAAATCACCTCGACATTCGGTAAATTTAATTTTTCTTTTTCCAAAAATTTTACAATCGCGCCGCCGCCCAAGCCGCTGGAAGACATAATGATCAAGGGGATATTTTTTTCATTCAACAAACCAAAAAAATCACCAGCGCCCTTGCGGAGCTGGAGCTCGGGCGAGCTGACGACTTTTTCAATATCAGCCTGGGTCAAACCCGAGGCAATTAACAGCTGAAAATGCCTGGTCCACCATTCCTGCATGGCCGCCTTTTTTTCGGCCAAAGGCAGGTTCGGATCAACTTCGATCTGATGATAATGTCGGAATAGCCCCTCGGCTTTTTGGGGGTAGTCCGGGGTTAAATGATTTTCATTCCGTAAAACCGAAATCATGGAGGCGACTTTTTTCCCACGGACAAAAGCCTTGATGAGCGTCCGATCAAAATCGCTTAGAACATGCACAGAGTCAGGGCCGGCTTTTTGCAAAAGTCGTTTAAGGTTTTCAAATTTTCTTGGATTGGAAATTAATAAATCGGAGCTCATTTAAAACACTATTTAATCGTTTTGATATTTCCGCTTATAAAGCCGTGAAAAGTCGTTTGGGTTATCAGCACAAACGGCAACTGAATAAAAATTAAATTTACCATGAGTAAGTCAAAGGGAAACCACAGGAAGAAAAGTAGGGTTGAAAATGACAGCGTATAGAATATGCTGTAGACGATTTTTTGCCACAATTTGCGCGGCTGGTCATAACGGGTACCGAATAATATCATGCCCAGACAGCGGTTATATCTTATTTCAAAAACTAAATTATACAGCAAAAAAACGGTTAGCCAGGCGATTTTCCACCAAAGTTTTTCCTGAAAAAGAAAATAAAAGGGCGCTGCCAGCAGAAAGGTTATTAAAATGTTGAAAATCGAGGGTAGAATTTTATAAATAAGATTTGTGCTAGCCATTAATTTAAGTGTGATTGTAAAAAGATGTTAATAATCTACATTAGACTTGCTTATTATACCTCTTTAAAATTCCCACACAAAAAGCCCCCCACGCTTGACAAACGCCTTGGTAGGTGATAGATTTCGAAGTTCGAAAACGAAAAAAGCACATAATATTAACAATATTTTTTGGAGGTTAAAAGTGGATTTCTGGACCAGTGTTGACACGGAGAATTTAAAAAAGCTTTTGGACAAAGTCCCAAACCCCATGCCTTATAATGTCTTCCGAATGCTAAGCTTGCGAATGACCACGACAGCTGTGGAATTGGTTATCTTTCGGCGCTTCGGCGCCAAACTTCTGGTTTTGCTGACCAAGCGACCTTCGGATGATCCGGATTGGCCGGACATGTGGCATTATCCGGGGTCGATAATCCGGCCGGACGATAAGTCTTTGGACGAAGTTTTGGAAAGACTGCAACAGCATGAAATCATTAATAAATTCGCCTTTTGGCCGAAGTTTGTCAAAGTCAATGTTTCCCAGACTATGCGTGGGACGGTTGTTCAGCTCATCCATTTTGGTGAAATTATTGGCATACCCCAGAAAGGTAAATACTTTAGCGTAAAAAAATTGCCAAGCGGCTTTATCAAAAGCCAGACAAAAGGATTATTGCTGGCTTATAACGCCTTTACCCACAGCAAAAAATTGTAATTTTCTAAAACCACCAGATTGCCAGAAGCAATTGGGTGGTTTTTTATTTTTTTTAAAAACCCAAACACTAGATTTTGGTATATACTTAATAATATGCAAAGTTTTTTTCGAAAAACAAATTATTTTTTGCTTATTGCATTAATAATTGTTTTGGTTTCGCTGTCGCCTTTGCCGGCTTTCCCAAGCGCGCATGCCGGATACGTGCCATCTGCGCCAGACAGCAATTATATGGATGCTTATCCGAGCTACAAAATTGCCGCAATACTTGTGACTTTTAGCGATAAACCGGCCAAACCCAATATTTCAGGCACGAAAAATCCCTGGACAAAGTCCTATGTAGACGGGGTTTTGTTCTCAAATAATGACTCCATGGCCGCCTTTTTCGCTGAAACCTCCAATGGGGCGATTTCCGTCACCGGCGAAGTATTTGATAATAACGGTCTTTGGTACACAATCAATAGGCCGGCGACAATAAGGGGGACATGTAATTGGCGGTCATATTTTGACGAAACTTTGGCCGCAGTTGATGTGGATATTGATTACACCCAATACAACACTATTGTGGTGCTTTCCCCGCAAAAAACCTGCGGGGCCGAAGGTTTGGCCGGCAGCGTGGATGTGCCCGAGGCGGGATATAAGATGTATGGCGCTATTGATATTAACGGGAACATGGGCAGTAACCCACATCATGAGCTTGGGCATTTGTTGCAGCTTGGCCACGCCAATTCCTGGCAGTGCGACGCGCCGGGCGTAATGTACGGTACTAATTGCCGGAATATCGAATACGCAGACCGGTACAATATCATGGGCGCAACCGGATCGCGGACATTGTTATTAACTGGACAGCAGTTGGAAAATTACGGCTGGATTCCGGCCTCGGATGTAACCACCGCCACTGTAGACGGGGATTATACGATTCAGGCATTCGAACTGCATGGCAACTTACCAAGAGTGCTGAAAATTCCTTTGGGCCGTGATGCGAACGGGAATATCAACAGTTGGTATTATTTGGAATACCGACAGCTGATTGGTTTTGATAAAGTTTCCAACATAAACAGGTTCCTTAAGCCAACTGCCCAGGAATTAGGCGTGCCAAATGGAGTTTTGGTCCATGCAGGCAATTCCCAAGGCGACAATTTTTCGTCCACGTTGTTGGATATGACCCCAGGCTCTTTGCCTGGCGGTAAAGACATTTTCGACCCGGCCCTGCCATTGGGTTATAGCTATAGCGATTCAGTCGCGGGCGTCAGTTTTGGGGTTTTAGCCCGGAATGCCACGGCCATGGCCATCCGCGTAAAATTCAGCGCTGAAAGTTTGTGCCAACCCAAAGCGCCAACGGTTTCAATCAAGACCATAAAAGGCTCTGGCAAACCCGGCCAGGAGCTGCGTTATGATTTGACGGTAAAAAACAACTCCACGCTTTGCGGCAAACAAAGTCTGGAATTGCGGACTTTAAAGGCGCCGGCTGGTTGGAAGGTGACGATTGATAAACAGAAAAAGAAAACCGTCAGCGTAGTTTCACGGCAAACCCAAAAATTTGTGGTCAGAATCGTCCCGCCCAAAAAATCCAAATATCAAAAATATTCCCTCAGCCTTGAAGCCAGATTAGCCAAAAAACCAAGCTACAAAAAAACCACGCTTTTGCAGCCTCGGTTGAAATAAAAATTATTTATTCATTTGTTTGGCCCAAGCCGCTGCCCGTTCCAGTTCGCCGTCCTTGAGCGGGCCTTCTTTGCCGTTGACGAAGAAACCTTCGGGCTTGGCAATCAAGATACCGCCTTTGGCCTGCAAGGCGTTGGCGATTTTTTCCGCGGCGTAATGAAGGGTCTTCATAAGAAAGCGCACGAAAAAGCCCTGGTCTGGCATGGCAAACCGAGTGTCGAACGCCGTCACTTTCGTATTTTTTAGAGTTTTGGTTGGCAGGCTGCTTAGAAAATTTTGGACTGCTTGGGTTGCCCGGCCGCCCTGGGTGGGGGAGCCGACAATCAACAGTTCGACATTTTGCAATTCGTTTTCTTGCATTTCACTGGGTCGCGTAACTTTTGCCTGATCGCCAAAAGCGTTGCCAATGGCCCGGGCGATTTTTTCGGTGTTGCCGAATTGGGAGTCGTAGATGACGAGGGTTTTCATGCCTCTATTTTAGAACAATTTACGCAAATCTGACCAATCGAAAAATTGATAAGGGGGTTTATGGTATTTATCTGGTAATTTTGCCATGATCGGGTTGTTTTGAATGTATTGGATAATCGTTTCTAAATATTTATGGGTATTGATGATTTTTGTATAAAAACGTCTTTGCCAAAGGTTGCCCATATGGATTTTTCTGGAAAAATTTCCTTTTATAGATTGCGATAAATCGGAAATTGTATATTTAAAATTTTTTTCGTATCGCACCATAGAAAGGGTGCTCTTGGGGTTGTGGAGATTTTTATTGATCAAAACCGAGCGTACGTTTTTCAACGTGCGCTCGGTTGTTCCCGTGGGCGCGCTCGCATTTACCAACAAATGGATATGGCCAGGCATTATTTGGTACGCCAAAATATCAAATCGTTTTAATTTTCCGGAATTAAAAATAATTTCGGATAACAATTTTGCATATTCGGTTTTTTCAAATAGCAAAGACTCCTTTTTAGTCCGAAAGGTCACAAAATACGGATATTAATTTTGATATATTTTGCGTTGAGTCACAACGGTTATTTCCAAGCCTTGGGCAGCTTCAAAAATTCGTAAAATAAATTGCCTTGGTTAAATCCGTATTTTTTTAGCATTTTAATAATTACCGGGTTTTTGGCATAAGCATAGGCCACGAACAAGTTTCGGCCTTGCTGGAGGCAGGTTTTCTCAAAAGCCTTAACTAATGCCCGGCCAATGCCTTGGCCGCGCAAATTTTTTTCCACCGCCATCAGCCAAACCATCACCGCAATTCCGATCAGCTTTTCGCCCAGGATAAAGCCGACGATTTTGTGGTTAAGGCTGGCCACCAGAAATATCCCCCTATTTTTGGTTAACAGTTTTAACCAATTGATATTTGGCGCTTTCCCTCCCGGGTTAGTTAGGCCAGGAGTTTTGGCCAGCCGGTGAACAGCCGGACAATCGGACAATTTGGCTTTACGAATTTTAAGTTTGGCTTGCTTGGTCATGGAAGAAATTTTTTTGGCGGAAGGAGCAGGATTCGGACCTGCGGTCCCCGTAAAGGGACAGTGGTTTTCGAGACCACCCCGTTAGACCACTCCGGCATCCTTCCCTTGATGATCTGTTTGAATTTCATTAAGCAAATCCCTTATTTGCATCTTTAATAATCGCTTGCCTTCAGTTGTTTTTAAAAACTTTTCTCGCCTTCTTGCGTCCGATTCTTTTAAATAAACTTCATAATGGATTAGTTTTAGAGGTCGTCTGTGTATGGTTGATTTAACTTTTTCATTTTGATGTTGAAGCAGTCTTTCTTTAAGATTAGCGGTAAAGCCGGTATAAAGCTGTTTATTTGATAATAAAAGTATGTAGACAAAATAGTGCATATATTTATACGGTTTTCGCCCCATCATTCGATGGGGCGCCCCGGGTTTATCCCGGGGCGAGTGCCGCGCCTCCGCGGATTGATGAAACATCTTAAACCATCTTCTTATAAATGTAAAACTTGGAACCCGTGGGGTTTTCAGGCTGAGGGTCAATAATTTTTACCAAATGCAATTCTTTCAATTCAAAACCATAACTTATTATCAAAGTCCCGGGCTTAGCTTCATTCTTAAGCTTGTGCATCAAGGTCGGCAGTCCAGCCGGCGCTAAAAATGTGAAAATTACGGTTGGTTCGGAAAGGTCAATCTGCAGGAAATTCTGCAAGTGCATTTTCCATTTTTTGGATTTGGCAGCCCGAAGTTCGCCTAAAAACCAGAAAAAAGGCGAAAGTTCAAAGCCTTCGGCGCGGCAATTAGTGGCCCTAACGAGTTCTTGGAGAAATTTGCCATCGCCCGCGCCCAGATCGTAAACTAAGTCTTTTTCCGTTATTAATCCGCTTTGGGCCAAAGCCGCAATAGCCGTTTTGGGCGTGCGCACAAAAGGCACGCGCAAAATCAGCAGAACCAGAAAGCTCATAAGCAAGCCCAAAGCAGCCAGGCTGACCAGCCCAAGCACAATATAGACGATGATGAGAATGAAATTTAACATATTTAGAAAAGCGAAGCCTGCTGAATTTTTTTGCGCTCTTTGGGGTTGAAAATTTTTATCACCCCAAAGATGCCGTCATAACCGCCTTCAATAATAAGCTTACCATTGCGGATGCGGTCAATGGCTTCAGCCACGATTTCCTGGCTGGCATTTTTAATGTCCGCAATCGGGGTTTCCAAAAGCACATTGAATTCCCCGCCAAATTTTTTGATTAAGCTCGTCCAAATTTCTTGGACGGCCTTGCTCCCGGCCCCTACATCCAAGGCTTCGCCAATGGCCTCTTCCAGGGGCACCAATGTCCTGTACGGCGGCCGTTTGGGGTTTTTATAACCTTCTGGCCGATCAGCCAGTTTTTCCACCCGGTTTAAGACGCCGATAGTTAGGGGTTTTTTGCAGACTGGGCAAAGCCCATTAAGTTTTTTGGTTTCTGCCGGTAATAAGCTTTTTTGGCATTTGGCATGGCCATCAAGATGGTATTTGCCTTCCTCTGGAAAAAATTCCAGGGTTTCGGCGATGTAATTTTTCGGCCGCGTGGCGTGAGCAAGGGGGTTGAACCACAGCGCTTCCGTCAGCTCTTTAAAGCCGAATTTTTCCAGCTCAAAAACCGTGGCTTCCCGCCCCAGTTTCCTGGGCGAATGTGAATCGCCGGCCGAGACGATGTTAAATTTATCCAGTTCCGACCAGCGCCAGTTCATTGGCGGGTCAGAAGACAAACCGGTTTCGATGGCCGGAATTTTATTCAGCAAATCCCGAAAACACACTTGGGCCGAATCATAGCCAGAAGCGGAGCCAAACAGCGAAAACCATGGCGTCCATACATGAGCGGGGATAACCAGGATTTTTGGATTTAGGTTTAGTAATTTTTCCGTCAGGTCGTGCGCGCTAATACCCAGAATCGGCCGGCCGTCGCTTTGCAGATTAAAATTTTCTCCCAAACTTTTGTTGATTTTTTCCACTGTCGGTAAATCCGGCGCCAGAATCACCAGGTGGATTCGGTGCGAGGCGCCGGCCTCGGTGTAGATGCAGGAGAGTTCAGTCGTAGGAATAAACAGGGGATTGGCAATGGCTGATTTAGCCCGGAGTTCGGGTTTTAATTCCAACAAGCCCTCGGCTGTGGGCCGGAGCTGTTCGCGCATTTCCGCAAACCAGGTCGGGTGGGTAAAGTCGCCGGTACCCACCAAACCAATGCCTTTGTAAGACGCCCATTCGTGCATGGTCGGCAAATTCATGTCTTTGGAAACCGCCCGGGAAAAGCGGGAGTGCACATGAAAATCGGCGATGAGTTGCATAAAGGCATTTTAGCACGCTGGCTGGTCTTGACGGACTTAGCGTTTTCCGATAATTATTGAATAATAAAGTCGCTCTTAAAAAAAATCGAAGGGAGGATACGAAAAGATGGATCTGCGGATTGAAAAAGAATATGAGATGTTGCGCAAAATCCCCAAAAACCTCAAAGTGCGCTTTATGGAATTATCGGATTGCGTTCTTGCCGGGTCAGCCGATAAAGACCGCCGCTGGGGCCCGGAAATAATGCACCTTAAGAATTTTTTGGCCGTTAACCATATTCTGTTGGGCCCGTGCCACGCATTAGATCATTTGCATGACCGTTTCAAAAGATTCAAAGCCCATCAGCAAATTCGCCAGATTTTCGAAGCGGCTGAAACTTAAAAGCCTTTAGCTTTAAACCTAAAGGCTTTTTTCTAATCCAGGAAACCCCGCACGGAAGCGGCGTCAGGAGTAGTCTTTTAGCCGCTTTAAGTGCGGGGATGAATGGAACCTCTCTTGCC
>QZJU01000007.1 GCA_003597955.1 Candidatus Parcubacteria bacterium
CCCGTATTCATTCGGTACTGAAAATGCCGCCGGTATTGTTTGCCCAACGGCTGCTCCCACTCGTCGAAAAAGTGTCTTAATTTTGGGGGTCTTGACATCCATATTTATTGCTAACTATAGTATACATGTGTTATACTTATCATGCAACTGTGGAAAAGGGGAAGCGTAATAACTCCCCCTTCCCACTAAGAGCTACCAAGTACGACCAAAAGTCTTTCCGACCTGGTTGTATTTGGGTTGGCAACGTTTGATCTCTGATGCCTCAAAGTCGTCAGCTTCTTTGACGGAATCACAGGCGCGGTACCCAAAATGGGTAACGTCAGGCCAGTTGTCATCCTGAAGATGCGTCAATAATCGCGCACGCATTCCGCCTTCACCCGTCCCTTTACCGATATAAAGCGGTTTAAGGGCGCCCGGCTGGGTAGGAATACCGCAGTAGTAAACACCTATTGCGGTGGAATTCCACTCAGAAATGACCTTCTGGCTGTAAACGTAGTTGCCCTGGTAATCGTGAATCATGGAAATCAAGCCTTTTTAGTTAATTAGGGGATTGCAGGGTTAGCATGTCGACCATGCTCGAAAATGAGCACTCATGCGCCCCTTAATCATAATTAAGTATATGCCCCCCACTGTTCTTGTCAAGTTTTACGGACTTATTGACAAGCATAATAAGACCTGTTATATTTCAGACATATGCACACTATCCAAAGCAAGCTAATAGAGCTAGCCAAAAAACAAAATCTTGCCAAAATGACGCTTCGTGGCATGGCAAGCGCTATTGGTCTACCCAAAGCGTCCCCACAAATGATAAAACACCACCTTCTTCAAGTTCAGAAAAGGGGCTTTTTGACTATTGATAAAAGCCGAGGCCTTATGGCACGTTCCGGTACAAAACCTGGAGTAGCCAACGGTCTAGTAAAAAAAACCTCGCACCTCTTTTCTATTCCGATTATTGGTACTGCTAATTGTGGGTCTGCCACTATTTTTGCAGAACAAAATTTTAAAGGATTTTTAAAGGTATCCAGTCGGCTTATCGGACGCTCATCGCCTAAAGGACTTTTTGCAATAAGAGCCGATGGTTCTTCAATGAATCGTGCTGAAATAAATGGAAAAAAAATTGAAGATGGTGATTACGTAATTATCAACAACGAAGACTGCTCTCCGAAAACAAAGGATGTGGTGTTAGCAATCATAGATGATAAAGCAACAATAAAAAGATTTATTGAGGATCGTGCTAATGACCAAATAATTTTAAAAGCGGACTCCTCATTTGATTATGAACCAATTTATCTACATAGCGAGGATTCATTCACAATCAATGGAAAAGTAATTAGTGTTGTAAAAAAATAAATATTTCAAAATGAAAGTGGAAGATACTATAAAAAACATTATTTCTAAAAGCGGTAACGACCTTCATATTCAGGTAGAAGAGATATTAAAACAAGGGAAGTGGAGCGTAACCTCGAGTCCCTACTATAATGATCCGGTTACTGGCATCCCCCGCGAAACTGATATCATCGCAAGAAAGGATTGGGATATCCACGACGACTTTGGCAGAAATAAAAGGGGTATGCTAAGAATTCGCCTTTTTATTGAATGCAAGTTTCTTTCAGATCCGATTGTCCTATGGCTAAAAGATAAAAATATCGACAAAGCAAAGGCATTAGCAAAAGACAATCCAATTCTTCGCGATAAAGAAGACCATTACTTAACTGATACGAGTAAGATACCTAACAAAATTCACCATTATTTTGAAAATAATCAGGTAATAAATCAGTGGAGCAACAAAGACCACAAGGACCCACTGTTCGAAGCGATGAGCGGTTGTTTAAATGCTTTTATATATTACCACCGCGCTGGTCTAGAAAACCATGCAGAAACAATTAACTACCCAATTATCATTGTAAATGACCTTTCAAAACTGTATGGACGAGATAGAAGTCAGCTTGGCGCATCAGTAATAACAGATAACCAGCAATTAGAAACGTCATACTCATATCGTGAAGTCAATAACCAATATAAAATGCAGTATTTTTTAATTGATGTTGTTGGATATAATAAATTTAAAGATTTTTTATCAAAGCTAGAAAATAACGATATTGATATTTTGCGGAGAATATTATATTGGCAATTAAATCCGATCAATCAGAATAATGATTGAGACAATAACAACTTCTTCGCGGCGCGCGCTGTAATCAGCGCAACGAAAAATCTCTGGTTTTTTTGAACCTTCGGCTTCGCTCAGGTTTTTCAAGAAAGCCCCCAAATGAATTTTCGGAAAGAGGGCGGGGCGGAATTCCCCCCAACCCCCCCTTCCGCCCCGCAGTCAAATCAAGAATTCTCCTTGAAATAGGTTCGTACTTCGTTGTAAAGCCATACCAGAATCAAATCTTTAATTTCTCCGCCAATTCCACCAACCGGCAAGAATAGCCCCACTCATTGTCATACCAAGCCATGACTCTGATTAAATTGCCGTTGACTTGCGTGGAAAGAGCGTCAATAATTGCCGAGTGCGGATTGTCGATGATGTCAGAAGAAACCAAAGGCTCTTCTGAGTATTCCATAATGCCTTTAAGGTAAGTGTCCGCGGCTTTTTTAAAAGCCGCATTGACTTCAGCTTCGTCCTTGGGCGTTTTTTTGGCAATGAACACAAAATCCGTAATCGATCCGCAAGGCGTGGGCACTCGCAATGACACGCCCTGCATCTTGTCTTTCAAAGCCGGCACGGTTTTGGCCGCGGCCTTGGTGGCGCCCGTCGTGGTTGGGATAATGGATAAAGCCGCTGCCCGCGCCCGGCGCAAATCCTTATGCGGCAAATCCAAAATGCGCTGGTCATTGGTGTAGGAATGGATGGTGTTCATCATGCCTCTTTCAATACCGAAAGTTTTCTCCATTACATACGCCACAGGCGAAAGCGAATTTGTAGTACAGGAAGCATTGGAAATCACTTCGCCTTTTTCTGCCAAAACCTGCTCGTTAACGCCCAAAACCACGGTGGCGTCTGCATCGTTGGCCGGCGCGGAGATGATGACTTTTTTCGCCCCGGCCCGCAAATGGACTTGGGCTTGCTCCCGCTTGGTGAAAACGCCGGTGCATTCCAAAACCACATCCACCTTTAATTTCGCCCAAGGCAATTTTGAAGGGTCTTTTTCGGTAAAAACTTCCATTTCGTGCTTGCCGACTTTGATTTTTTTGCCTTCCACCTTAACTTCTTCCAGCAAAATGCCGTGAACCGAATCGTATTTAAGTAAATGCGCATTTGTTTTGGCGTCGGTTAGATCATTCACGGCCACAAAGGAAATGTTAGGATTATTTAAACCGGCTCTAACCGCCATGCGGCCGATCCGGCCAAAGCCGTTTATCGCGATTCTTTTGGTCATAAATTTTTTAAAAAATTTTTTAAGCTTTTTGATTGCTGCCCAGTGCCCGCAGTTTTTTGCCGACCAATTCAGCCAGGGCCTCAATGGCCGGTGAAAATACCTGCCGCGGGTCATAAGCGTCTGGGTCTTGATGCAGGTTTTTTCGTAAAGCGCCGATAAATTCCAATTTCAATTCCGTGTTCATGTTTACGATTCGAATTCCGTTTTTAATGGCCGCGCTTAATTGCGCCGGCCCCAAACCGGAAGCGCCGTGCAAAACCAAAGGCGTTTCGGGGATTAACTGATGAATTTCCGAAAGCCGATCGATGTCCAATTCCTGATTAGCGCCTTGCCGCAATTTTATCACGCCATGAATGTTCCCCACGGCAACGGCCAAGGTATCAACCCCGGTTTTTTCCACGAATTCTTTGGCTTCCTCGGGTCTGGTCATAAAGGGCTTTCTTTGGGACATGGTCATGGCCTCTTCCAAGGCTTTAACGGCGCCGAGTTCGCCCTGGGCCCAGACTTCTTTGCGGTGGGCGTAGTCCGCGGCCTGCTTGGTTAGAATTATGTTTTCCTGCATCGGCATTTCCGAAGCGTCAATCATAATCGAAGAAAAACCCGCATCAATGCATTCGGCTACGGAACGGAAAGACCGGCCATGGTCGAGATGCAACGCAATGGGTATTTTCCCGGCTTCGTCGCGGGCGATGCATTCCACGATTGTGGTGATGGCTTTTAGACCCGCGTATTCAATGGTTCTTTCCGAGACCTGCAGAATCACCGGGGATTTCTGCTTGACGGCGGCGCGAACCACGCCCAAGGTGGTTTCCAAATTTTCAACATTAAAAGCCCCGATGGCGTAATTATTTTTAATCGCATCATTTATCAATTCGCGAATGTGAGTGAGCATATTTTTTAAATTAATTGCGCAATCAATTGGTGAAATTTTTCGGGGTCCAGACTGGTGCCGCCGACCAAAACTCCGGAAATCGCATCCCCATCCACGAAACTGGCGACATTAATTTCATTTACGCTGCCGCCGTAAATAATGGGCACGCTTTCCGCGCCCGAGGGCAGAACTTCCCGCAAAACGCTGCGAATGAGTCTGGCCATTTCCCAAGCCTGTTCGGGTTCAATGGCTTGGCCTGTGCCTATGGCCCACACCGGCTCATAGGCGACAATCAAAGCCAAAGCAGGAATGTTAGAGAGTCTTTCCGTACCTTTCCTTACCTGTTCAATGACGACCACTTCATGTTTTTGCGCTTTGCGCTCGTCAAAAGTTTCGCCCACGCACAAAACCGGAACAATATTGTGCGCCAAAGCCTGTTCGACCTTGCGGCTAATCTCGAAATCGGATTCTTTAAACCATTTTCGCCTTTCTGAATGTCCACACAGGACCAGCCGGCAACCCAAGTCCTGCAAAATTTCCATGGAAACTTCGCCAGTGAAAGCGCCTCGCTCTTCCCAATGAGCGTTTTGACTACCCCAAGCAACGCCCGTGCCTTCCAGCATTTGCGCAACCGTTGGAATGACCGGCCCGGCCGGGCAGAGCGTCACTTCCGCCTGTTTTAAAACTTCCAATTTACGCAAAAAAGTTCCCAAGTACACTTTAGCTTCTTGGCTGGTGATATTCATTTTCCAATTGCCGATTACAATGGGCTTCATGCCTTTAGCATACTGCAAAATCGGCTTTTTCACCACTAAATATCAGGTATTTTGGGTTTCCCAAACAAACGCGGAAAAGGCCCATTTTAACAAAGCCTCAGCATTCGCAAAGCGTTCGGCCGAAGACGGACTGCCCAAAAAGACCAGCACCAAACGATGACCTTGACGTTCAGCTTCGATGGCCAGATTATAGCCAGCTTCCTGCAAATACCCGGTTTTTGCGCCCAGGATTTCAAAATCCGTGTGGTTCAAAAGCTTGTTTGTATTCACGCTTCGAAAACTCGAGCCATTAAGCGAACGAAAATTATAGACCGGCAGTTTGCTGGCTTGGCTGATATTCGAATCCTGAAAAGCAACATGGGCGAGAATGGCCAAATCCAACGCCGAAGCCTTATTTCTCGGATCCAAGCCCGAGGGTTCGTATAGATCGGCAAATCTGGCGCCGGATTTCCTGGCAAAGGCCGTTAGTTTTTCCGCCAATATTTCCGAACCACCACTGATGAGCCGGCCCAGGGCAATGGCGGAATTATTCGCCGAACCGATCAAGGCTGTGTAGAGCAAATCTTTGTAAGTAATGCGTTCGCCCGCGGGCAGTTTTAAAGCGCTGATGGCGTCGCCCGGCTCGACCAATTCTTGACCGTCGGCGTTAAAATCATTCGGCACCCGGTAGACCGTATCGAGCTTGGCTTGGAATTGCAAAAAAGTGGCGGCAGTCACTAACTTGGTCAGACTGGCAATCGACCGCGGGCTTTCAGCGTCTTTGGCCCAAAGCACGGTGCCGGAATCTGCGTCGATCAAAACTCCAGCCTGAACCTTCGGTTCTGACAGCATTGCCGAACCCGGCTTTAAAGTGGGCTGCTGGATAACCGAGGTTTGTTCGCCTGCGACCTGGCTGGAAATCGCCCGCGCCGCATTTTTGGCGCTGGGGTAAACCGCGAAATAATAAGCAAAAGCCACAACCGCGGAAATCACACTGCTAAAAAGCAAAAATGCCAAACCCGCAAAAATCTTATTCCGGCTTTTTCGAATCGACTTTTTAGACGGCTTCAATTTTTTCTTGGGTCTGGGCGGCATCGGGATTCAATAATTTAACTAAAGTTTCATGGTCATGAAGCTTGGCGTAGTCAGGCAGCTCTTCTACGCTGGCAAGTCCCAAAAACCTGACAAAATCATGGGTGACATTGTAGACAGTGACAGCCTGCTTTTTCTCGTATTCTGCTTCCACCAGGCCGCGGATAAGCAAATTCCGCAATATCAAACTACAATTCACGCCCCGGATTTGTTCCAGTTCGGCTTTGGTTACGGGTCCGCGATAAGCGATTATGGTCAGCGCCTCCAAGCTGGGCTTGGTCAATTCGCCCGAGACCTCTTCTTTCACAAAAGCCTGGGCAAGCTTCCGTAAATCCGGATGCGAAACCATCTGGTAGCTGTCGCCGGCTTTTTGAATCAAAAGCCCGCCCTTCTTTTCTTCGTATTTTTTAATCAACTCTTCTGCCGAGGCTTTGACTTCATTTGTGGGCGCGTCTGACAATTCCGCCAGCTTTTTTGCGGAGAGCGGCCGGCCGGCTAAAAACAGAAGGGCTTCAATTTTATCAACCAACATACATTAAACTTGGTTATCGATTTTTTGAATTTCAATATCTTGGAAAAGTTTGGATTGCTTTACCGTGACCGTTCGCTGCTTAACCAGCTCCAGCACGGCCAGGAAAGAAACTATGATTTCGGTCTTGGTCTTGGCTTCTTTGATTATGCTTTTAAAGGAAACCAGAGCTTTATCCAAAATCATCACGCGGATCACTTCGATTTTTTCGGAAATGGAAACAGTCTTTTCCACCACGGCCTTGGGCAGGCTGACCACCAATTCAATTTCTTTCAATACTCCCAAAAATAATTCTTTCAGCAAGTCCGGCGTGAGTTTTTCCGGCGGCGAAAACTTTTTTTCAATCATCACGGTCGGTTTGCCCCGACCAAAAGTAAAGCGGCGCTTATGAATAATTTTAGCAAGATTTTTGGACGCTTCCAAATATTCTTTGAAGATTTTTAACTGCTTTTCCAGGTCCGAGGCCTCTTCCTGCCCGTCAACCGCCAGCTGGGGCAGCAAAATCCGGGATTTTATCAAAAGGAGCTTGGCGGCGATCACCAAAAAGTCAGCCAGTTCCTCGGCCGAAAAATCTTCCGCTTGCTCCAAAGCTAAAAGATACTGCTCGGTCACTTGGGCCAAAGCCACCTGGGAAATATCCATTTGCTCCTGCTCTATTAACTGGAGCAACAGGTCCAAAGGACCTTCAAATTTGGCGATTTTTATTTTCCGCATTTCCGAATTTACTTCCGACGCTTGGCCGCTTTGGTTTTGCGTGGTTTGGCTTTGGGCTGTTTTATTTTAATCTGAAGCTTGATGGGGAATTTTTTGCCAATATCGGCGATCTTTGGCTCGACCATACCAAGGTAATCCTTTACCTTTAACCTGACGCTGTCGGTAAAGCTGCCGGCCGAAAACAGCGCTTCTTTTGTCTTGGTCAAAGATTTGTCCGCCACCACTTCCAGCTTGTGCAAAGGCCCGAAAGCAGTCATGGCTCCGGGTTTGGTTTTGAACTCGGTTTGCATGTCTTTTTCTTTGGCAATGTCCACCTTTTTGGCTTTAAAAAACTTCTTTAGTTTGCCGAAGTCCATCCGAAAATGCGCAGGCAAGACGACTAAAATATATTTTTGGTCGACTTTTACTAAAAGGGTTTTAACGACCTGGTCCAATTTTGTTTTCAGGGTCTGCGCCAGGTCATAGACCGTAAAAACGGTTTTGTGCGGAATAACTTGGAATTTTATTTTGGCGTTTTTTAAATATTTTTCTACGGGTTTGGATATAGGCATAAATTTATTAAAATTACTTATTTAAATGAAAATTTTTGTTGTTTGCCCAAAAGGCTTTTGGCTAATCTTTTACCTTTTGGTGTCAATTTCACGCTTTCAATATACCATTTCTTCGGTGTTCGCCGGCCATAACCGATTAGAAAGCCACGGTCGATGATTCTTTCCAAGGATTTGGTGATAGCGTTTTGCTGATCTTCCGGTTTGGGTGGTTTTGCATTCTTTAAATAAAACTTTTTGAATAAAATCCTTTTGGTAATTTTCGTACCTTGAGATTCTTTAAGGATAAATTTTTGCAAGGGGGAAAGCATATTATTTCTTTTTAATCTGGATATGCGCTTCATCCAGCTGGGCTTTAGGCAGTTCGGTTGGCGCATCCATCATCAGGTCTTTCGCGTCATTGGTTTTAGGAAAAGCCATGATTTCCCGGATATTGCTTTCCCCGGCTAAGATAGCAATTAGCCTATCCAAACCCAGGGCAATGCCGCCGTGCGGAGGCACGCCATAACTGAAGGCCTTGTGCATATGGCCAAACCTTTTTTCTGCTTCTGTCTTGCCGATTTTCAAAATTTCAAAAATCTTTTCCTGCAATTTCCAATCGTGGATCCGGATGCTCCCGCCGGCCACTTCAAAACCGTTCAAGGCTAAATCATACTGCTTGGATATCGCTTGTTCAGGCTCGACCTCGCCTTTTAAAAAACCTTCAGGGTCTTGGGGTGAAGTAAATAAATGGTGGCTAGGGACTAATTTTTTTTCTGCTTCAGAATATTCAAACAAGGGGAAATCAATAATAAATGCAAACCCCAATTCATTTTTATCGTTTTTGTCTTTCCGAATATCCGGCTTATCGGTTTTGTGTGTTTCCATGGCTTCTTTATAGGTGATCCTGGGGAACGGGGTTCGGGTGATATGTTTTTCCGGGCAAACTTCTTTGACCAAACTAATGATCATTTTTTCAATTAAAGCCAAGATTTCCTCCCTTTCCGTAAAGCTAATTTCCAAATCCAATTGCGTGAATTCAGGTTGACGATCTGCCCTTTGATCTTCATCCCGAAAGCATTTGGCGATTTGAAAGTATCTTTCTATGCCAGCCACCATAAGCAACTGCTTGAACTGTTGCGGGCTCTGTGGCAAGACATAAAATTTCCCCGGAAAATTCCGGGCGGGGACGATATATTCCCTGGCGCCTTCGGGCGTACCTTTTGTCAGGAAAGGTGTTTCCACTTCCAAAAAATCTTCGCTTGTTAAAAAATTCCTGATGAATTGGTTAACCTTGGCCCGCAAAGCCAGGTTTTGCCGCATGCTGGGACGGCGCAAATCCAGATAGCGGTATTTCATGCGCAAGTCTTCAGAGGTTTCCTGGGCTTTAGTTTCATCATTGACTGGGAAGGGCGGAGTCAAGGCTTCTGACAAAACTTTCAATTCTGTGGCATGGATTTCCACGCCACCCGTAGGCGAACTTTCGTTTTTATTCTTGCCGCCCCGTTCCACAACTTTACCGGTAATTTCTACCACCCATTCTGGTCGGATTTGGTTAGCTTTTTCCAACATTCTATCCATGAACAAAACCTGGATAATCCCGGACCGGTCCCGCAAATCCACAAATACCATCTTGCCCAAACGCCTGTGGTTATGCACCCAGCCTTTTAACAAGACTGGTTCGTTGATTTTATTGATGGTGTCTTTGATGAGAATTCGTTTCATTTAATAATTTTTCACTTGGGCAATATTAAGGAACCAAGAATTAATTTAATTGTTTTGTATTCTGGAATTGCTGATAAATTTGTTTGATTGCATCGCTTTACTGTTTCTACTGTTGTTGCTGTGCCACAATCAAAATATGCGATAAATTGAAAATTGCCAATTTCAAAATTGGAAGCCGTGGTTGGATTATAATTAAAAATCTCTGATGTCAAATTATTATAAACTAAATTCCATAAAGTCATTGAGGTACTGCCAATCAAAACTGTATCGCCTTTTATAAATTCTCCTGCTCCTATCCCAGTCCGTGGCACAATACTGCCGACGTCGGTCTTCTTTTTCATTCCAACAAGTAACCTATAATATTTATTGGGATTTGTGAAAGTTGTTGTGCGAATTGGGGTTTCAAAAGTATCATAGGGGTCTGTGGTCTGATAAGAATAATTGACCGCCCAGTTAGTCGGATATTTCATAGTCCAACCATATTCAGAATTTGTATACGTCTTCCACCCAGCGGTTTCATCGAGAAAGGTAAAAGTCGAAAGAATTTGATCGGCCTCAACGCCAACATGAGAAATAACGAAAGCCTTACCACTTTCTGATTTAACAGTACTATACGGAATTCCAGTATTTGAACTTTTATTATAAACCAAAACATTATCCCCATTTGCCGACCCCTCAACACCTACCCTAAGGATTATTCCACTCGTTTCGTTTACTTCTAAAACACGCATGGTCAGTGGATATTTCAAAGAAAAACCATATTTTGTGCTTGCATAAGTCTTCCACCCAGAGGTCGTGTCGGTATTGGTATTTGAATTAACCACGGTATTAGTATTCAAGTTTCCATTTGTATTAACGACTGTATTGGTATTGCCATTAACCACCGTGGTATTTGTGTTTACAATCGCGTTGGTATTTTCATTCACAACTGCAACATTGGTATTTGTGACTGTGTTCGTGTTTTTATTTAATGACTTGGTGTAATAATACGAACCACCGGCAATTAAAGCGGCAACCACGACAACAATCAAAGCGACGGCGACGGGAATAAAACCTTTGGGATTTTTCATATAAAAGTCTTTAAGGTGTTAATCGATTTATCATCCTGGGAAAAGGAATGGATTCCCGCACATGCTTCAAGCCGCAGATCCAAGTCACGGTCCTTTCCAAGCCAATGCCAAAACCCGAATGCGGTACTGAACCGTACCGGCGCAAATCTAAATACCATTCAAAATCTTTTTTGGGCAGTTTCTGTTCTTTCAGCCTTTGCTCCAGCAACTTCAAATCGTCAATCCTTTGCGAACCGCCAATGACTTCGCCATAACCTTCGGGCGCCAGCAAATCCGCGCACAAAGCCGTTTTGGGATTTTCCGGGTCTGGTTTCATGTAAAAAGCTTTTACTTCCACCGGGTAATGCGTGACGAAAATCGGCTTGGGATATGCTTTGGTTAAAATGGTTTCGTCGTCATTGCCCAAGTCAGCCCCCCATTTAATGTCCGAACCCAATTTTTTCAATTCGGCTAAAGCTTGGTCGTAAGTCATCCGGATAAACCCGCCTTCAGCAACTTTTTCCAATGGCTTGATGTCCCTTTCCAGGATTTCCAATTCTTTCTTGTTTTCAGCCAGAACTTTTTTAACGACAAAAACAATCATGCGTTCCTGCAAAGTGATGCTTTCGCTTAAATCCATAAAGGCCATTTCCGCATCCAGCATCCAAAATTCGGTCAAATGCCGGCGGGTCTTGGATTTTTCCGCGCGAAAAGTCGGGCCAAAGTCATAAACTTTTCCCAAAGCCATTGCTAGCGCTTCCAAATATAATTGCCCGGACTGCGACAAATACGCTTTCTCACCGAAATACTCGGTTTCGAACAAAGTCGTGGTGCCTTCACAGGAAGTCGGAGTTAGAATCGGCGTGTCTGTCATGACAAAACCTTCTTTACGAAAAAATTCACGCAGAGCCCAGATGATTGTATCTCGCACGCGTAGAATCGCCACCTGCCTTTGCGAGCGCAGCCACAGTTGCCGGTTATCCAGCAAAAATTCCGGGCCATGCTCCTTTTTGCCGATTGGAAATTCTACGGATCTTTGGACCAACCGCAGATCACTGACTTCCATCTCAAATCCGCCTGGCGCGCGGGATTCTTTCCTGATTTTCCCGTTTACCACAACTGATGATTCAATTGTAAGTAGTTCAACTGTCTTCCAATACGTAACTTGCTTGTTCGAAACTTTTTCTGAAACAACTGCCTGTAAAATCCCCGTTGAACCATCGCGCAACTGCAAAAAAACAATCTTGCCCGAAGAGCGAAGATTGGCTACCCAGCCTTGAATGGTTACCTCCTGGCCGTCATATTTGGCAATGTCGGAAATTTTAGCAATCATTGGATTTTAATAATTACGCCTTAACTATACTGATTTTTTGAGGTTTTGGCAAGATTTGTTTTGAATTATTTATAAGCACGGAGCTTGCGCTTTTATTCTGATTTTCTCGCATTGAAACAGACAACCCTGCACGAGTCCCTTTGCGGTCCGGTGCGGGGTACAAAAAATCGGGCTCTTTGATTTTATCCAAAGCCGCCCGATTTATGGTACCCGCCTTAGCAGGAGAGCCTTTTTACAAAATGCTTATTTATTACAAATCCATTTTAAGGTTTTTCAGGCCCCCACTGGATACCTCTTCCGAAACCAGACTTTGCTGATTTCACAGATGAAAATCGTGGCAAAACCCAATAAAACAATTAAAGCCCAGTCGCTTAAGCCCAAAGGCACGGTGCCGAAAACGCTTTGCCCAAAAGGCGAATACACGGCCATGACTTGCAAGCCCAGGGAGATTAAAATTGCCAAAATCAACATGGGATTTTTGAAGGGCGAAGAAAGCATAATAGAGCGGCGTAAGGTGCGCGTGGTGAAAATGAACATCAAGTGGACGACGCTGATGGCAGTAAAGACTAAGGTGCGGCCGTAAGCCAGAGCCTGGCCGTCGGCCCAAGCCAGTTCAAAAAGCAAAAGACTGCCGCCGCCCACGACTATGGCCAAAAGAAACATCATAAATTTTGTAAACCTGCCGAGAATCGGCCGGGTAGGGCGGATGGGCGGCTCGTCCAAAATCCCCTCTTCAGCCGGCTCCTGGGTTAGGCTGATGGTCGGCAAAGAATCGGTGACCAGATTAATCCACAAAATCTGCGCCGCACCCAAGGGCAGGGGCCAGCCGATCAGCAAAGCGCCGACAACCACGGAAAGTTCCACGAACGAGCCGGCGACCAAATACAAAATCACTCGCTTGATATTCCGGTAAATTATCCGGCCTTCAAAAACCGCGTTGGCGATGGTGGAAAGGTTGTTATCCAAAAGCACCAGGTCAGCCGCTTCCTTGGCTACATCCGTGCCTGAACCCAAAGCCACGCCCACATCAGCGGATTTTAAGGCAGGCGCGTCATTCACGCCGTCGCCGGTCATGGCCACCACTTCGCCGCGCGCTTGCCAGGCGTCAATAATGCGCAATTTGTCTTTAGGGCTGACGCGCGCGAAAACCCGGACGTTTTTTACCCGTTCCTGCAATTCTTCGGCTTTGAGTTTTTCCAAATCACGTCCATCCATAACTTCTGATTCTTCGTCCAAAAGACCCAAGCCCGTGGCAATAGCTTGGGCGGTGGCCTGATTGTCGCCGGTCAACATTACGGTTCGGATGCCGGCTTGTTTCAAAGTCTGGATGGTCTGAGCCGCATCTTTGCGCAAAGGATCTTGAATGCCAACCACACCAACCAAGACTAATTCAGCCAATGCCTGTTTTTCGGTAAATTCGCCCTCTAAATTTTCTCTTATTTGGCGCTGGGCCACGGCCAAAGCCCGCAAGCCCTGCCGGCTCATCTCCCTGACTTCATTTTCCAAACCTCGCTTGCGTTCTGAAGTTAAAAGGTTTGACTTGCCGTCTTCGTCTATATACTGCGCATGACTGATTAATACTTCAGGCGCGCCTTTGATAAAAATAAATTTGCCATCACCGGATTTGTCGCACAGCACTGCCATAAAACGACGCGTGGAATCAAAAGGCACTTCCGAGATCCGGGGGTATTGGCGCCTTAAAGCCATTAAATTAAATCCAGATTCAGCCGCGGCGCGCACCAAAGCGCGTTCGGTAAGATTTCCACGGATGTCCCATTCTTCCAAAGGCCGGTCCGGATTTTCAATAGTCGCGTCAGAAGCCAGTGCGGCGATCTTCAAAACTTGCAGCGCGCTGGGATCTGGTTCGCCGGGGTCTTGATGCGGGTGGCTGACCTGCCGATTATGCGTCAGGATTTTAACCACTCGCATATAACCTTCGGTCACGGTGCCGGTTTTATCGGTAGCGATGACCGTGACCGAGCCTAAAGCCTCCGCCGCCACCAAAGACCGCGCCAAGGCACGGCGCTTGAGCATGTGTTGCATGCCAATGGCCAAAATTACGGTCACGACTACGGCCAAGCCTTCGGGTATGGCGGCCACGGCCACAGCCACTGAAGTGGTGAACATGTCTTCCAAATCGTACAGTTTAAAAACCCCGAATAAAAACACCAGCAGCGCAACGAACAAAATGACTACGGTGATATTCCAACTTAATTGAATAAGCTTCTTCTGCAATGGAGTTTTTTCCGTGATGGTGGTTTGCAAAAGCGACGCGATTTTGCCCAATTCCGTGCTGATGCCCGATGCGGTCACCACGGCCAGGCCCCGGCCGCGCACAATCACGGTGCCGGCGAAAACCATGTTGGTTTGCTCGGGTATGGTTACGGCATCTGGTTGAATATGGTTGGTTTTTACCACGGGTTCGGATTCGCCGGTTAAAGCCGCTTCATTGATTTCCAAATCGTGAATTTCCAAAAGCCTGGCGTCAGCGCCGACTTTTTGGCCCGAGTGCAAGACCAAAATGTCGCCAGGCACGATCTGCTTGGCGTCGATATCCCGCTCCCGGCCGTCGCGCAAAACCGTGGCCGTGAAAGTAGCCACTTTCTGTAAAGCCTTTAATGCACGTTCGGCGCGGTACTCTTGAATAAAACCCACCAGCACATTCAAACTGATGGCTGCCAAAATCACACTGCCATCTAATTTATCACCCAAAGCAAAGCTAATAACCGCGGCCACCAATAAAATTATGACTAGACTACTTTCAAACTGACGAGCCAGTGTGCGGAAAGAATTCAAGGCTTCCCTTTCGGGCAATTTATTTTCGCCAAATCGTTTCAGCCGATCGGCGACTTCAATGGAATTCAGGCCTTTGGTTGAGGCATCGAATTTGTGCAAAACCTCTTCAATTTTTTCGTTAGCCGGGCGATAGCTTGACATACTTTTATTTTAGCATGAGCTTGCTATCCAAAATAAAAAACCGATTTTGGGTTTAATTGGAACATAAGAAGAACCTGACAATCTTTAATTGGAACATAAGAAGAACCTGACAATCGATGAGTAAGCAAAAAAAACGCACTAATAAAGAGTGCGGGGCGCGAAGTGGACTGGTGCGGCCTAGTACACGATGTTCGAACCTTCTACTGGGAGCACCGGCGAGAGCTCGGCTTCCTGCAGCTCCCTGACATTCTGAAGCATAGCAGGGTGAAAAGCAATGAGATGGGAGGAAAAGTGGCCGCTTAAGGTAACGATGTGTGGAACTGATGCGTAATGACCCTAAATGAATGGAGGTAAAGTCCGCGGTGTCAGCTTTCCGATTCTATTCTCAATTTCATCTGAAACACCGCTTCATCCTTCAGCTTTGTCTTCACCCACGCCTTCTGCTTGGCGTCAAAGAGCTCGCCCATCCCAGCCAAGATATTCCGATTGGGCAGTTTCTCCAGTTTCGAGATAGTCTCTGCTAAGAACTCCTTGAACGGTTTCGTCGTCCGCTGTTCGACAATCTCGTGGTTGATCGTGTACTGACCCCCATATACTAGACACGACGGTCTAGACTAATTAACGTATGGGCATATGAAAAAACATCACTCGATAGCTCCTGAAGTAAAGGAGCAA
>QZJU01000017.1 GCA_003597955.1 Candidatus Parcubacteria bacterium
TTTAATCAGCGGTGAAAAAACTCTGAATTTATTAGGTTTTCAATTTAACAAAGCAGTATATATCCCTTTAATGCTTGTGTCAAGGGTGAATTTGGCTAAGATTAGCCAAAAGGGCTAAGGTTAGCCAAAAAATGACATGCTGTTATAACTTAATGACCATCCGAAAACTAAAAAATCTTGTTTTTTGTCATCCTGAACTTGCCCACCCCGCTTCGCGGAGCGAGGCCGGGGTTTCAGGATCTCAATTTTTAATAAAATTTTTTGCCATAGATTCTGAAATAAATTCAGAATGACGGTTTTCGGATGTCTTCTTGAATTACAAAAACATAATCATTCGAATAATTAAATAATTATATTTTTATTAACTATTTCTTCAACACCACCCCGTAATATTCGTCGTGAAGTAAGTCCGCGCTTATGCGCCAGGAGGAATTATCCGGCACAAAAACTTTGGCCGTACTGCCTGACCAGACTGCCTGCCAATCAGCCGGCGCGGTTAAGGTTGAAGTAAAAGCTGGATTGGTTCCTGGCTGTTTTTGAACCAAGAGGCTGTATTCATCCGACCGATTAAATAAACCACCCACTTCAAATTTGAAAGGCAGAACATAAGTTAAACTGGCTTTTGCGGTTTCGCCAACGCCCACGCCCAGCCAGTTTCCAAAAACCGTGTAGCCTAGTTCCTCGCTGATTTTCGTGCCCGAGGCCTCATCGACAATCGCGCCAGAGTCAAGTTTTTCCACTTCGGGATCAGGCAGCCGATCAGGCAATGGCGCCATAAACCGTTTGGGGTCGATTTTTTCAAAACCTGAAGCGGAAATCAATTTACTGCCTTTAGGCACATAAACCCTCAAGTATTCAACATTCCGGTCGCCCGTAAATTTATCGGCCGGCAGACCGGTATGCTTTCGTATAATGTTTAAGGTGGTGGTCAGCGTACCGTCAGCCGACACCGACACATTGTGAACATCGATTTCTTCAATAACCCCGTCGGTTTTGCCGCCGCCCAAGTTCGCTCGGTTAATCATTAAAAAGTCCTTGTTGGCCTTTCGCGTTTCGCCTGCCCAGCCCAGATCTGAAACTTGTTTTTGCAATCCCGGTTCGGTGAAGAAAAATTGGATGTCGCGTTCTATTAAATGATTCTGCAGCAGACCCAGCATTTGCCAAAGCTTGGCTTGATCCAGCTCAAAGGCGCGTGCCAAAATCTTGGGTGCCAAATATCCCAAAACCAGTTTGGGTTTTGTGTAATCCTTTTTTTCAGCTTCTTTTATGGTCTCCTGAATCTTTCTGACCACATTTTCAGCCGTAAAAGTTTCCTCGACTTCCGGCACTTCCACGGGTCCAGTCAATGCCAAAAAGCTTTCCAGCACGGCGGGCGTGATCGCCACAATGCCTTCGACCTTCGCGGTGTTAGTTGCGGAATCATAAAAATCCAAAATTTTCTTGGCGGATGTGGGAAAATCCGGAGACCAATTTGCGTCTTGCAGATTCCAATTCGCCTGCACCAAATGCAAGGGCTTGGGCGCAATAAGTTTAAGGCTGGTTTGACCGCTTAGATCGTAAATCCCGCCAGATGGCACTTCAATCTTTTCCACCTGGCCAGCGCGGATTTCCGCAATGGCCAAACTGCCCAAGAAGCCGCCCGTCGGCCGCAGCTCATTATTATTTTGAAAAGCGAACATATACTGGCGAGATACATTGTCGGCGGCTAAAAAACTGTTAAGAAAATCTCCGACCTGGGTCAGCCTCTGAAACTGCAAAGTCAAGCTTGGTAATTGCTGCTGAACTTGAATAAATATAGCTGCGGCGCTTTCGGGCAAATCTTCCGGGTTGACTTCAGCCAGATTATCGGCCGCCACCTGGAGACTCTGCATCGCCGGCTTGAGAGCCTGATCGAATTCTTGTAAAACCTGGATTAGCGCCGTGGTACCGACCGGCGTGCCCACGAGGTGTCCCGCGCTTTCGGCCAAAAAACTGGAAGCTTGGACCACTGCCTGGCCGGCTTTTAATAACTTGTCTGCGCTTTGGATTTTTCCCAAACCCGGAAGGTTTTTTAAAACCCCGGCCACATTTTCCAGATCTGATTGGGCGGCCAAGAATGCGGCTTGGGCGGCCGCTAATTCAGTCTGGGTGATGCCGAATTGCATATTTTGAGCGGCCGCCCCAGCTGCGGCCAAACGGTTAAGCGCTTCGGTGGAGGCGCCCAGGACTTCGCCTTTGGCGATTTCCAACCGGCCCAAATAGCTGGCGCCAAAAATTAAAATCGCCACTACGGCCAAACTTATGGAAAAGCGAACGACTTGGCCGTATGGAATCCGGGTCTGCCCGGCGCTTGGAACAAACGGCTTTTCCGCTCTTGACCGCCGACTTTGCTTTGGCTGGTCGGTTTCCGTTTCCGAAGTTCCCGCTTCTGGGCCTTTGGACGCAAACCAAACCTTGAATTTCCGCCAAAGGGCGTTCTCGCTGTTTTCTACCAAAGACAAAAAATCCACGTGCCCTTCAGGCTTAGTTTTTTGGGGTTTTGGGTTTTCATTCACCTCAGCTTCTTTGGGCGAACGCAAATCCAAGATATTTTCTTCGGGAATGTCTTTGAGTGATCGAAATGCCTTCATATTTTTTGCGCTTTGACCACGGCTTCATAAGTCGCCAGAGTGGTTTTGGCCATTTCCAACCAGTTATATTTCTTCACTTGCGTCAGGCCTTTGGCAATCATAATTTGCCGGTAATTTTGATCGCGGTCAAGGGTCAATAACGCTTCAATCATACCATTCACATCCAAAGGATCAAAGTAGGTTACGGCACCGCCCAAAACTTCGGGCAGGCTTGCTTTATTTGAAGATAAAACCGGCACGCCCAAGGCTAGGGCTTCCAGGGGCGGTAAGCCAAAACCTTCATATAAAGATGGAAAAATAAAAGCGTGCGCATGCTGGTAAAGCGCACCCAGTTCTGCGTCAGGCACAAAACCCGTGAATATAAAGCGGTTTTCAAGGCCGGAAGCCTTTAGCTGGCTCACTAAATTATTCAAGAAATAGTCCGGTTTGCAGACAATGACCATTTTCAGGTTCCGGTAGTTAGGCGGCAAGGCTTTGAAAAACTCAATAAGTTTTTCTAGGTTCTTGTGGGGGTAGGCGTTGCCGACATACAAAAGGTAGGGTTTTTGAATATAGTATTTTCTCAAAATTTCATCATCGGGAACCTGGGTTTGAGGAAACCCGTCAACCGCTTCATAAGCCACGACGATTTTCCGAGGATCATAGCCAAAATATTTTTGAATGTCTTTTTGGGTGAAATTGGAAACCGTTAAAATCCTTTCCGCCTTCTGGACCGCTCGGCTTAAAACCATTCGGTAAGCCAGCTGTTTAAACCAATATTTAATCGGGCCCAAAGTCGTGGCTCGCCGCGTGGGAAAATGCGTCAAAATCAAATCATGAATGGTGACTACGAAAGGCTTGGGTGAAAAAAAAGGCACGTTAAAATGCGGGTAGTGAATCAAGTCTAAATGATTAGCCCGCAACAACGCCGGGAATTTTCTTTGCTCTTCAAAAGTGTACCACTGGAAGTCGGCTAATTGTTTGGTGAAATTTTTTGCGCTGGGTTGATATTCGTCGTAATTTTCCTTCCGCAGAAAAATTACAAACTCGTGTCGGGCGATTTTTTCCAAATACGTTATCAACCTCTCGGTGTAGCGACCCAGGCCTTTGCCAATGGAGCCGTAAAATCTGGCGTCAATTCCTATTCGCATCTTTTTGAATTTTTTTAAGTTAATTCCAGGAAAACCCTGGCCGTCTGCTCAGCGCAATTCGACCACTTGAATTTTTGGACTTGCGCGTGACCCCGCCGGATGAATTCTTGCCGTAAATTATCCTTTTGTAAAATGGTTTCCAGGCCCCGCGCCAAATCATTCGGATCAAAAGGGTCAACCAGCAAGGCCGCATTGCCCAGCACTTCGGGCAGACTGGTGGAAAAAGCTGCCAGAGCCGGTACGCTTAAGCGGAAAGCTTCCAGGGGCGGAAAGCCAAAACCTTCATACAGTGAAGGGTAAACCAAAACTTCGGCATTGGCTAAAGCCCGCCAATGTTCATTTTTGGAAAGGTACGGCTGAATGATTACCCCCGGACCCGGCTGACAATTTGTGCCCACCAAAACCAGGGGCACTTTTAACTTGGGGTATATCCGGGCATGGGCTTTAAGCAGGTTAACTAGGTTTTTTCGGGGCTCACTGGGCGCAAAAGCTAAAATATATTTCTCCGGCCAGTTCTTCGGCCGCGGCTGTGGCGCCAAGGGCGTGTGATCCGCTCCGGAATAAACCACCCGGATTTTTTGCGCCGAACCTTTAACCAGATTCTCAATATCCGCGGCGGTGTGCTCGGAAACGGCGATCAAACGGTCAGCCCTTTCTATTAATTTCTGGATTTTTAAAAATCGGTGCCAAAATCTTTGACGGGAGGTGAAAAATTCCGGATGTTCTACGAAAGACAGGTCGTGAACGGTCAGCACGAATTTCGTTTTTGGCTTTAAAGCCAGATACTTGGGCGTGGGTGCGAAAAAAAATTCCGCTTCATTCAACCAATTTTCCAATTTCGGATAACCCGCGCTAATTAGGGAAAAATTCAAAAGCTTATTCGGCCAGTTTATTCGCCTGATCGAAAAAGGCAGATCGATTTCTCGAATTTTCAAGCCCGAAAGCAAACCCAAAAAATCCCAAGTTGACAAAGCCGCCGACAGCCGAGGTAAAAGCTCTTGCGCGTAAACCGCAATCCCGCCCGGCTGGCCTTCATTCAGACATCGCAAGTCCACGCCTAAACGCATTTTGGGTTTTAGACTTCAAAGCTTCGCTGGCGGTAAGCCGGCAGCAAAACCCGAAGCAGGCCAAAAACCAGGACGGCTAAAAAGCCGCCGATGACCAGGCCGACAAAGCCCACCAACGGCAACTGCTTACTGTCTTTGACGGTCACGGGTTTTGACCCAATGACTTCGAACAGGGCTTTTCGATCGGCGCTTTGGTTTAGTTGCGCGGATTTAGCCTCCACCGTGTCTATCACGGCTTGCGCTAATTTTTCGGCCGAGGAAGGTGAATCCGAAGAAAACTTAACCACCAAATTCTGAGAAGAGTATTTTTTTATCTTAAAACGGGAAGTCAGGCTGGAAAGGCTTTCCACTTGCGGATTCAGGCCGGCGTGATCGTACATCTCAACAATAACCGAAGGCGTTAAAAACCAGCTCACCACCGTGTCGGAGAATAAATCCGAAGCCTGCAGGGCGTAATAGCCGTCAAACTGATATTCGGCTGTGGACTGCTTATTAATCCGGTTCACCGTAAAGGCGATGGAAGTCGTGTATTTGTCCGGCCGGGTGGCAGCAAAAACCAGGGCTGCAGCAATCGGCACCAAGATAATAAACGCGAACAACAGCCAATATTTCCCTAGAATTTTTATTGAGGCAAGAAGTTGCATAGGCTTATTTTTACTCTTTTAGTCGAATCTGTCCACCAAGTCTCAAACTCGGCCGGTTTGTTTAAAAGTCTGATAAGTTTTTTTCGTAAATTCGTCGATTTTTGCTTGAAAAACTTTTCGGTCGAATAAAAGCGCATGGGCGCGAATTTTTTGGGAATCAAAACTTTTGGCCTTGAATCTCACTACCGTGTCGGCCAAAGCTTCCCAAATCTGCTCGTCGAAAAACATGCCGGTTTCGCCTTCCACCACGGTTTCCTTGGCGCCGCCCGCCCGGAAAGCGATGACCGGCCGACCACAAGCCATGGCCTCCACCGGCGCAATGCCAAAATCTTCCACCTGTGGGTTAATGAAGGCAATGGCGTGTTTTAAAATTTCGCCGCGGTTGACGTGGTAGCCCAGAAATTCAATGTTCGGCCGAGCGATTTTCCGCAGATACTCTTCTTCTTCGCCCGTGCCGATTATTTTCAAAGGGATGTTCAAGGCGTTAAAAGCCTGAATAGCCAAGTCGAATTTTTTATAAGGCCGCAATCTGCCCATCATCACATAGTAATTTCCGATGTCCGGACTGATCTGGAATTTGTCTGTATCCACGGGCGGATAAATGACTTCGGCTTCCCGCCGGTAATATTTATGAATTCTTTGCGCCACGAATTTGGAATTCGCGATAAACACATCCACGCGGTCGGCCGCCTGCCGATCCCAATTACGCAAATAATTCAGAGCAAAAGGCAACAATTTTTTCACCAATTTTGGCACCCGGACTTCATTCGGGTAAGTGTGCGCGTCGCTCCATAAATACCGGGTCGGCGTGTGGCAATAGCAAATATGCAGCGTTCCCGGCGGCACAATAATGCCTTTGGCAAACGCCGAGGCGTCGGAAATCACCACATCAAAACCGTTGAAATTAAAACTTTCAATGGCCGCGGGCATGGCCAGAAGATACCACTTGTAAAATCTTTTGCCGCCGGGCAGGCGTTCAATTATCGAGGATTGGATTTTCCAATCTCTGAAAGTCTCGCCGACCCGGCGCGTGTCGTGCACTAAAGTAAAAACCGGCGCTTCGGGGTAAAGCTCGTGCAAGGCTTCCAAAACCCGTTCGGCGCCGCCCAACTGATTTAAATATTCGTGGACCAAAGCTATGCGCATACCTTTTAAACCGCGGCCTTCCGGGAAAAAATCACCTTGGGAGTTTTTAAAATTATCATCAGGTCGGTGGCAAATGACCAGCTTTCAATGTAGGCGATGTCCAGCTTCGCCTCTTCGTCAAAGCTCAAAGCGGAACGGCCGCTGACTTGGGCCATGCCGGTAATGCCTGGTTTGATCGTAAGCAGGCGCCGATGCCACGGCTGATATTTCTCAACCTCTTCTGGCTCGTGCGGCCGCGGCCCCACCACGCTCATCTGTCCGACGAGCGCGTTGAAAAACTGCGGGATTTCGTCCAAACTGGTTCGGCGTAAGAAGCGGCCCATGCGGGTGATCCGCGGATCATTTGTCATTTTAAACAAGGGCCCGTCGCGTCGTTCATTCTTGTCCATTAAAGCCGGCTTCATGCCGTGGGCGTTTTTTATCATCGAGCGGAATTTCAACAGTGTGAAAACTTTGCCTTTTTCGCCCACCCGGCGCAACTTGGCAAAAACCGGCCCGGCGGAGTCCAGCTTGATAAGCACGGCGATGACCAGCATTAAAGGTGAGGTAATAATTAGGGCCAATAGCGCAAAAACAAAATCAAAAAGCCTTTTCCAAATCCGGCCCCAACCTTCCAACTTGGTTTTTTTGACTTCCACCACTGGTTCACCAAAAAGCGTGTTGACGGCCAAATGCCCGGCGTGGGTCGAAAATAAATCCGCAATGTAGTAAAAATCCAAATGCTGGTTTTGAGCGGAATCCAACAAAGCCAAAACCTGGGGTTGAGGAAGGTTGGTCGAGGCCAGAATTACGGCGTCAGGCTTTTTTTCGTTAATCAGCTTTAAAAAATTCTGCTGCTCATTCTCCCCAAAATCATCTAACCGGGCCACCAAGCGAAAACCTTCACCTCGGCCTTCGTATAAATCTTTCACCATCCTGTCTGCAGTCTCGCTTTCGCCCACCATAACCAGCCTCTGCAAGCCCACGCCCTGTTTTTTCAGTAAACCCACAATCAGCCTCACCAGCATCCGCGCTAAGGTTAAGTACAGAATTGCCAAAAGCCAGCCGACAATAATGATGAAACGGGAAGAAAAAAGTTCCCGACGGAAAAAAATGAATAAAATTACCGCGGTCATGGCCGCGGACGAAGCTAAAATTATCCGACCCAATTCTTTGATGGCTACCGGCCGGCGGAGATTGTAAAGACCGCCCAAAGCCAGACACCCGATCCAAATGATGGCAATCCCAAAGGTTATGAAAATGAAATCCCGGAAAGACAGTTCGGCAATAACGGGCCGCAAATCGGCAATAGCGCTGTTAAAGCGCAGTGTGTAAGCGGTCAGGCCGGCCAAGACCACCATGGCAAAATCCAGGGGCACCAAAATCGCGGCAGTGATTACTTCAAGTTTTTTCATTTTTTAATCTAGTTCACCCAGCACCACTTTCCAACCCAACACTTTTAAAAATTATTTTGAGATTCAGCTGGGTTAATATCTTCACCTAAAATTTAAGTTTATTTTGGAAAGTGGTGCTGGGTAAAATAAGCACTACGCCATAAGCTTTTTGGGGTAATGCTCATTTGTGCCCACGCCAACTTATAAGCCGAATTCTGTCTGCCATTTTTTGAAAAATGGGAGACGGCTATCTCTCTTGACCCCGCATTACTGCGGGATTCTAGCAGCCAACCCGTCCCAGTACCAATCGCTTTCGCTTCCGGTACGGGACCTACTTGGCCTTGCACTAAAGAGGGTTTGCCACAAGCCGCATCACTGCGGGCTCGCGTGGTCTCTTAAGCCACGATTTCACCCTTACTCACCTCCGCGCGCTAAAAGCGAGCGAAGATGGGCGGTATATTTTCTGTTGCTTAAAGAATAAAGTCGCCTTTATTCTTTAAATCCCGTACCGCATTTTGCAGCACAGGACACTTTCCCGAGGCTTGGAATGTTCAAAAACTCGCGAGGACTTTTTGAACACTCTTACTCCTGGTTGCCGTTAGCAACTCTCCTTTGCTCCGCTTTTTGCGGAGAGTGTTCGGACTTTCCTCCCTGTAAAAGGGCAGCCGTCTTGTTGACGTAGGCAAATTGTAAACTACTAAAAAACCCCGTTTTTGTCAAATAAAAAAGGTATTAAAACATAATCGTCGTTGACGAAGGCTTATTTTATGCTAATAATTGATTATTGAGTTGTCGTGGGGTGGATACCGAAGTGGTCAAACGGGGCAAATAATAATCACTAGGATGGGTGGGTGGATACCGAAGTGGTCAAACGGGGCAGACTGTAAATCTGCTGGCCTTGCGCCTTCGGAGGTTCGATCCCTCCTCCACCCACCCATCCTATTAGATTCTAGAGACTGTTCCGCCATAGGCGGATCCGGCTCTGCCGGAAAATCTGCTGGCCTTGCGCCTTCGGAGGTTCGATCCCTCCTCCACCCACCAAATCTATTAAAAATATTTATTTTTAAAAATGTTTTTAGAGAGTTAAACGTAAAAAACCAAAGGAGGTGTGTATTGGGAACTTTTACTGAGAAGTTGAAAACGGCCACCTACTCGGTCCACCATAATCCAAACTGTCCAAGCCCTTTTCAAGTCCGTCTTGTCGGACGAAAAGCTTGGAGGTTAGACAATCTTCCACCTGGAAAAACTCAAGATATTATCGGACATGGAACTTCCATGGAAGAGGCCGCTAAAGATGTATGGCTGAAGAAACACCAAAAGCCGTAACGAAATTTAAGCAAGGGGAGGCCTTGACTTCCCCTATTCTCTAAAAATATTTTAAATCGAATTAGCTTTTCTTTTTCAGCTTCACGAAATGACGCTTACCTTTTTTATATAATCCCAACTTTGCTCTTTCATTTGGATCCTTTATCACTTTACCTTCATAACTGACGCCGCCTTGTTCGATGTCGCGCCTAATTGCGGAAACAGATTGCCCAAACGCCTCAGCTAAGACCTTGGCGACTGATTGATTTGTTTTGGTGGAAATCTGTATTTCCGGGATATCTTCTGGAATTTCTTTTTGCTTATGAACTTTATCAAACTCTTCGGCGACTTTTTCTGCCTCAGCATAGGAATGGAATTTTGAAACGATGTCTTTCGCTAATTTAATTTTCAAAGCTTTTGGATTTTTAGGGTCAATAAATTCTTGTTCGTCAAGATTAGTCAAAAGTTCAGCATAAGATGGCATCGCGGAATCCGGCAAAGACATAATTTTCCCAAACATTTCTTTCGGCGACTCTGTAACTCGGATGTAATTCCCAAGGGTCTTGCTCATTTTATCTTTTCCGTCCAAGCCGACCAAAATTTTCATCGTGATTATCTGCTGGGGATTTTGGCCAAAAAATTCCTGCAAGGACCTGGCCTGCAATTCATTGAAAGTCTGATCCGTACCAATAACGGTCAAATCGGATTTCAGCATAACCGAATCATAAGCCTGCAGAACGGGGTAAACAGGTTCGTGCAGGCCAATTTCATCTTGGGCTTTTAAGCGTTTTTGAAACATATCCCGCTCCAGCATTCTGGAAACGGTGAAATGACTCATCAACTTCAAAAGTTCTTCCGCTCGCATATTCTCGTACCATTCGCTGTTGCGCCGAATTTCCAACTGTTTCTTATCCAAAATCTTGCCGATTTGCTCCAGATAAGTCTGCGCGGCTAATTCGACATCGGCTTTGGATTGCAGACTACGCGACTTTATTTTGTCCGTGGGATCGCCGAAGCGAGCCGTAAAATCTCCAATCAAAAAAACTACGGTGTGGCCCAATTCCTGGAATTGGCGCAATTTGCGATAAATCACGGCATGCCCCAAATGCAAATCCGGCTTGGTCGGATCCACGCCGTGCTTAATTCTTAATTTCTTCTTGCCTAAAAGCAACCGTTCAAGCTCATCGCGCTTGATCACATCCTGGACCCCGCGGCTTAGCAATTTTTCTAGAGTTTCCGGTAACATGACTTAATCTTACTGCGGCTTTGGGCCTTTGGTCAAAATCTTGTGAATTTTAGATTTGACAAGCCGCGAGAAATAAAATAAATAGCAGATAGAAACCAAAAACGCTTTTTCATGGAGGAAAAATGGTCAAATGGTACAATCGCCAAGCTGGAATAAACAAAAATGGCACGGTTTATCCCAACCATATTAAAATCGAAGTTAAGCCCGAAACACAACGGCCACTTTACATTCCCCAACCCCATGACCGGATTAGAATCCGAACTATTAGCGGGAAGACCCTGATGGGAACAGTCACCCGTATAACTAACGAAACCTCGATTCTTTGCTTCGAATTCCGCGCTGATGGTGGCAACCTGAAACACCCGGCAACCTGGAAATGTACTTGGTTTCCAGGCGCCAGTAGCCGTTCAGCCACTTGGATGTTGAATGGTCATGGTTTGCCAGCCGGATTGAGATCTTTGGAAAAAATCTAATATTTTTTTGAAAACCTCGCAAGTTTGCGAGGTTTTTTGTTTCTCAAGCCCTAAAAAACCTGATTTTATTGGCTTTTTGAATGGCTATTGACAAAATTAGGCGAAATCCTAAGAAATATGCTATATTTTTTTTACATCATTATTAACCCATGAAACCATGGCAAAAGGCATGAGCAAATCGGCCTTCATCGCTTTCCTGGCGGAGAAGTCCGGGCACAGCAAAAAAGAGGTTTCCACACTTTGGGACCTCATTGTGAACACGGCGTATGCCGAAGCAAAAAAGGGTGAAATCACCCTGCCGGGCCTGGGCAAGCTGATGAAAAAGCATCGCGCTGCCCGCAAAGGCCGAAACCCAGCCACTGGCGCGGAAATCCAAATTCCGGCCAAAACTGTGGTTAAATTCCGTGTCGCTAAAGCGGCGAAGGACTCAATTCTCTAAGGAAAATCCTTCTATCAGTAAAAAAGCCTCCATAATTTGGGGGTTTTTTTATGAGGTCCTTCGCCGCCCCGAACATTGTGAGGGGCCTTTGGAATAGCTCGATCCTCTAGGAAAGCTACTGTTTCTGATCAGGAGACCTCCATAAAAATTGGGGTCTTTTTGAAAGTCTTTGGCCGCCCAAAGTCAGACAAATGGCCTTTGAAAAAGTTCAATTCTCCAAGGGATATCCTTCTATCAATAAAAAATGCACCATAATTTGGGGGTTTTTTATGAAATCCTTCGCTACCAAGTGTAAAGTGAAGGGCTTTCAAAACAAAGTAGTTCCATTAAGAAATAAAAACCTTCATTTTTGGCTCATTTTAGCCAAGATTTGCCAAAAATCCCAAACTTATACTAAAATAATATGAGTTAACATTGACAAAAAAAGGATTTTATTTTCTAATCCTCTTGACAACTCATACAGATTTGCTTAAGTTTAACCCACATTTTTTAGGGTTAATTAAAAGGAGGGGTTTAAAAAGAAGTCTTCGGTTTTTAATGCCACTGCCTATGACAAAACCCACTTACCAAATTTCCACCCAAAGCCGTCTTGGTTTTTCGGGTTTTCTTGCATTTCAAAAATCAATCGCCATTATTAGGCACAATTTAACTTTTACTTTAATTTAATTAAATTATTAATTTTTTAAGTATATGACAAACTTTTTAAAGAAAAATTGGTCAAGAAAGTCAGCCGACTTTCTTAAACCAAAAGTCGTCAAACGCCGGGCGTGGAAAACCTTGAATGTGCTTTCCACTCTGGCGATCGTTTTTAATACTGGTTTGGCTGGAATTTTAATTGCGCCGAGCCCGGCAAGTGCGGCTGCGGCGGCCAACCTCGACCAATGCCGCAATGGCTCAAGCGCCAGCCCCCAAAACTGCTTGGATGTCCCAGGTAGTCTTGGCTGGGAAAACGGCAACGCAGGGGCAAGTAACGCCCACTATTTAGAAGGTCATTCAATACCCTATCGCACTCTTTTAACCGACTTGCCAACTGATGGAACTACTGTTGAACTCACTATCGGCTACGACATCAAGCACAGCAGCAAACACGCTATAGACTACCTGACTTCCTTCAACCGGCTTGAGCCACATTCCTTTTTTGGCCACGCGCCTGAAACCGTTGACCCAACTGACGGCATTACTGGTATTTCTGGATCGGCTTCTGATACTTTCCCAATTCCAGCACCAAGCTCGGCCGGTTCTCCGGTGGCTGGACAGCCTACTGCAAGTTTTAATGAACTTACGGCTTCGGAAAAATTAATGTCTATCTGGAACGGCGACATTACAAATGTTCAATATGTAAGCGAGGGGAATCTTGCTTCCTCACAAGCAGAAACTACAGTTAAAATTTCTTTCGTTCCTTCAAACGACAAAGTCTTACTAGCCTGGGGTGGACACATCGCCAGTTACGAGGACTGGGGCCCTGGCAAGTCAGCCGCGAGTATCAGTGGATCGCCTTATCATATGCGTCTTAAGACCTGGAATATCGGGAATCTAGGCAATCAAGACCACTCTCTTTCGGCTGACGCTGTTCCTGGTCAATGTGTTTTAGAAATTACAAAATCTCAAGAAAATCTTACTCACCCAAATGGCCCTGCTTCTCCTGGGGATTTATTAAAATACACGTTAAACTTCAAAAATATCGGTTCGGCGAATTGTACTGGCGGTGGCGTTAGGGTTGATGATGTTATTCCAACTAACACAACTTACGCTAATTGGCAAAACCATAGCACTGATGTAAGTTTTGGTTATAGCGCCAACCCAGACAAATTCGGACCCGACAATCCTGGATTTAATGGATCAATGTTAAGCTGGAATGCCGGCACCTTAATCCCTAACGAAAGCGAATGGGTAGAATTTAAGGTTAGCATCAACCAGCTTCCTCAATGTACGGAAACTAATATCCGTAATGCCGGTAAAATCTATTCTGACCAAATTCCAGCCGGTTTACTTTCAAACGAGGTCGTAACAAATGTAACAACCAGTTGTAAAGGCAACCTCACTGTCAACAAAAAATTCGACGATAACGGCGACGGCACTTTTGATCGCATCAACCCCGCGGGTTGGACCTGGGACATCACTAACGGCGACCAAGACATCCCCGGTGGTACGACAAAAACCTTAACGCCTGGAACTTACCAAATCACCGAGGATGCAATAACGGATTATTCAACTACCTGGATTTGCTCTGATGAAACCAGTGGTACGGGCACAAACTTTAATGTGAATGTCTCAGCTAACGGAAATATGGTCTGTTGGTTTAAGAATACCCGCAACACCGGCCGGGTGATTTTTGAAAAAATCGTGGTCGGCGGCGATGCCCAGCCCAGCACCTTTACTTTCACTGTTGACGGCAATACCTACACTGACGGCGAAAGCGCGAGTTTCCCAACTAACACTTATCCGCTCACTGAAACCGGTCCTGACGGCTACACCTTAACCGCTGCGTCCGGGATTTGTGAAAAAACCGAAAACGGCGTGGTCTTAAATGTCACCACCAATGGCGGAAAATGCACAATCACGAATACCCGCGACACCGGCACTGTCATCGTTCACAAAGATGTAGTTGCCCCAGACGGCCAAACTGATATCGCTGACAATCACGACTTCACCGTGACTTTAGATGGTTCAAACAACCAAACTATCAATGAAACAAATGCTCATACCTACACAGATGTCACCACAGGCGCGCATGTTATTGCGGAATTAACAGACGCCGATTATGCCTTAGTATCAATTACCGGCGACGGCAATATTACGGTAAATAAAGGCGAAACGACGCATGTCTATGTGGTTAATAAACAGAAAGTGGGCAAAATTTCTGGTTATAAATGGAATGACTTAGACGGCGATGGGATTTGGGACCAGGGCGAACCCGGTCTCCCAAATTGGCAGATTAACCTCTCGGGCGACAAGACAGACTCCACCACGACTAACCAAGATGGCTACTATGAATTCAGCAACCTTTATCCAGGTTCATACAACCTGAGCGAAACCTCGCAGAGTCACTGGGTGCAAACCCATGCCCCACAAAATCCGGTTGAGCTCAAATCCAATGGCGATGTCACCGACCAGAATTTCGGTAACTTTAAGAAAGCCAGATTCGCCGGCAAGAAATGGGAGGACAAAAACGGTAACGGGATCTTGGGCGAAGAAGGCGAAGGCCGTCTGCAGGGCTGGACCATCAAAGCCACCAAGGGCGACCAAGTCAAAACCACGACAACCGACGGGACTGGTACTTATGTCTTTGCATTCGGACCGGAAGATGTTGGCACTTGGACAATCAGCGAAGTGCTTCCAACTGGCTGGACGCAAACCTATCCGGTGGGTGGCACTTATATTTTTGAGGTCTTTTCCGGCGCTGACGAAAGCCCCAAAGATTTCGGCAACTTCAAAAACATTGACATTACGGTTTGCAAATACATTGATGTTAACGGTAATGGCGTGATTGACGAAAATGACCCGCTGTACACAGGCGAAGGCGGC
>QZJU01000009.1 GCA_003597955.1 Candidatus Parcubacteria bacterium
GATAGTTTATCCGCGCCGCTTTGAAAAAGCCCGAACGATCAAAGTCTTCGTTTTGACTAAAAAATTTTTCAACCAGCTTTGCTTTAGCTTTACTGTTTGCCGTCAAATCGCCATGGCCGTAATAAACCGTACGGCCGGCCCAGCCGGGCAAACGATTGCTGTCAAAAGGTCGGGCCAGGACCACGGCGTCAGGCGCGGAATTTTTTTTAAACCATTCGTACCCGGCAATAATATTTTTGGAAATCGTGACTGGTTCCTGGTTTACGGAGTTGAACCAGAGATCACGGCCCAAATGGTAAAGGCTGGTCACCAAAGCCAGCATCACGGCAAAAGTCAGGCCCAGACTGGCCAGAGAAATTTTTACCAGAGAACTGCTTAATCGGCTTTTAAGATACTTAACCAATCTGCCTAAACCAAAAACCGCCAAAACCACCAAAGGAATCAACCAGCCTTCCTGCATCCGGCGCTGATAGGGAAAATACGGCAAATACAAAAGCAACGGCACAATGCCGGCCCAGGCTAAAATTATTTGCGCCCGGCTGGTTTGGATTTTAAAAACTTTTGAAAGTCCGAGCGCCGCAAAAATTATTGGTATTAAAAACGCCGGTAAATACCACCAAGGCGCCGGGGAAACCGTATGGTTTTGATTAAGCCAACCTTGCAGGGCTGGCTGACTTTGGAAGCTAATTCGGATAATGCCCATGGCTAAAACCCCTGGCCAAACCGTTAAAAACGCGGATTTAATGAAAAAAGCACTGGGTCTTAAAGACTTATCCACAGCCCATTTTATCCCCAGCCAAGCCGTTAAAATTCCGGCAAAAAGGAACACATCGTACGGGTGAATTACGGCCAATAGCAGCACCAAACCCGCCGATGCTTTTGTATACTTCAGATCGCGGTTTTCCAGGCCTTTTTCAAAAATCAGCAAACTGCCCAAAAGCAGACAAAGGGCCATTAAAAAAAGCGGATTATGGTAAACCGTTAAAAACGGCGAGGATTCCGGCACCCACATATCCACAGGGATGGCAATGTGCTCAATGGCCCAGGTCAGGTCTTTAATTGGAATAAAAACGCCAAAACCCGTGATAAACATCAGGCTGCCTACGGTTAACATTCTTAGGCGCGGATTAAGAATTACGCCGGCGATGAATTTATAAGTTAAATAAATAAATAAAACCCCAAAGCCAATCCGCGCCAGCTGATATATGAGAGGGGTAGAAAGGCTCAAGAGGTTTGCCAGCTGGCCTAATAAAAACCATTGAGGCGTAAACACGGTGGGCGTCTGCGCCTCTGAACTGTACAAATTCCGGCCGACCACTTGGTTTTGGCGGCCCTGCTCGATAAAAGAATAGTAAACCGAGACATCGCCGGGTGTTAAGTGATGAATGCCGGTATACACTCTTAATTGCGGGGTCTTAACTGCATTCACAAAATACGGCAGGCTGGTAATGGCCACAATGATCGCGCTTAGGCAAAATAAAAAAATTTTTTCTTTAGGTTCAAGTTTCATAAAAGTCTGCCGGTCAATGAGCGCCAACGCAGGCCGATGAGCGAAAAAATATAATCAATGATGGTTTTAAAAACCTTGACTTTGCTTTTTCTGGCCCCGGGGCGCGTTTCAACCCAAGTGACTGGAATTTCAATTATTTTTAATTTTTTTCTTTCGGCCAAAAATAATAATTCGGTGTCAAAAAACCAATTGTTGTCTTTGATTAACGGCAATAATTTTATGGCCAAAGTTTTTTTAATGGCTTTAAAACCGCACTGGGCATCTTTGGCTTTTAAACCAATGATCAGCTTGGTCAAGATATTATAGCCGATTGAGGTGATGCTCCGACCCAATGACCTTTCCACTTTCGCGCCTTTGGCATAACGCGAACCAATGGCGATGTCCGCGCCCTGTTTGGCCACCGCGTCAATTGTGGGCTTGACCGCATCGAGAGCGACGGCCAGATCCACATCCATATACAAAGCAATGTCAAAATCCAAATTCAGCCAGGCCTGCCTTAAAGCATAGCCGCGACCTTTGATGGGCAAACGATAATAATCTAAATTCTGATACTGCTTTTGCAAACCCGAAACCACGGCTGAAGTTTCATCGGTTGAGGCATTGTCAACCACCACCAATTTCCAAATATACTCTGATAAATTTTTCTGCGCGATTTTTTTCAGATTTTCAATCGACCAGGCTAAAACCTTGGCTTCATTGTAGGCGGGCAGCAAAAGCGCGATTTTTTTCATATAGGTTCCCGTTTTTTAGCCATTTGACTGTACCAGGTAATGGTCAAAATGAAAACCAGTAAATTTACGATGGCCACGAATAGCGACCCGCCCCAGAAATTCTCCAGGCGTCGGCCTTCGTGCTGACTTAAAATTATGAAGACTGCGATTAGGTTCCAGAGAAAGGTTAAAGACAAAATCCCAAAAAGCCAACGGACTTTTTTTAGGGCCGGCAGAATCGGGATCAGCAAGGCGAAAATCGGAAATAAATACCTTTCATGCATTTCCGTGGGCAACATAAAAAAAGCGAAAGCCAAAAACGCCGCGGCTAGCCACAGGCCGGTTTCGGTTTTCACCCGATTTCGAAACCACAAAGCAAAAACCACGGCGGCGAAAAACAATAGAAAACCGATAGTAATAAGCTGCAGGCCCAGAAACACTTGGGTGTCGGATTTGGTTATCCAATAACCGCCGGAAAAAAGCCACCAAAAATTAAAAGCGTTTGCGGAAACAAATTTGTAAGTCCCGGGTGAAGTAAAAATTACGGCAAAAACATCAGCGGCTTTACCGGCCAGGAAAAACGGCAAAGAAAGCAGGCTCACGGTTCCAGCGCCAACCCAAAACGCTTTAAACATGGTCTTGATGCTGGAATTTTTGTAAATTTCGTAAAACAAAAGTGGCAATAGCACGATGCTCTGCATTTTAATGAAAAAAGCCAGGGTGAAAACCGCCGTTGCCCACAAATACTTCTTTTTTGTCATCAACCAGACGCACAAAACCATAAAAAAGGTGTTGATGCTGTCAATCTGCCCCCAGCCAGCTGATTCAAAAATGACTGCTGGGTGGAAGGCGTATATGCCGGCTGCGACCAAGGCCCATTTATCCCCAAACTTTTTCCTGACCAGCCAAGCCAAAAAACCGGCGAGTAATAAATCAAACAGGATCGCCGGGGTTTTGTAAATTATTGAGGCCACGGGCGTTAAGACGGTGCCAAGAGGTTCAAATTGGCTATGAACCGATTCTAAAAACCACAAAACATACATATAGGGCGGGAGATAGTTTGGTCTTGCCACATTAAAAAACCAAGGATGATCTACTGAATGTTCATATACATTCGTTAGACCGTTGTGATGAGCGCTATAGCCCCATAATTGAAACAGCAAGGTATCGCCTTTTCCCTCCAGGGTTTTTTGGGGCGCTAGGGCAAACCTAAAAATCCCCGCGGCTATCACGATTAAACACAGTAAAATTTTGAAATTGCTTCGGGTTTGAATGGCTGAATTTTGCAAAACCATAAATTTACTAATTTCCTAATCGGCAGAAATAATCCAAGCTAAATTGTAGCGGTCCAAAATTTTAATTGGAATCTTTTCCAAAAGCCGGTTGCCTAGGGGCTGTGCCGTGGCTACTTCCACATAAATAATGCCTGGGTTTTGAGTTTTGCACTCACTATACCGGCAAAAAACATAGCGGCCGAGGCGCGTGGTTCGATACCAGCCTTTAGAATTTGTTTCAAAAATATGTTCGCTTTGGACTTTAGCCGGATCCCAAGGCTTAAAAAGCATAAAAAATATCTGGGGCTGATTCAGGTTGTCATCAACTACTCTGATTTCTGAAGCATTGGGATATTTCTCTTCCAAAACCTTTACCACCCTGCCAATTTCCGGCAAAAATGTCGGATTAACCCAAGCAAAAGTTTTGTTAATAAAGTATGCAGGCTGCCAAAAAATAAATAAACCCATGGCCGCGCAAGCCAAGCAGCCGCTGACCGCGAGCGGAAGAACGAAAAGTCTTTTTCTTTCGATGGCAAAAATTTTGAAGAAATTGACCAAGCCCCAGGCGCCCACAATCTGCAAAGGGCCCAAAAGCAAAATTGCTCGAGTCTGGCTGGGATTAAAATCCGTCAGAATTGAAGGCAAAATCGAAAAACCCAACCACAAGCCCAAGAGCCACTGAACCGGTTTGGGTATATGAAACTTTTTGGCGGTCATAAAAAAGAGCGGGATACCAAAAAAGACCATGAGCCAATCCAAAGGTCCGGCGGTTAAATGCCCTAGCAGCCATTCAAAGGGATTTAAATACGAACCAAAATTCAAAAACAAATTCCAAAACCAGTTAGGCTCGCCAAAAACTGAAATTTCATTGAACCTGCCAGCGTCGGTAAAATTTTGAATTTGCCAAAAAGCCAGCGGGATTAGCAACAAAATGCCCATTGCCACAGCCCAAATTAACCAATGACGATGTTGAAGAATTCTTCGCCAGAAAACAACTGCCAGGATTACAATCATGGCCGGAATAAATAATTTTGAGACTGGGTAGCCGTATAAGCCAGTCACCCAGGCGATGCTGGTTAGGAAAAAATATGCCGGCTTGTTATCCAACGCCCGCAAAAAAGCAGCCAAGCCTATGCAAAACAGGGCTGTCGCCCAAATGGCCTCATGGCCATAACGGCTGAAGGTCAAATGCCAAGGCGAAACCGCTAGCACAAAACCAGTCACGCAGGCGACTTTCCAGGATTGGCTAAGCTTAAACGCAATATAAATGACCGCGACAACCGTTAGGATACCAGCAATGGCTGACGGAAGCCGTCCGGCCAGCGGGCTGGGCCCGAGGAGCGCAACAAAGGGCATGGCAGCGTAAGCCGAGATTGCCGAGGCGTTGTCGCGCTCTTTACCAAAGGCTTCCAAAGTTAGAGGCCACCGATTGCCATGTTGGTCGTGTCCGGTTTTTAAAAGACTGTAAGCTTCGTAAACACGATCAGCCTCATCTTGATTTACGCCATAAGGCAAGCCGTTCAAGTTTACCAAACGCAAAAGCACCGCGACCAGAATTATCGTAAAAAAAATTATTTTTTTTTGGGTGGTCATGTGGCTGACAAAACCGAGTTTTTTGAAAATTTTTGACTGGGCCGCAACCGAAGGCGCGCCAAAAGATATTCAGCCAATGCGCGTAAAATTCCCAAACCATATTTAACCCCCGCAAAAAAACCGACTGTGTGGGCATCTTTAAAATACCGGGTGGGTATCGGCACCTCTCGAATCCGAAAACCGCAAATCTTAAGTTGAATAATCATTTCCGTATCAAAAACAAAATCATTGCTGTTTTTTTTAAATGGTACAGTCTCTAAAACTTTTCGGCTGTAGGCGCGAAATCCCGAATGATATTCGCTCAAGCGCAAACCCAAAACTAAGTTTTCTATGGCGGTTAAAAAAACATTGGCAATCCTTTTCCACCAAGGCATACCGCCCTTTTTGGCGCCCCCGCGCCAGAGCATGCGCGAACCAAAAACCACATCGCTTTCGCCGCGCAAAATCGGCAAAACCATTTCCGGCACCAGCACGGGGTCATATTGGTGATCAGGGTGGATCATAATAATCACATCAGCACCACGTTTTAAAGCTTCTGCATAACAAGTTTTTTGGTTGCCGCCATAGCCCAGATTTTTTTCATGCACGGTCGGATGTAAACCAAGCGTTTTGGCCTTGGCTACCGTGTTGTCTGAGCTGGCGTCATCAACCAAAACTATTTCATCAACCCAGTCATTGGGAATGTCATTAACCGTTTTCTCTAGAGTTTTTTCTGCTTCAAAAGCCGGCAAAACCGCAATTATCTTGTGCTGATCGCGCACACTCTTTAAGTTCCACATATGCTGTATTTTATAGGAAATCCGCTCAAAAAACTAATTGGACTTCAAATAAACAGATTTTCAAAAAACACCAAACAGGCCCAAAAAATCGGGATTATGCCGACCCAGCGCAGAGCTGGCTTTTTGGGCAAAATCAAAGCCATGGGCCAAAGCCAGAGCAAATACCAAGCCTGCACATAGCTTGAAGCAAAAAATAAGTAAGTCGCTAATATAAAGAGGGTGGCATGGGCAATTTCCAAGCGCTGATTTTTTATTCGTCGCAAGAGGTATAAAAATATGCCCGCAAAAATAACCCAGCCAGTCACTCGAGCGAAAATTTCTGGGTTTTGGGCGGTACCGCCAAACAGATACGAGCCGTAAAACAGAATCGATTGGGGGAAAAATATGGGCGGGTAAAATAGCCCGTTTTGTTGGCTTAAGCCTCGGAATGTTTCGGGCCCAAACCAAAAGGGCGCGAAGCTTATGAGTAAGATAAAAAAAATCACCCAAAGATATTTCCAAACTCGAAAGTTTGGATTAAAATTTTTAAAATTCAGCAAAAGGCCGGGTAAAACCAAAATCGGTATGTATTTTAAAATAATGCCCAAGGCCACGGCCACGGCTGACTTAATCGGCTTAGCCAACCAATAAATTGCCAACACTAAAGCCAAACCAATAAAAACATCGTTATGGGCGTCGGCCACGGCTTCGACTAACACAATCGGACTCCAAGCAAAAAGCGCGGCCAGGCTGGGGCCAGACTTTTTCGCGATGACCGCTGCGGTTAACAAAACCGCCAGCAGACCGAAAATTTTATAAATAAAAATTATTAAATCCGCTTTTAAAGTCAGAAAGCCGATGCCCTTGGCCAACAACTGCCAAAGCGGGCCATAGGCGCTGGGCCAGGCTTGCCAAGCTGGATCCACCAACTGCAAAATCGTGTCATTGCCCAAGGTATTTGGCGTCAAAACATAGGGATTGCCCAAAGCCGCGACTTTTACATTCGCCACATAGGCAAAAATGTCTCCGGCAAAAACGCTTAAAGTCAGCAAAAAGGGCGCGGCTAAAATTCCGCTGACTAAAAGCACTCTTTTAAAACTAATTTCAAAGCCGGCTTTGACTTTAAGAAATAACCAAATATATAGGAGCGCGGCCAGCGCCCAGCCCGTGATTTTTAAAACCAAAGCAAGATTTTCGGGCAAGCCCCAAAGCAAGCTTGTAAATTTTCCAGACAAGGCAATAGCGCTGGCCGCGGTCAGGCCTAGGCCCAAGCCCCAAAAATTCAAAGGGAAACTATTCGCCTTGCCATTCATATATCCAAACCTCCTTGTCTTCGTAAGCCAGATTAACGCCGGGGGTGTTTTTTACATTTTCGTGCATTTCCGTGTGATCTTTTTCAATCAAGATCCAGCGGGTGTTAAACATTTCAAAAACCTCACCCAAATTTTCCCGCCTTTCGCCCAGAGTGGTCTTGGCCCATGCCCAGTACCTGGCCTGGTCTTGCCGGTACAAAAAAGTCGGGTCCAGGCCGGCAATATAGGCGTTAACCGTATTGTAATAAAACAAGACCGGAAAATCGTCCCAGTCGCTGTGAAAAACCACTTCACCCGGCTGGGAATGCTCGGCCAGCCAGGTGGCGGACGCTTGGTAGTGCGTGGCGTTGATGCCGGAATTTAAATTGTCATAATTGGCTTTTTGATCGCGCCAGATTACCAAAGGCAAACTGATTAGAAAATAAGCGATCAACGCCGCGCTGATTATTTTGTGGGTTTTGGCTTGGGTTTTTAAAAAAACTTTAAGTTTTTGCCAAGCCTCTGAACTAACGGCCTCGTGCAGCATGGTCGCGGCGGACAGCGCCAAAAATGGCACGGCGTATTCAACATAGCGCCGCGACTTAAGGGTAAAAACCGAAAAAAACACAGCCAGCCAAAACATGGTCCAGCCCCTGACCGTCGAACGCCGGAGGTTGTTCAGATAAAAAATCACCGCCAAAACAAATGGCGCAACCACGACGATGTTGTTGCCGATAAAATCCGTGAAGCCATAGGGATACCACTCCCCGCCCACGCCGATTATCTTCCGGTAATTAACCAAGCCGATTTGCACGGCTTGTTCCCAGATAAAATTAAAAGTGTTGGGAAAAAACGGATTTAGAAGCAAGCCGACCGCCGCGCCTGACAAAACGCATAAAAACACCTGCAAGGGCTGGTATTTTTTTAAACCCGGCCAATTCCACCAAGGCCGGGGCAACAAGGGTTTTAAAATTCCAGGCTGGTTTTGGCGTTGAAAAAAATCGTACGCCAGGTTTACTAATAAAAAAATGCCGGCCGCCGCGATTAAGACCAAAAACCCGCCGTACAATAAAACAAAAAACCAGGCGATTAAAAAGGTTGCCAATTTTTTCTTGGCAAACATCAGCCAAATGCCGATTAGCAGGGTGGCCAATGAAAGACTGGGTGCCTTGGCCAAGCTTATCCGAAAAGTAAAGGGTGTCGCCGCCAATAGTACCAAAGCCCAAACCAAGACATGCCGCAAGCCCTGTTTTATCAAAAACCAAGCCGCTACTGTAATTAATAAAGCCGCAAAAAACACCGTGGCCAATTTAATGCCAGCTAATGGATCCAAAAGCCGGACAAATGGGATTAAGGCTACATGATAAAGCCAATGCTGATCAATGTAGTGCTGGCCCAAAGTCGTGAATGGCAACCACGGAAACTCCCTGACTGCCCCCTGCTGGCTGGTCAAGACGCCGAGACGCGCATGATAAAAAGAATCCGGGTCGGCGAAAATCGCGTTGTTTTGTAAGACAAAAAATACCCCAAAAGAAACCACAAAAACCCCAAAAAGCAAAAATAATTTTTCATTCTGCCTGACAAAGCTGGACATAATTTAAGTATATAGGTTTTGGCTTTAATTGTAGACTACACTACAAATTACTAATGGGTACGAATATACGAATTATTTTTTTATATATTACTTTGTCGCATTCGTAAATTAGTAATGATTCGTACATTCGTAGACTTCTTAAAAAGCCCTCCCCGCCAAGCATGGCTGTGGGGAAGGCTTTTACAAAAACCAGATTAGAATTTAATGTCCGAGCTTGTGTTTGAAATAATTAACCCACTTAATGTCCGCGGGATTAATGTGGTATTGCAAGCCCAGGCCCAGGGTTAAATTTCCACCAAAAATTAAGAGTTCGATCGCTTGAGACAGCCGGGTCTTAGCGCGGGCTTTATACTCCACAACCTTTGCGCCGTTTCTTTGAATTATTTCTTTGGTCAAGCGCATCCGCTTTTGAATCCGCGGGGCATACAAACTGGAATTTAGTATTAAAAAGGTCGTGTTTCGGATGTTTTGTTTGGGGTGAGTTAAGCCTTCCATCAAGTGGTGATTCAGTTCTGGAACGGCAAACCAAGTGGCAAAGGTTTTAGCGGTTTCGTTTAATTGGTTGGCAATGACATGGGCGGCGCCGCTCAAGTGTTCAGCTCCAGCGACTAAAACCGCGCGCTGGAGTAATTTCTGGCTCATTTTCGCCGCCGGGCTCGAGGCAACGCCCAAGTTCATTTGTCTGCCGATTTTTTTCGTGAATGCGAGCGTCTCTTGAATTTCCTTGCTGCCTAGCTCCAAAAGCCCGGTTTTTTGCAAAAGCCCGATTAAGCCAAAAACCGCATAACCCAAACCGATTCGAGGCTGATCCGAGGGATTATGAACTGGCCTAAAAATATAGCTTGGGATTTTATGGGTTTTGGCGATGTTGGCCAAGCTTCCGCCAGCGCAAATCACTAACAGCTTGGCTTTGGCTTTTTTTGCAAACTTATACGCGGCCAACGTTTCTTCGGTCGTGCCCGAATAGCTAGCTAAAATCACCAGAGTTTCAGAATCAACCCAGGCAGGCAGTTTATAATCATTAATAATGATAATCGGTGCTTTCAGGCTTTCGGCGCAGGCGCTTAAAACCACATGTGCACCCAAAGCAGAGCCGCCCATACCGGCCAAAACCACGCGCTTTACCTTAATAAACTTCGGCAGGCGCAGACGACGGGTTTCGACAAAGGCTTGCTGGGCCTGGTCGGGAAAGCTATTGACCGACTCAAAAACTCTTTTCGTGTCGTACTTTTTTAAAAGCGGTGAAAACAGCAATTTCATGCTCATACCCTATCGCGGATTGTTTTTTTTGGCAAGGTGCTCGGTGTACCACTCCCCATTCGTAATTCGCAGACTCCAAAAATCATTGACCCCGCACCACTTTCCAAAATAAATCTTAATAATCCCTTTGGATATTAATTGAATTAAATATCCAACGCACAAATTTATGTTTTTATGGAAAGTGGTGCGGGGTTGACTTGAAATGCATTTTTAAGTATAATTATTACACTTTAATTTGGGTTTAATTATTCTTGTTAAAGCTCTTTCAACATGTCTGGGCATTCAAAATGGTCAACCATCAAAAGGCAAAAAGGCGCGACTGACGCAAAGCGCGCCGTACTTTTCACCAAGCTCGGTCACGCCATTACCGCTTCCGCGCGCCAGGGCGGCGCCGATCCGGAAACGAATTTCCGCTTGCGTTTGGCGATTGAAAAGGCGCGGGCGGCTAACATGCCGAATGAAAATGTTGACCGCGCCGTCAGGCGCGGCTTGGGCGCTGATACCGGCTTGCAGCTCGAGGAAATTTTATATGAGGGTTTTGGGCCTGGCGGGTCTGCCCTTTTAATCCAAGCGATTACCAACAATCGAAACCGCACGGTTGGCGAAATCCGCGCGCTCTTAGGAAAACACGAAGGCAGTTTGGGCGGCGCGAATAGCGTGGCCTGGCAATTTGAAAACAGGGGTGTTGTCAGAATTGAGGCGGAAAGCTTGCGGGGCTTGGACAAAGAAAAAATCATCTTAGAAGCGATTGAGGCCGGAGCCGAAGATGTGCAAGATTCGGCTGAGGGCTTGGCCATTATCGCGCCGACGGATAAATTGGCCGGCATGCAAAAATTCTTTTCTGACCGCCAAATCACCGTGGCTTCGGCGGATACGGAATTTGTGGCCAAGCAAAATCTAAAATTAAACGACGCTGACGCAGAAAAACTCCATAACTTGATGGAGGCCTTGGAAAATCATGAGGATGTTTCAGCGGTATGGACCAATGCCGGTTGAGCCAAAAACTATTTTAGGAATTGACCCGGGTTTCGGCCGGGTCGGCTGGGGGGTAATTAAATTTGTTTCAAATTCTTTAAAATTCGAGGCTTGTGGGACGATTGAAACCACCAATCAAACCGCGTTTGTTGGCCGGCTCAAGCGTATCCGCACGGGTTTGATCGAAATTATAAAAAAATACCAACCTGACCTGGCTGGCGTGGAAAGACTGTTTTTTTCCAAAAACATCAAAACCGCCATGCAGGTTAGCGAAGCTCGGGGGATCATCCTGCTTACCCTGGCCGACAAAAAAATAAAAATCTTTGAATGCACGCCCCAAGCCGTAAAGCAGGCGCTCGTCGCTTATGGCCGGGCGGAAAAACTTCAAATTCAGCGTATGGTAAAAACCCTTTTAAAACTGCCGGTGATTCCAAAGCCAGACGACGCGGCCGACGCTTTGGCGATTGCAATTACCACGGCCTTTGAGCGAAAGACATGAAACACATTGCCCTTATTAATGTGCACTGCGACCCTTTGGAACAACTCGGTTCGGCGGAAGCCGGCGGACAAAATGTTTATGTTTTTCACCTGGCCAAGGCTTTGGGCAAACTTGGTTATCATGTGGATGTTTTTTCTCGCCTGAATTCGCGACTGAAAAAAGAACGGGTCAGACTGACCAAACACGTTCAATTCATTCGCTTGCGCGCTGGTCACCGACACTTCATTCCGAAAAACCGTTTAGGCCCTCTTCTGCCGGAATTCATCAGTAATTTTTTGGCTTGGCAAAAAGCCAAAAACGCTAAATACGACCTTTTGCACTCCCACTATTGGGAAGCGGGCTGGGTTACCTTGCAGCTAAAATATATTTTGCGCTTGCCCCAGCTCCACACTTTTCACTCTTTGGGGATCATGCGCTACAACGCGCTAAAGGGCTATCGCGAACAAAGTTTGAATACCGCCGAAATCCGACACCGCATTTCCGTGGAAAAAGAAATTACCCAAAAAGCCAATTGCATAGTCAGCACCAGCCCCTATGAGCGCGAATACTTGGAAAAACATTACTGCTGCCATCCGGATAAAATTCGCGTGGTGCCGTGCGGCGTGGATTTAATCCGTTTTAAACCAGTTGACCGCTGGCAAGCCAGAAAAAAAATCAAGGCGAGTCCCGACGAAAAAATCATTCTTTACACCGGCCGGATTGAATGGCGCAAGGGCATTGGAACCTTGATTATTGCGGTCGCCAAGCTTTTTAAACACCATCCGGAACTTCGTAAAAAAGTGCGGCTTTATATTGTAGGCGGAAACTTAGGCCGCCGGGCCGAGCCTGAAGTCAGGGACGAAATCCGGCGCTTAAAAGATGTCTGCCGGGAATACAAAATCCGCGACCGCGTGGAATTCACGGGCGCGGTCCAACAGGAAAGGCTGCATTACTATTACTCGGCGGCAAATGTTTGCGTGATCCCCTCTTATTATGAACCTTTTGGCATGGTGCCTTTGGAAGCCATGGCTTGCAAAGTGCCGGTCATTGCTTCAGACACCGGGGGCCTGCCCTACAGCGTCCGGGATGGCAAATCTGGAATTTTGGTACCAGTCCGTAATCCGGGCGCCATTTCCAACCAACTTTACAAAACCCTGACTGATAAGGAATTTTCTGAAAAATTAGTCAGGGGCGGAAGGGAATTAGTCAAAACCACCTTTAGCTGGAAAATCATCGCCAAGCAAGTGGCGCACGCTTATGAGCGGGTGCTGGAGAAAAATAAAAAATAAATGACCTACTCCCCGGATTCCGCTTCGCTGCATCCGGGGTTTCTTTTTGGGGTCATGAGGCCTCGTCGGTTAAGGGGGTAAATGATTATTTGAAGAG
>QZJU01000008.1 GCA_003597955.1 Candidatus Parcubacteria bacterium
AAAGGTTTCACTTTAATTGAGTTATTGGTGGTTATTGCCATCATCGGCATTCTGTCAGCCGTGGGTTTGATCGCTTTGAATGGCGCTCGGGAAAAAGCCAGAGATGTTGCAAGAAAAAGTGACCTAAAACAGCTTTCAACCGGTTTGGTATTATACAGTGATTCAAATAATGATACTTTTCCCGACTCTTCAACCAGTGGCGTTGATACCTGGACAACCCAAGTAGGGGCTCAATTAGCCGAACGAGCCGATGCTGCTGGTTGCCCGGCATGTTTAATATATACAGCCCTAGTTGGTAATTCCAAATTTGTAGCCCGCTTGCCGAATGCGCCAACTGTTGGCCCCACGGATTTATCCAAAGAATATTGGTATATTTCATGCGAAGGTAATGGCAGTTCAGCCCAGACCGACGCCAAGGCCTTTGCATTGGTAACCGAGCTGGAAAGACCCACAAGCGCAGCCGTAAATTGGTGGGTTTTCTCATCAACATCTTCCGAGGGCAAAGAGACTGCGCCAACACCAACACCCTGCAATTAGTTTATGATGACATACTTGCGATATTGGCTGCCCGTCGGCCTGTTATTGCTGATTTACGCGGTCGCTTTCGGATTGCCGGAATTAAGCAATAAATGGCCGCATGTGGTCATTGGTTTTATGGCCCTGCCCCTGGCCTGGTCTTTTCATTATATAGTTAAGAAAAGATTTTCTTGGCAAGAGCCGTTATTTTGGCTGGCAGTTTTTCTAGGCTTAAGTTTCATCTCCTCAATGGTTGCCGCAAATCCATATTCGGCCATTTTAAATTGGCTGGTTATATTTGTCGGCGCGATAATTTTTGTATTAATCAGAACCCTGACGCCAGAACACCGCCGGTTTTTACTAATTGGGCTTTTGATCATAAATTTTATTGGCATAACTTGGTGTGTTTTGGCAAAAAGAGTAAATTTTCCAATCGCCTGGCTGCCGCCGGCCGGAACTTTTCCAATAATTTTAGGCGGTTTGGGAATTTTCTCATTGGCTTTGATTTTTTTAACCCTAAGTTCAGCGACAAGGAAATTTCAGAAGATAATTTTAATTTTTCCGGTTATAGCATTTGCCGCACCCTTGTCTTTGCCGGGTTTTTATAAAAGCCTGGGTAATTCCTGGCAAAATACCCAAAAACAGATTCCTGTGATGTCAAAGATTTTAAAAGCCTACCCAATTTTTGGCATTGGCTTGGATAATTATCAATATCATTATCCACAAAATACCCGAGATACGGCCCTTTATGCAGTTCAATCCCCAAATGTGTGGTTTGAACATCTTATAAGTTTCGGGCCATTTGCTTTTTTAAGTTTTCTCGTGTTCTTATTCCTAGCATTAAAAAATATCTGGCATCATCAGCCCAAGACTGATCGCTTAATATTTTATGGCGGCATTTTTATGATGGCTATAATTTCCGCTATCACCAAAACTACTAATTTTCTAATTTTCATAATTGATTTTTGGATTTTACTCGGTTTAGGTGTCCAACCTTTTGCCACCCAAGAAGTAAAAGGCGCCAATACATTAAGTTTATTCAGGTATGTTTTAATTTGCGTCGGCCTTGTTTTTGCCATCCAAAGTTTGAGTATGGGTTGGGGTATTAACCGTTTTGCAAAAGCCGAGAGGTCCGCTTTAAATGGAGACACCAAAACCGCGGTTGAATTATATGCCCAATCATTGAAGTTTGATTTCGACCCGGAACAACGCCGCGCTTATGCCGAATCGCTGTGGCTACAGGAACACAATAGCAAGAACTTTGTGGATGCTGAGAAGCAAGCGAAATTAGCAATTAAGTGGAATCGGAAAGACGCTTTCGCAAGGCAGATTTTGGCAAGAATATATTTCTCCCAACAAAAATACGCCGAAGCTGAAAAACATTATTCCGAAGCCCTGGCTCTGGACCCAATATTTTCCTTGGATGCTTATATTGCCCTAGCCGATGTTTATAAAAAACAGGAAAAACCCAAAGAGGAAGAAAACATATTAGCTAAAGTTTTTGATTTTTACCCGCAGAATTTTACGCAGCAAAGCATGGCCAATCAAACCTTATTTCAGCAGCTAAGCCGGATCAAGGAGAGGCTGGAAAATTTAAAAGAGCCTAAAGAATAATTTATGTTATAATAAAAAATATGAACAAAAACAAAGGTTTTAGCATGATCAGCGTCGTTTTAACAAGTTTGATTTTCTTACTGGTGATTTTTTTTGGTTTAAGGATAATCGGCTCTGAACGAGCCAAAGCCCGGGACGCGCAAAGGGTGGCGGACATGGCTCGTTTGCAGGTTGGTTTCTTAATGCTTTACAACCGGACCGCCTCCTATGCCGCGGCTGCGCAAAACGGTTGCGACCAGGCCGGCAAGCCGGTTCGTGTTTGTAATTTAGCTCAGGATTTTCCAGAAGTTAAAAATTTCAAAGATCCGCGTGGTGGGGAATATACAATGAGTAAAGTTCCGGATGCGAATTCTTATGAAATTTCTTTTGAGCTGGAAGTCGGTGCCACGGGCTTGAGCAAGGGTAAACACACCCTCACGCCCGCGGGGATAAAGTAGAACCCGTATTTGCAAGATTGCTTCGTCATTCCGCTAAGAGCGGAACCCCTCGCAATGACGATAAAATAAAATGAACATCATAATTTATATCTTTACCTTTCTTTTCGGCGCTTGCGTCGGCAGTTTTTTGAATGTGGTGATTTATCGCCTGCCCCGGAAACGAAAATTTTTGGATTTCCAACAAAGGTCAAAATGCCCCAGGTGCCGGCACCTTTTAAGCTTCTGGGATTTAATTCCGGTTTTCAGTTTTATTTTTTTAAAAGGCAAATGCCGGTTCTGCCGCAAAAGGATCAGCTGGCAGTACCCGCTAGTGGAATTAATGACCGGCTTGATTTTCGTCTTGATTTATTGGCAGTACGGCCTGGCTTGGCAAAGCTTGATTGGCCTTATTGGCGTAAGTGTTTTAATCGTTCTGGCTTTTATTGATGGCTTGCATAAAATCGTACCCGACCAAATCAGTCTGCCGGCGATCGCCATAATTTTTTGCCTGCAGATTTTGGTTAACCCCGGAGAATACCTTAGTTTAATTTTAGGCGGGATTTTCGGCGCGACCTGGTTCTGGCTGCAATGGTTAATTTCCAAAGGTAAATGGGTTGGCAGCGGCGACATCCGTTTAGGCGCGCTTTTGGGCGTTTTCCTGGGCCTGGGCAGCGCGCTCTTGGCCATTTTCAGCGCTTATATCATTGGCAGCCTGTGGGCAATTCAGCTTTTAATTCGGGGTAAAGTGCGCTTGAAAAGCCAGTTACCTTTTGGGATTTTTTTGGGGATTTTGGGCATAGTTTGCTTTATTTTTGGGCCTGAAGTGGTATCCTGGTATAGGGAGTTAATTGGATTGTAATTTTGAAAAAACATTTACCCCGTACAATTTTTTGTTAAAAGTGACTTTTTTGACCCCGCACCACTTTTCATAAACAGAACTTAATATTTGACCATGGATTTTCACCCGAAAAAATTTCCTCCTCAAAAAGAAAGTCCTTTGTTAAAAAGTGGTGCGGGATTTACCTTTATCGAAACTCTGGTGGCTTTGTCGGTCTTGATGATTTTGCTTGGTTTGATTTTGGCCACCTACCGTCGGGGAAATGAGGACAGTATTTTGAACCGAGAAATTACATTACTAATGAGCCGATTTAGATTAGCTCAAGAACAAACCGCTGGCGGAACGGTTGGTCGATATTGCGAACAGCCATATTACGGCATTTCCTGCCAAACCGACTCGAATTGTCCTGGGGGGTATGCGTGTCGAAGCGCTGACGCCCCAAAAGGCGGGTATGTGATGGCTTTTAATTGCGATCCAAAACCAGAATCCGGAGCGCAATGGGGTTGGGGTTTTGATTACCCTAAAATTGGTGATGTAAGCAAAGCTAATACAACCCCGTATTTCCTTTTTGGGGAAAGAGTTTCTTGTGACAGTAATTGTTATTCTGGTAATGATAATAATTGGGTTTATGGGTTGGCTGACGAAAAAACTTCGCTTTTTAGTCGTATTGTGGGCGATACGGTGGTAAGCACTTTTCAACTTGACAACCGCGCGATTTTTAAGGATTTGCAAATAATTTCTTCAAACCAGGAAAAGTATTGGTGTAATTCCGCACTGCCTTGGCGAGTCGTGCCCGTACCCAGTGATTATCCCTTGATCGCCACAGTTCGTTTTAAACCGTCCGATGGTCGGCAGATTGAAATAACCAATAACGTTAGCATAAAGACTCCTAGCGGTTATGATTGGACAAAAGTTGAAGTCATGTTCGGCTTGCGGAGCCGAAATACAGATTGTCAGGTTGTCGCTTTTAGCCGCGAAGGCGTAGTTAGCAAGTATCTTGATACCAATTGCAGTTTTGCAAATTAATCCCGTACCACTTTTCATTAACAGACCTTAGTATTTACCATGAATTTTCACCCAAAAAAATTCCCTCCTCAAAAATCAAACCCTTTGTTGAAAAGTGGTGCGGGGCTAACCATGTTAATATTTTATCATGCACTACGTATATTTATTGACCAATCGGATAAATCAAACAATTTACATAGGCTCAACAAATAACCTAAAGAGGCGGATTCAAGACCATAATAAGGGTTTGATATTTTCAACAAAAAGATATTTACCTTGGAAATTAATTTATTATGAAGCATATTCCGATGAAGCCTTAGCTCGAAGGAGAGAAAAGCGACTGAAATATCATGGCAATTCAATTCGTGAATTAAAAAAACGAGCAGGAATAACTTAATTAATGGGTTTACCCCGCACCACTTTTCACTAACCATCTAATTACTTGACTCAAGAACATTCACCAGAGAAATATCCAAAACCTAAAAAACGCCTTTTGTTGAAAAGTGGTGCGGGGTTTACTTTCATCGAAACTTTGGTCGCCATAGGCATTCTTTTGGCTTTGCTGGCTGTGGTCTTGGCCAATTACCGTCGGGGCAATGACGACAGCGTGTTAAATCGGGAAGTTAGCCTGATGATGTCGCGGGTCAGGTATGCCCAAGAACTGACTTCAGCCGGAACTATAAGCAAGCATTGTCAGGCACCGCATTACAACAAGCAGTGCAGTTCCGATGCTGAATGCACAAGTTTTCCCGGCACAGGCCTAAAGGGTTGTCAGCCAAAGCATTGCAGCTTAACTACTGGAACAACTTGTGCTTCCGATGTAGACTGCCCCGGCGGTGAAAAATGCATATCCGCGACCTTAACACCCGAAGGCGGATATGTGATGGCTTTTAATTGCAAGCCGGATTATGCAAATTATCCATGGGATTATTATGCAAATTACCCCCAAATTGGGTTGGGTCCAATCCCATACTTTCTCTTTGCTGAGCGTATTGATTGTAAAAACGATTGTTATGTCAGATTTAATACTTCTTGGGTCTACGATAAATCTGACGGGATAATCAGTTTTTATTTAGCAAACCCTTTTCCGCCCGGAGCTAATCCAAAAGGCGAGACCGTGGTGGAAATTTTTAAACCTTCACGCCAGATTGTCTTAAGAGATATTCAGCTAATCTCGGGTGTAGATAAATATTCCTGTCAGACGGGTTCTCCCTGGCGTAATCGGACAATCGCCGGCAAGACCATCCCAGCAGATTATCCTTTGCAAGCTACAGTGAATTTTAAAACTCCTGATGGCCGAAAGTCGATGTTGACAGACAATATTAGCAAAACCACTCCTGCCGGGTTCGAATGGACGAAGTTAGAGGTTATGCTGGGTATAAAAAACCGCACTACGGATTGCCGGGTGGTAAGCATTACCAAAGACAGCGTTATCAGCCAGAGCCTTGACGAGAATTGCAGTTTTAGCTCTTAATCCCGCATCACTTTTCACTAACCATCTAATTACTTGACCCAAGGACATTCACCAGAGAAATATCCAAAACCTAAAAATCACCTTTTGATGAAAAGTGGTGCGGGATCCATCATTATTATTTTTAAAAATGTATTACGTTTATTTATTAATAAGTAGTAAGAGACGGACAATATACATCGGCTCTACAAATAATTTTAAGAAAAAGAATTAAGGAACATAATAAGGGACTAGTTTTTTCCACCAGAAGGTATATGCCATTGAAATTGTTCTATTATGAAGTATATACAGACGAAAAAGCCGTCCGACAAAGAGAAAAAAGTTTGAAATATCACGGTAATTCAGTCAAGGAATTAAAAAGGAGAGTTGGTATATCTTAGATCTATGGGTTTACCCCGCACCACTTTTCATTAACAGACTGTAAATTTTGACCATGGATTTTCACCCGAAAAAATTCCCGACTCAAAAAGAAAGCTCTTTGTTGAAAAGTGGTGCGGGGTTTACTTTGATTGAAACCCTTGTTGCGACCGGGATACTATTGGGTTTATTGGCCGTGGTGCTGGCCAATTACCAAAGGGGCGCTCAAGAGAGCGCTTTACATAGAGAAGCTGAATTATTTATGTCAAATATCCGTTTGGTCCAGGAGCAAACTGCCGCTGGTCAAATCGTTAATTATTGCTTGCACTATGTGGGCGCTGATTGTTTAACTGGATGTTCGGGTTATTCTTGCAGTCCTAAGCAAGAAACGCCTAAGGGTGGTTTTGGGCTTTTGGTCGGGTGTCAGCTAAATAGCGAGCCCGGCTGGGATCAGCCCTGGATTATTTATGGCGCAAATAATTCCTATCCTTCTCAAAATTCCACGAAAAAACAGGCTTATTATCTTTTTTCTGATAACCGCGCATGCTGGAATAATACGGGAACCGATTACTGTTGTTACCCCCTAACCAATTTTAGCTGTATCGGTTATGACGAAGGAACTGGCGACGCAGCTTCGGGTTCAGATGGCATCGTCACCACTCGACAATTTACTTTACTAAAAGGTGATACCCTAGAAAGAGAGCATGTTTTAGATAAGCAAATAGAATTTAAAGATTTAAGGCTCACGCGATATGTTCAGACGACCGGGAGTTTAAAGACTTATTCTTGCCGTTCAGTTCATCCCGATAACCATACCCCTTGGCGAAATTTAAAGGTTCCCCAAACAAATTCTATGGTTATCAGTAATTATCACCTTGCAGCTTTGTTAAGATTTTTACCGCCCAACGGTCGTAAAGTTGTCATTTCCGACAATATTGCGGATTACCCACCAGATGCGGCAGGTCAACCAGATAAAAACAATCCTTGGTTAAAGGCGGAAGTTATGCTGGGCATAAAAAACCGCGCTACGGATTGCCGGGTGGTGAGCGTTAGCAAAGAGGGAGTAATCAGCCAGTCAGTTGATTCAGACTGTGCTTTTTAGTAAAGTTAGTGTGTGAAACCTAAGATTCGACGGGCAAAAAAACCAAAGAAAATTTTTAAAGGCGCGGCCCTGCTGGAGTCGGTTATTGCCATTGGCGTCATCATGACCGGCGTAGTCGGTTCTTTGGTTCTGATCAACACCACCATCAAACTTGGCCGGACCAACCAAGACCGGATTATTGCCCAAAATCTGGCTCGGGAAGGAATTGAGCTGGCATATGGTTTACGAAACTCCGCGACTTTGGTCCACACTGAAGATTCTACAGTTTCCTGGGATTCGTATTTGTATAAGTTTACATTGAAATCGGGAAGCTACGACACTTTGTATGATTTAGGCACTGGCAATTATGATGCTGGAACTTGCGTCACCATTGCCGGCGGTGATGCCATTTTGGATATGTGTGACATTCAGGTTTTGTTATTACATTTATACGAAGGCGGCCCATTGCCTTCGATGTGTAACACCATTCCCAATGGCGGTAGCAATCCTTCCCCGGACGCCAATGGTTGTGATTTTAACAACGACGGCGTAACCGGAATTTTGGATGTGACATTCATGATCTCCTCATTTTATAAAGAATCATACCAGTTTTCCGCTGGCTATCCTGTTTTGTCGACAAAATTTCAGCCCAACGCACAGCTAGTTTTTTATGATGTTCGTGACGGTGAGACTATAAATTTAAGTCAGATGTGGGACGATGCTCGCAGTCGGATACAGGTAAATAACGGCGCCTACGTGCAGAATGTGACCGAAGCCGGTAATACGCCGACCAAATTTTATCGAACCGTTATTATGCAGGAAGTATGCCGGGGCACTCAAAGCGGAAGCGAAGAGGCCGTTTTGGTGCCAACAGATTCAGTCTTAAATTGCTATGATTATGTGAAGGCGCAAGGTTGGTCAGATGCTGACGCTGGCACAATAAAAAAAGTTGGGGTTTTGGCTAATTCCGAAGTCCGTTGGCCAAGCCCAACCAGCGGGACTAAAGTTTTGTACCAAGAATATATTTATGACTGGCTTAACTTCTAACCCCGCACCACTTTTCATTAACAACCTTAATATTTGACCATGGATTTTCACCCGAAAAAATTCCCGACTCAAAAAGAAAACCCTTTGTTGAAAAAGGTGGTTTACCCCGCACCACTTTTCATTAACAACCTTAATATTTGACCATGGATTTTCACCCGAAAAAATTCCCGACTCAAAAAGAAAACCCTTTGTTGAAAAGTGGTGCGGGGTTTACTCTTATTGAAGTCATCGTGGCTACTGCCGTTTTTTCTATGGCCATGGTTTTGGCCACCACAGTTTTCGTGGTTTTCCTGCAACAGCAAAGGCGCACAATCAATCAGCAGGAAATGCAGAATGACGCCCGGGCCGTGATGGAGGAAATCGCGCAAAAACTGCGAGAAGGCGTAGCTGACTATGCTTATTACGCCACGAATTTTAACCTAGCACCCCAAAAGCTTTTAAGCAGTTTGAACGGTTCGAATGATGAGTGTTTGGTGATTCGCGATGCGCTTAACGAGCAATATTTTTATCGCTTGGCAGGAGGCAAGATTCAGAAGTTTTCTACTTCGACGCCGGGCACTACTGCCTGCAGCACGATTGCCAACTGGTCGGATATTACACCCGCCTCTTTGACGGTTGAGGCATTTTCAATTTTTATTTCCCCTTCCCAAGATCCCTTTCAGGGCAAATCTTATAAGGCCTGCGGCAAGCCAGGTGACTTTTTGGATCCGCCGGATAACGACAAGTGTACAGATTGGGGAACTTTTTGCACCGTTGACGGAAACACCTGTGAATACCAAAAATTAACCAATAGCATTTTGACCTGCTATTGCACGCCCCAAAGGTTCGGCAATGTCGTTCCTTTGCATCCCAAAGTCACCATAAGCCTGAAAGTTTCCAGAGTTGCGGGTCAATTGACTTTAAGCGAAACTTACCAAACTACGATTACTAGCCGGATTTTCAAGAATTTCGATAAATTAAACCGGTATGCGCCGTAAATTCGCAAGAAACAAAAAATTTTTTAAAAGCCCAAACGGCGTGTCTTTGCTGGCGGCCTTATTGGTGATGTCGGTTGTCGTGGCTATCGGCATTACCGTCAGCACAATCGTGGTTTTTCAGGTTAAGGTCAATGCTGTGGTTTTTCAAGGCCATCAAAATTACTACATTGCGGAATCAGGCATTGAGCACGCTTTGAACGTCTTAAAAGAGAAAAAATCCGGGACGCTGGCCGCGGGTTTAACCGCGATCCAGACGGCAAATCCGTTCCCTGCCGGCATTCCGGGCCAGGCGGATTTAACGCAAAGCATTGGTATAGCCGGCGGCGCGACCGTACCCACAGAATTAAAAGAAAATTCCAGCGTTTACATTGAGCTCTATAATGTCGACGCCAGCATAACCCCAATTGCGCCGCAAACCCCAATCCTGTGCGTTTACGGTACAGGCAGTGGCGATGAAGTTTTGGAAGTGTCATGGGTTGCCTGGTCAGAAAGTTTGGAGATTTCCAATCCGCAAAAAACTCTGATTTCTCACACGAATTTCAGTCAAACAGCAAGTTGCGATGGGGGCGCCCATGATGGGCAGACTATAGACCTGACCAATTTTTTTCCGGCTTTTACACCAAGCGGTCAATTAGCCGGGTTCCGCATTAGGATTTCGGCCATTAAGCCCACTGCCAGTAGTCCCGGCGACGGTGCTGGCGATGTCAGTAATTTTGAGGTTTACACCAATCCTTCGAATTTAAGCACACAAATTCAAGTAAAGTCAGTCAGTAATACTGGCGGGCAAACCCAGGCTTTGATTGCGACTTTTCCGTGGTCAGAGCCGATTTCTTCATTTTTCGACTTCGTGATATTCAGTGGTGAAACTTTGAGAAAGGAAGTACCGGTTTCCATTGGTCAGAATGTTAAGAAATTCGGGCCATTTATCGTACAGGCCGGAACCAACGCCATTCCCGCAACCCCGTCAGACCCATTTGTCGGCTGTGATGCCAATCCTTGTGATTACTACATCAGACTTTTAAGCACTGGCACGCCCAGTCCATGGGGGACATTTCAAGTTACCACTTCGGGGCTAGGCACGAACACAGTGATTGCAACCTCAAGTATCGCCAGCTGCATTTTACGCAATTCTTATACTTTTAGCGCGACCAGCGCTACCATAACTTTTCCAAGCCCTCTCCCGCCCTCGCTTTTCCAATACGAATTACTGTCAGAACCAACTTTTCGGGATACTAACGAAACTTATTGCCCGGGTAATTGACCAGCAATTAACTAACTAATCGTCAGCACGCTAGCGGGCTGGCACAACCCGGGTTTTTATTTTTTGTTTTTCCACTTCGACTTTGACAAAGTGGTATTTGGCTTTGAAAATTCCGCCCAAAGCGCTTTGGGGCGGCTGGCCGCCACCGCCCGAAACCATCACCGGCACGCTTTTTAGGGTTTGGCCTTCGGCGTTTTTTTGAAGCGGCATTAAATAATCTGCAGACGAATGGATGTGCCCGGTAAAAATTTGATCGGGCGGATATTTCCTCAAGATCTCGATAAATTTTTCATTGCTTTTTCGGGAAGCCATGGTTTCATCGTCGCCCACAATCTCGGCCAGGGGATAATTAAACGGCCGGTGGTAGGCGATCACCGTCAGTTGGTCGACGGCGGCGCGTTTCTGTAGATTGACCAAGTCATTTTCCAGCCAAGCCAATTCTTCTTCTGGAAAACCGACTTTTCGGTCTGCGTTATCCAATAAAACCAGGTGCAGATTTTCAATATCGAGCGATTGCCATTTTTGGCCAAAATTCTTCACCCAAATTCCGCGCGCCGGATCGGCTTTGATGTCGTGATTGCCGGGCACGAAATAAACCGGGATTTGCAAATTCATTTCCTGGTGAAGTTTTAAAAGTTCGTCGATTTCCGCCTGGGAACCCGTGGCCGTGGCGTCGCCCAAATTAATTAAAAATTTTATTTCCGAATCCGCAGCGATTTGGGAAATTAGATCTCGGTAAATTTCATTATCACCCTCATTATCACCAATCACCGCGAAGCTGGTTTTCGAAGAAACCAAAGTTTTTAAAGGGTTAAGGTTGGTTAAAACCTCGAGATTCGAAGTGACCGGCTGCCACAAAAACCCCAGCGCGATTACGCCGGCGCAAGCGATCAACCCCAACAAAGAAATGCGGTATACTGATTTCATAGTATTGTTCAAGCATACAAGAAATTTAGAAACCTTTCCATTTTTGTTAATAAGTCGTTTTTCTCACAAAAAAATTAGGCAGGTCGATAAAGTAGGTGAGCAAGCTCACCACCTACGCGCTCATTTCTGCAATCGGAGGATACTTTGGACAGGTTGCCTGCAAACTGTTGTGTGAATAAAGATTGGCGAGCAACCTGCTCGCCAAGCCGGCATGGCAGGCGGAGCTCGCCACCTACCAACTAAACAACACAGAGCACAAACTCTATTTTTTAACATGGTATATTATTAACAGCGTAGGTGCAGAGCTTGCTCTGCTGGGACTATAACTAAGATAAATTAATGCCATTTAAAAAGTCAATTCGATTAACAAGTTTTGATTATTCGTCTGACGGAGCGTATTTTGTGACCATATGTACTTTTCAAAAATCCAAATTCATTATTCCGGCATACGAAATAATTTTGAAACGTGAGTTAAGGGAATTAGAAATACGTTTTCGAGGCGTAAAAATAGATTTTTTTGTTTTTATGCCAACTCATTGCCATATCATATTTGTTTTTCGCAACGCTGAAGTCGATTTGCCAAAAGTTATTCAGGCATTTAAATCAATAACAACCTTAAAATTAAAGAAAGCTGGATTCCACGGCAGTTATTTTTGGCAGAAGAATTATTATGAACATGTAGTTAGGGACGAAGAAGCTTTGTATAGAATCAGGGAATATATTAAATTAAATCCTGAAAGCGAAAGACTGTTAAATTTTAGCCAGTCAAAACACGATTAGGTCAGCAACCTGCCCGCCAAGCCGGCATGGCAGGCGGGGCTGGCCACCTACTCATTAAACAACACAGGGCACAGACTAGATTTTGAACACGGCATATATAAAATTCAGTAGGTGCAGAGCTTGCTCTGCCAGCCCTATTAAGTAATAGTTTTAGACAGGCGAGCGAGCTGGCCACCTACCCAAATTAAACAGCAAAGGTTAGTTGCTCTGCTAACTGTTGCGTGAAAAAAAGAAATATAATTAGTTATTATTATGACCAAAACCGAAGCCAAGATTCGCATCCAGAAATTGCGGGAGCAGATTGATTATTATCGCTACCAGTACCATGTTTTGGATCGTTCGGAAATTTCTGATGCGGCTTTGGATTCCTTAAAGCACGAATTGCAAAATTTGGAAGAGCAATTTCCGGAATTCATCACTCCGGACTCGCCCACCCAGAGGATTGGCGGCCAGCCCCTGGACAAGTTTCAAAAAGCCCCGCACCTTGTTCCCATGTTGTCGCTGAATGATGTCTTTGAAATTGCTGAAGTTCAGGCCTGGTTTGAGCGAATAAAAAAACTTTTGGGCAGCACAGAAGAGGTCGATTTTTTCGGCGAATTGAAAATTGACGGCCTGGCTTTGAGTTTAACTTATCAAAACGGCTTGTTGGTCCGAGCCAGCACGCGTGGCGACGGCAGAATCGGCGAAGATGTCACTCAAAACGCCAAAACCATTGAAGCCATTCCGCTGCGCTTAAAACCCTTAAAGCGTTTGGATTTGCCCGTGAATGTGGAAATTCGGGGTGAAGTTTACATGAAGAAGAAAGTTTTTAAAGAGCTGAATAAAATTCAAAAGAAGCGGGGCGAGCCAGAGTTCGCCAACCCCCGCAACGCTTCGGCCGGCGCGGTCAGGCAATTAGACCCCAAGATCACCGCTTCTCGGAAGTTGTCATTTTTGGCGTATGATATTGCCACGGATATTGGCGTCCAGACGCATAAACAGGTTCATGAAATTTTGCAGGACCTAGGCTTTGAAAGCGGCAAATTCAACCTGCGCTGTCAGAACTTGAATGAAATAGAAAAATATCACCAGGCCACAAATGATCGACGCGAAAGTTTTCCTTACTGGATTGATGGCAATGTTATTTCCGTGAATCAGTTAGGAATTTTTAAAAAACTTGGCGTGGTGGGCAAAACCCCGCGCGGGGCAATAGCTTATAAATTTCCGGCCGCCCAAGCCACGACCGTGGTGGAAGACATTCAAGTACAAGTCGGCCGGACCGGCGCCTTAACGCCCGTGGCGCATTTGCGGCCGGTGAAGATTGCCGGTACCACCGTTTCCCGCGCCAGTCTGCATAATTTAGACGAAATTAACCGTTTAGGTCTGAAAATCGGCGATACAGTAATTTTGGAAAAAGCCGGGGACATAATTCCCGATGTGGTTCAAGTGCTGTCGAAATTTCGGACTGGCAGAGAAAAAAATTTCAAAATGCCGTCCAAGTGCCCGGTTTGCCATTCCAAAGTTAAAAAGCGTGATGGCGAAGTCGCTTACTATTGCACAAACAAGAAATGTTTTGCCCAGAGCCTGGAGCGCCTGCAGCACTTTGTTTCCAAAAACGCTTTAGACATAGAGGGTTTGGGCCCGAAAATTTTGGAGCAATTATGGAATGCCGACCTTATCCGCCAGCCTGCGGACCTCTTTCGTTTGACCAAAGCTGAATTGGAACCTTTGGAGCGTTTTGCGGAAAAATCTGCGGAAAATATCGTCAATAGCATCCGTGCCGCCCGCCGTGTAAGTCTGGCAAGATTCATAAACGCGCTGGGCATTCGGCATATCGGCGAACAGACCAGTATTGAACTGGCCAATCATTTTTTAGATTTTACCAGACTCAAAAGTGCCAGCCTGGAAAAGCTTTTGGAGATTCCGGAAGTCGGCGAAATAATGGCTCGAAGTCTGGTTGGATACTTTGCCGATCCAGAGAATCGGAAATTTTTGCATCAGCTCGAAAAGCTAATACGAATAGAACCGGTAAAACCGAAAGCTTCCAGCGGGCGATTAGCCAAGAAGACCATTGTGGTGACAGGCACGCTGGGGAATTTTAGCCGGGAAGAGGCCAAAACCGCAATCCGCGAAGCGGGCGGCCATTGGTTAAACAGCGTAAGCTCAAAAACGGATTATGTGGTGGTTGGGGAAAATCCGGGTTCCAAAGCGGGAAAAGCCAAGAAGTTGGGCGTGAAGATTTTGTCTGAAAAAGAATTTCGGGAAATGCTAGGGTTAGCGTGATATACTTAGCATATGCAACTGAATGAAAAAGACATTGCGCACCTGGCCAAGCTGGCGCGATTACATCTGGACGCCACAACTCAAAAAAGGTTTGCCGAACAGCTAACCCGGGTTATTGAATATGTGGAAATAATCAGTCAAGAAAAAATCCCAGCCCAAGCTGAATATGAATCGGGCGCCGTGGACCCTCTAAATTTCCGACCTGACGAGAAAAAAGATTTTAAGGCAGAGGAACTAAAAAACCTGCCAGCTAAAAAATCCGGAGACTATATCGTTTCCCCGCCTTTAACCTAAGACTATGGATGTCAGGCTTTTGAACATTTCCGCCCTTCACCAAGCTTACGTCTCGGGGGATTTATCAGTTGAAGCGGTTGTCAGCGCGTATTTGGATGTGATTACAAGAAAGGATGAAAAGCTCGGTGCATTTTTAGAAGTTTTTGGCAGTGCCGCCATAAAACGCGCCGAAGAACTGGATCAGCGCCTGCGAAACGGAGAAAAACCCAACGGGCTTTTTGGCGTGCCAGTGGCGTTAAAAGATAATTTGTGTCTGGCTGGTACAAAAACCACGGCGGCTTCTAAAATTTTGGCAAATTATGTTGCCCCTTACACCGCCACGGCTGTTGAAAAACTTTTAGCCTCAGGCGCCGTGGTTCTGGGCAAGACCAATATGGATGAATTTGCCATGGGTTCGTCCACGGAAAATTCGTCTTTTCAAAAAACGAAAAATCCCTGGGACACCCAAAGAGTGCCTGGCGGTTCTTCGGGCGGTTCGGCCGCAGCAGTTGCCAGCCTAGAAACTTTGGTAGCTTTGGGTTCGGACACGGGCGGTTCGATTCGGCAGCCAGCCAGTTTCTGCGGCGTGGTCGGTTTTAAACCGACTTACGGCCGAGTCTCCCGTCATGGTTTAATCGCCCTGGCTTCGTCTTTGGACCAAATCGGGCCTTTTGCCAGAAATGTTGAAGATGCTTTTCGGGTCTACGCAACAATTGCGGGTCCGGATCCTTACGACCCGACGACGGTGACAGCCCCGATTTTCGACGCCGAGACATTGCAGAAAGGTTTTAAGAATTTAAAAGTCGGGATTTTGAAAGATGCGCAGATTGAGGGTATGGACGAAAGCGTCGCTAAAAACATAAAGGAAGCGATCCGGCTGATGAAAAACAGCGGCGTCGAGGTTGTGGAGCTCAGCATACCACGAGCGCGCTTGAGCCTGGCCGTGTATTACCTGATTGTCACCAGCGAAGTTTCTTCCAACTTGGCTCGTTATGACGGCATTCGGTATGGCTTAACCGAAAAATTCAAAGCCTCGGAAAATTTCCTGGATTTTACCACCCGCGTGCGCGCCAAAGGCTTTGGCGCGGAAACCCAGCGTCGGATTTTACTCGGAACTTTTACGCTTTCCAAAGGATATGCCGACCGCTATTATCGCCAGGCTTTGCAGCTCAAGAGTGTTATTACGCAAGACTTTGCCAAAGCCTTTAAAAATGTGGATGTAATTTTTGGACCGACGGCGCCGACCGTAGCCTTTAAGCTCGGCGAAAAATTCGAAGATCCTTTGACTATGTACTTATCGGACATTTTCACGGATCCGGCTAACATCGCAAATTTGCCGGCGGTCTCTCTGCCCATCGGCTTTGCCCACCAATTGCCGGTTGGTGGGCAGTTTATGGGCCCGAGCTTTCGGGAAGATTTGGTGTTTCAGGCCGCGGCAGCTTTCGAAAAAATTAGTGGCATAACCGATTTGATCGCCCCCGCAGCCTGATTTGCGCGAAATTCACAATTTTGATACTTTTTCATTATCCTTCTTAAGCAAAGTCTATGCCTAAAACCAAAAAGGTTGTTGCGTTGATCGAGGATGACGCCATGATCGCCGACATGTACAAGGCGAAATTTTCTAAAGCCGGTTTTGACATACAGAATGCCTTGGATGGCGCCACCGGCCTGGAATTAATTAAAAGAGTCAAGCCGGATATCATCCTTTTGGATATCATTATGCCAAAACTTGATGGTTTTCAGGTTTTGCGGCAGTTGCGGGCTGAACCGGAATTCAAAAAGATCCCGGTCGTCATGCTGACGAATTTGGGCCAGGAAGAAGATGTGAAAAAGGGCCAAGAACTGGGCGCCACCGATTACTTCATCAAAACCAACTTTACGCCCAGCGCAATTGTTGATAAAGTCAAATCCATTCTTAAATAATTTTTTAAGCTTTGCATATGTCTACTTCTCATCCCCGCGAAGAGCGAACTCTAGTTTTAGTTAAGCCCGACGGCGTCAAACGCGGCCTTATTGGTGAAATTATCCACCGTTTGGAGCAAAGGAACCTTAAAATCATCGCCCTGAAAATGATCTGGGCGACCAAGCCGGAAATGGATAAGCATTACCCCAAAGACGAGGCGTGGATTACGCGCTTGGGCGAAAAAACCAAAAAAACCTACGATAAATATGGTTATGATTTAAAAGGCGAACTCGGCTCCACCGATCTTTTTGAGATTGGAAAAATGGTCAGGAGCTGGCTAGTGGATTTTATGGTCAGCGGGCCAGTAGTAAAAATGGTGGTGCAGGGCGTACACGCGGTTGATATGGTCAGGAAAATTTCGGGTCAAACCATGCCTTCGCTGGCGGAAATGGGCACCATCCGCGGGGATTATTCCGTGGATTCGGCCGCCGCTGCGAACAAGGAAAAACGAGCCGTGCATAACATTGTTCACGCTTCGGAAACGCCGGAAGAAGCCAAGCACGAAATTGACAATTGGTTTACGCCGGAGGAAATTCACGCTTACAAACGCATGGAAGAAGACATTCAGTTCTAGGCATTTAAAAAACAGAACCTAAAACGCCGGTAAGCAAACCCGGCGTTTTTTTGCTAAAAACCTGGCGATTTGGTATTTTCAGTTAGCTTTCAGCTTCAAAGTTGTATAGTGAAAAATATGAGGATACTAGTGATTGAAGACGATTACAAAATCGCCAATGCCATAAAAAAAGGCTTGGAGCAGGAATCTTACGCTGTGGATGCGTCTTATGACGGCAAGGAAAAACTAGGTTCGATTTTGTTGAACAAATACGACCTGGTCATTTTGGATCGAATGCTGCCCAGTACGGATGGTATAAGGATTTGCCGCATGTTAAGGCGGGAGAAGAACCATATCCCGATTTTGATTCTGACGGCCAAGGACAAATTACAGGATAAAATTGAAGGTTTAAACGCCGGCGCTGACGATTATTTGGTCAAGCCTTTTGCTTTTGAAGAGCTGCTGGCTCGGGTTCGCGCTTTGCTGCGGCGGCCGGAAAAAACCCTGGATGATATTTTGAAAGTTGGGGATTTGGAATTGAATCGCGTGAAGTTCACGGTAAAAAGGCGGGGTAAAAGCGTGGATTTATCCAGCAAAGAATTCGCGCTTTTGGAATATTTTATGCGAAACCCCGGCCGGATTTTGACCAAGGATAACATTATCGCGCATGTCTGGGATTATGATGCTGATATTTTGCCCAACACCGTGGAAGTTTACATCGGCTATTTGCGGCAGAAGTTGGAAAAACCCTTTTCCGGCAGCCAGCCACTTTTTAAAACTCTGCGCGGTTTCGGTTATAAACTTGAAGACCCAGAAAGCCCAGAAAATTTATGACTTTTAAATCCACTTATTTAAAGTTGACCGGTTTTTATGTGCTTATCGTGATGCTTATCAGCGCGGTTTTCAGTCTGGTTATTTATAAAATTTCTTCCGTGGAAATCAACCGGGGCCTTATTCAGCAGGGCCAAATTTTCAGATCAACCCCTTTTAATGATTTTTTCCCGTCGACCCTGGATTTTGAAAACCTCCGACTAAAACAGTTGCGGGAGATCAATAAACGCTTGCGGACGAATTTAATCTATTGCAATCTCTTAATTCTAGTTTTAGCTACCGGCGCCAGTTATTTCTGGGCGCGTCGAACCATCAAGCCCATCGAAGAAATGCTGGAAAGGCAAAATCGGTTTACGGCCGACGCCTCGCACGAATTAAGAACGCCTTTGACAGCCATGCGCACGGAAATCGAAGTCAGTTTGCGCGACAAGGCCTTGGATCTCCCCAAAACCAAGCAGCTTTTGAGCAGCAATTTGGAGGAAATCGCCAAGCTCGAGACATTGTCCAGCGCGCTTTTAACTCTGGCTAATTATGAAGAAAAACCGCAGATAATTTTTCAGAAAGTAGACTTGCCGAATGTCGTGGTCGAAGCCTACCAGAAGGTGGAAAGCCTGGCTTTAAAAAAGTCAATCGACTTTGAAAATCAGCCTCAGGCATTGCAAATTTTAGGCGACCAGAAGAGCCTAATTGAACTTTTCGTAATCTTGTTTGATAACGCCATCAAGTACAGTCCGGAAAAGTCCCGGGTGATTATTAGTATGCACAAAATAAAAAACTTCGCGCAGATCTCAGTAAAGGATCAAGGCCGGGGTATCAAAGCTTCGGATTTGCCATATATTTTTAACCGATTCTACCGGGCCGACGCTTCGCGTTCCAAGACCCAGGTTGACGGTTTTGGTTTGGGACTTTCTATTGCGAAAAGAATCGTCGAGCTGCACAAAGGCGAAATTACTGTCGAAAGCTGGCCTGGCCACGGCAGCGAATTTAAAATAAAAATTCCTATAGCCTAAAAGCCTTTTTAAGCGAATTTTCAGCTTTTTTGAGTAAGCTTTAAGGCATGAGCTTAATCAATCGTGGCTTTAGAAACGCTTTTCGGAATGTTATCCGGACGGCCTCCATAACTTTCATTTTGGCTTTGTCGATAGCCATGTCTTTGATCATGTTGATGTCATTAAAGACCGTGCAAGCGAAGATTGACGAAGTTAAAAGTTCGATTGGCAACACGATTGTGGTCTCACCCGCCGGCATCCGTGGATTTGAGGGCGGCGGCGAGTTGTTAACCGAAATCGAGGTTTCAAAAATCAGCGCTTTGCTGAACATCAGCAAACTTAGCAAGATTTTGAATGCTCGTCTGACCACTGATGACACCAATTTAAAATCCGCCATCGAAGCCGGTTCGTTCGGCCGCCGAACCAGAATTAACGGCGGCGGTCAAACCCAAGTAAATGCCGACGGCGATTTTACGCCGCCAATAATGCTGACGGGCACCAGTGATTTATCCATCACCTCCAATCTTAATGTGAGCCAGCTGGAAATTACCCAAGGCGAAAAATTTGACGCCGGCAGTGATCAAAACGTGGCTTTGCTTGGCAAAACAATCGCCGAGAAAAACAGTCTAGTCGTGGACTCGACCTTTAAGGCTTTTGGCGAAGACATAAAAGTCGCGGGTATTTTCGAGGGCGGAAACACATTCGCAAATGGTTCAGTGCTTATGCCGCTGAAAGCCCTGCAAAGGCTTTCCGATCAGGTTGATCAAGTTTCCAGCCTGACAGTCCAAACTAATTCAATTGATACGCTTGCCAGCGTTCAAACCGCCATCAAAGCACAATTGGGCGATAAAGCCGATGTAATTTCCCAGCAAGAAAATGCCGAGGAAGCCTTGCAGCCTTTGCAAAACATCAAAACAATTTCTTTATACAGCCTGTTTGGGGCTTTAGTGGCGGGTTCGATTATTATTTTTCTGACAATGTTGATGATAGTCCGTGAGCGCCGCAGAGAAATCGGAGTTTTGAAAGCCATCGGGGCTTCCAATTTAAAGATCGTGAATCAATTCGTGGTTGAGTCCATGGTTTTGACTTTGATGAGCAGCGTTGTGGGCATGATTTTAGGTGGGATTTTCAACAACCCCGTGTTAAATGTTTTAGCAAAAAACATTAAGGAGCCCGACCTCGGCTCCTCGTTTGCCGGTCCAGGTTTGGGTCGGGCTATAGTTAGAATTGGAAGCGGTTTGGTTCCCGGAGTCCAAGACACTTTACGGAACATTCAGGCCGCAGTGGGTTTTGATTTGATTCTTTACGGTTTGCTGGCCGCAATCCTAATCGCGGTTGTGGGCAGCGCCTTGCCGGCATTTTTAATTTCCAAGGTTCGGCCGGCCGAGGTTATGCGTTCAGAATAGAAAATATGCTTAAAGTTGAAAATCTAAGCAAGGAATTTCAAAGCGCGGGGCAAAAGGTCGTGGCGGTTAATCAAGTTAGTTTTGAGGTGCCGACCGGAGTTTTTAGCGTCATTATCGGCAAAAGCGGTAGCGGCAAAAGCACATTACTGGCTTTATTGGGTGCGTTGGATAAGCCAACTTCAGGCTCGATTAAGGTCGACAACGAAGACATTGTTAAAATGGGAGATAAAAAACTAATACAGTATCGTCGAAAAAAAATCGGTTTTGTTTTTCAAAACTACAATTTAATTCCCAATTTAAGCGCTGTGGACAATGTGATATTGCCAATGGAGTTTACGGGCGTAAGTCGGAGTCGGCGGCGCGAAAAAGCCGCCAAGCTATTGGCGCAAGTGGGCATTACGGAAGATAAATTCAACCGAAAGCCCAGCCGGTTATCGGGCGGCGAGCAGCAACGTGTGGCCATTGCTCGGGCCTTGGCCAATCAACCCCGCTTGGTTTTAGCGGATGAACCGACTGGAAATTTAGATAGCGCCACGGGTGAAGTGATAATTAAACTTTTAAAGCACTTGGCGTACACCAAAGATACCACAATAATTGCGGTGACCCACGATGACGGCATTGCGAGAGAAGCCAAGCAGATTTTTCATTTGCAAGACGGCAGCTTGGTTTGAGCAAAAGGCCCCTTGGAATTTAAGTGTTTTTACTGATCGTCGCTAAGGCGATGGCGGCAATAAGCGTTATGCAGATGCCGAAATACTGGTGGCGCTGCAGTTTTTCCTTGTTTACGATTATGCCCAGCAAGGCCGCAAGTGCGATATAGCTCTCGGTAATGGCCACGGTTATGGAAATAGGCAAGACTGTTACCGCGGCGCCGAAGCCGAGCCAGGCAATGTTGTCGAACAGACTCTGGGCCAAAATCGGCCGCCAATGGGTTTTGGCGATTTTAAAAGTTTCCTTAACTTCTTTTTGAATTAACATCCAGCCCACGCAAAGGAACGCCACGATAGTATGAATGCCCCAAATGGCAAAAAGCGGGCTGGTTTGTTGGCTTAAGATACCAGTCATTATATTCACCGTGGCGGAAACGATTACGGCAAAAATGGCTAAGAACACGCCGTGTTCCAAAACGCTTTTTCTTCGGAAAAATTGCCACCAATGCCGTGGCTCGCGTCGAATTACGGTAATTACCAAACCGGCAAAGATTATTGCCGTAAAAATAAATTGCTGTAAATTTACGACTTCTTTCAGTATCAAAACTCCAATGGCGATGGTGGCCGGCAGTTCAAAACTCATTACCGGCTCGATAACGGAGAGTTTCCCGCGCCCTAAAGATTCAAAAAGCAAAACCGCATAGATAAGAGTTACGATTGCGGTCAAAGCGAGAAAAAATAAAATATTGTTTTTCAGAAACACCGAAATGTCCTGCCAGGCAAAAGGCAAAAGTGCGAGGCAGCCGAGACTGCCGATGAAAAAAAGCGCGGGCACGGCGCCGATCAGACGCACTGAACGCTGTATGGCAAAATCGCCAAAGCCCCAGGCGATCAACGCGATAAACGCGGCGAGTAAACCAGCAATTTGTTCCATAACGATTGGTTGAAAGGTTTATGTTTTTTGATTTTTGGATTTCCCTCGCCGCGGTTTTGGCAGTGAGGCCCTATTTCGCCCTTTTCATTCGGGCATAGAGTATGCTTGAACAAATTTTTTTCTCTGCTCGGGTCGGGGTGGCGGGACTTGAACCCGCGGCCTCATGCACCCCATGCATGCGCGCTAGCCAACTGCGCCACACCCCGACCCGAGCAGAGAAGTGTCTTTGCACCTTTGCGCCACACCCCGACCTTAACTCAAAAAAAGCGCTAGACAACCGAGTTTGTCCCGCCGCATGGCAGTTCAATACCCCGATTGATGTCGTAAAATTATTTTACCGCCAAAGCGGCGGCTTTGTAAATTAGAAAGGCACTGAATTAATGTATAGTGCTTTCCTAATCCAGGAAACCGGCACAAAAAGCGGCGTCATGAGGACCTTTTTGAGTCGCTGGAGTGCGGGGATGGATGGAACCAAAAGAGAGAAGCCCCGGATGCAGCGAAGCGGAATCCGGGGAGCAGGTTAAATTTGATTTTTTTTGGCATTTTAGCTAATGTGACGCCGGAAATCGAACATTTTTAACTGAATATGGAGGATCAAGATGACACCCGAAAAGGTTATAGAAGTTATTGGGATCTACCGCCAGCTTTTTGTTGGAAGGAATATCGGCAAAGTCGATTATCCTCACGACGAAATGCTTGATGGATTAATGCACGACCTCGAACACTGCCACGACATGCTCGACAAGATAGCCGAGTTTGTCCGTGAAGGACGGATGGAGAAAGCGTTTCGCTGGCTCGGATTTGTTCAAGGAGTTCTTTGGGCGAGCCGAGTTTATTCTCTCACTGATCTCAAGAATCACAACCGGCCGCTAGAAAAAAAGGAGGATTAATGCGTAAAATCGCGGCGAAAAAAATTGTGTATCTGTTGGTCGGCCAGCGCGGGGCGGGCAAAAGCCATTACGCCAAGCGCCTACTTGCCAAACAGTCCGAGCTCTTGTTTATAAGTCGTGATGAGATTCTCGTGCGTAAGTTCGGCTCCACCGACACGGATCCTTACGGAGGCGCGCAGTGGTATGGCCTTGAAGTCATGAATCGTCTCCTTCGTTTCGTGCTCCGAACTCACTCGACGGTCAAGATTGTCCTTGACTGCTGGACCGGGAGCAGTAAAGAACGAGTCTCGCTTGTTAATAAGCTCCGGGAATTCGGTGCGACTCGGGTTGTAGCCCTCTATTTTGTGACCCCGCGCGAGATTGTCAACTCTTGGTTCTGGCTCAAGCCGGGGATCGCTAAGTTGGAAGAGATGGGTAAGCGAAGCGGACGGAATCTTGTGTATTTCTCTGCCGATGCACCCTTGCGAGATTACACTGCATTCCATCGACTCGCACAATGCATCAATTCCGATGGCTTTGACCGAGTTATTCGAATCGACCCCCGAAGCGAACCTATAAGTTTGGATTAAAGTCATGAACTCGCAACAAGTTCCGAATGGGGCCGTCATCACCAGTGGCGGCTCCTTTTCTTTTTAAAAAAAGCACTAAACAAATGTTTAGTGCTTTTTAGGAGCAGTTTATTCCTTTTTAAATTGCGGCGGGCGACCCTCGGGTTTGGGCATTTTGCCAAAACCAAAGACTTTGCTTAACCATTTGCGTTGATCTTGGTGTTGATAATATTTACACCAAACTCCTAAGTATTGGGCGCTGTCCTGCAAGATACTGCGCTCGATCATAAAATCATTAAAACGGTTCTGCCACTCGGATTCCCTCAGCTTAAGTTTTTCTTGAGCAGTATTTTCCCAGGCCGCTTTGGTGATTTCCATTTCCGACTGATTTTTGGCCTGGAGCGCCACCAAACTTTGTTCAAGGTCGTTCTTTTGTCTTTCCAAATCTCTACTTAAAGCTCGGACTTCGGTTTGGGATTCCTTAAGCAAACCAATTAAACTGTCGCGGATAATCGCGTGTTCCACTCGGGTGTTGACCAAGATAGAATCTTGAGAGGTGATGACCTGTAAGCTGTGTTCAAATTGCCTTTTAGAACTTTCCAGGTCAGCCGCAAGCCGATTTTTTTCGGTCGAACGAGCGATGAAAAGAATAAAAGTGCTGGTAAAGGCGCCCAGTAAAATCAGGGCAATCCAGAGAAGGACGGTTTGGGCGGTTTTGTTTGACATTAAAAACCTCCATGAAAAAAGGGTGTTTATTTGTTAAAAATTCAATTTTTATGCCCAAACTTAACACCGCGAATTGTTTTTGTCAAGTATTTTTTAAAAACAAAAAAGCGCCAGAAGAATTTGTGACGGTCTTTAATAATTTTCAGTTTTTTCAGTGATTTTGGTATTTTGGAAACCAAATTATCTTTACATTATGTTTCAGTATCGTGTCTTTGTCCTTGAACAAAAATTTGCCTTCCACATTTTTGCCCTGCAAAACCAAGGGCAGCCAAAAAATATCATCCGGCCACATTTCTTTATAGGGAATTTCGCTCAACGCAAACCATTGCGGCCGCATTTCTTCGGTTTCTTTCGGTTCACCATTAAAATGGCCGCAGCTGAACAGCTTTACTTCCAGAATATCAGCCTGTCCTTCAAATTCAAAAGCCAAAACTCCTCTGGATTTCAAATCCAAAGGGGTCAAACAAGCCTCTTCTAATAATTCCCGTCGGGCGGCCGCCTCCGGTGTTTCGTCAGCTTTAGCTTTGCCGCCAAAGCCGTTCCAGCGACCAGCGCCAAACCCGCGCTTTTTCATGCCCAATAAAATCTGCTCTTGAGTATAGACAAGACACAGGGTTTGGGGGACGGTTGCCACGGCTTTAAATTATTTTTTTGCCGCTTGTCTCGCCTCGTTTCGGATGCAGGAGGTGCAGGCCAGCACGCGCTTGCCGTTTTGGAATAAGGTTTGCAAATTAACGCGCTGACGTTTGATCGTGGCGATGTTGGAGTGGCTGCGCAAATTCGCCTTTAAAGCGCCCCGACCGCAAATGGAACAAACTCTTGCCATAAGGTATGATGTAAGGGTAATGTAAAAAAGCTATCATACTTAAACTTTCGTGACAAGTTAAAAAAATGCTGCCTCTAAATTACTTTTTCGCGGGCCAACCCTTGGAAGCCATTGCCTCACTGCTCGCCATTGTCATTGCCATTACGGTTCACGAATTCAGCCACGCTTTTGTTTCGTTATTGCAGGGCGATTCCACTGCTGAATTGGAAGGCCGAGTGACTTTAAATCCGCTTTCCCATGTGGATCCTTTCGGGCTTCTGGCTTTGATTTTTTTAGGTTTTGGCTGGGGCAAACCAGTGCCGTTTAATCCGTATAACTTAAAGTTCAAGCGCTGGGGTCCGGCTTTGGTCTCTTTGGCCGGCCCGTTTTCAAATTTATTGGGGGTCATTGTTTTTGGCTTAGCCTTGAGGTTGGTTCTGCAGTTTACCGCCCTGCCTCCGGATAATCTGCTCATCACTTTTTTGTTTTTGCTGGTGGCCTTTAATATCGTTCTGATGATTTTTAACCTTTTGCCGATCCCGCCCTTGGACGGTTCGAAATTGCTGAATCTTTTGCCCCAGCAGTTCGCTGGTTTGGTTCAGTTTTTCAACAAATACGGCTTTGTCATCTTGATTGCCATCATCATCTTCGGCCAAGGGTATTTAAGCGCGATTTTTAGTACGGTGGAAAGAGGGATTTTTAGCCTGATAATTCCAGGTTAAACCAAAACCTTAAAGTCCGAATAATGTGGCAAAAGGTTGACAATTCATCAGCCTCGTGTTATTTTTGCAATTACTTAAAACCATTTAATCCCCATATCGAAATTTTCCGAAAGTGGGGCCCAGGATTCCCCGCTTTAATTTTAATTACCAAAACCTACAATCTAAAATGCCAACCATTAATCAGTTAGCTAGAAAAGGCCGAAAATCCAAAAAAGCCAAGTCCAAAACCCCGGCTCTGCAACCGGTTTTGAATGCGATGAAGCGCTATCGCCACGAACTGCCTATGGGCAGCCCTTTTAAACGTGGAGTATGCGTAAAAGTCACCACTACCACGCCAAAAAAACCGAATTCGGCCTTGCGAAAAATTGCCCGCGTCAGGCTTTCAAATGGCATGGAAGTGACCGCCTACATTCCGGGTATTGGTCACAATTTGCAAGAACACTCAATTGTTTTGATACGCGGCGGCAGGGTTAAAGACCTACCGGGCGTCAGGTACCACATTGTCAGGGGTGTTTATGACACTCAGGGGGTGGCCAACCGCAAACAAGGCCGGAGTCTTTACGGCTCCAAGAAAGGATAATTTATGCACGGCAAAACCGCACCCAAAAGAAAAGTCCGACCTGATCCGAGGTATCAAAGCCAAGGTTTGGCGAAATTTATCAACTATGTCATGGAGCGTGGCAAAAAATCCGTAGCCCAGAAAATAGTTTATGGTGCTTTGGAGCAAGTCGAGAAAAAAACCGGCAAAAAACCCCTGGACGCTTTTGACTTGGCCATTCGGAATGTCTCACCGGTTGTGGAAGTTAAATCCCGGCGCGTTGGCGGCGCAAATTACCAAGTGCCGGTTGAAGTCCGCGGTGAAAGAAAGATGGCTTTGGCTTTTCGGTGGATTTTGGAGGCCGCTCGGAACAAGAAGGGCAGGCCGATGAACGAGAAGCTGGCAAATGAAATTATCGCTGCCATCAACAACGAAGGCGACGCCATCAAGAAAAAACAGGATGTTCACCGGATGGCTGAAGCTAACCGCGCCTTTGCGCATTTTGCGTAGACCTACGAATCTACGAATGCTTACGAATTTACGAATATTGAGATGGGAGGCGAGTTAAAAAGGAAAGATTTGGTTCATCCGGAGTTAAGTTATAAGGTAATAGGCATATTATTTGAGGTTTTTAATGAATTAGGTCCTGGATTGCAAGAGAGGTATTATCAACGTGCTATTGCAGTAAGATTGAAACAGATCAATCTACCATACGCACAAGAAGTACGAGTTTCTTTAGATTTTAAGGTTGTAAATATTGGTGTATATTATTTGGACTTCTTAATAGAGAATAAAATTATTTTAGAAATTAAGCGTGGCAATCGTTTTTTAAGGCAAAATATAGATCAAGTTGTTGGTTATTTAAAAGCATCGAAAAAGAAATTAGGTATTATCGCTAATTTTACAAACCAAGGCGTGAAATACAAAAGAATTCTCAATTTATATTAATTTTCTTAGATTCGTATATTCGTATTTATTCGTAATTAGTAGTCATTTATGCCCAGAGAATACAGCCTAGAAGACACCCGAAACATTGGCATTATCACCCATATTGACGCCGGCAAAACCACCCCGCACCAGTCGCTTCGCTCCGTTGCGGGGCAGGCTAAACTAAGTCTTATTAAATAACTTATGCCAAGAGAATACTCACTTGAGGATACGAGGAATATCGGAATTATTGCTCATATTGATGCTGGTAAAACTACTGTATCAGAAAGAATTTTGTTTTACACCGGCAAAAAGCATAAAATCGGCGAAGTACATGAAGGCGAAGCCGAAATGGACTGGATGGAACAGGAAAAAGAGCGGGGTATAACTATTACCGCTGCGGCGACCACCTGCTTTTGGAAAAATAAGCGCATTAACCTGATTGACACGCCCGGGCACATTGATTTTACGGTGGAAGTTCAAAGATCTTTGCGCGTGCTGGATGGCGGCGTGGTAGTTTTTGACGGCGTGGCCGGAGTGGAATCGCAATCCGAAACCGTTTGGCATCAGGCGGAGAAGTTCGGCGTGCCCAGGATATGTTTCATAAATAAAATGGACCGGATGGGTGCGGATTTTTATTTCGACTTAAACAGCATTCACGAAAGACTAACCGCAAGAGCACACCCCTTGCAGTTGCCGATCGGCGCCGCCGAAACTTTTAAAGGCCTGGTCGATCTTCTGGAACGCAAGGCCATAATTTACAAAGACGATTTAGGCAAGGAATTTGAGCAGGTTGAAGTCCCGTCTGATATGAAAGAAAAAGTTGAAGAGTTTCGACACAAACTTTTGGAAGCGATCGTGGAACAGGATGAAAATTTATTGAACCAGTATTTGGAGGGCAAAGAGCCGCCCTTGGCCGACTTAAAAAAAGTTTTGCGCAAAGCCTGCATCAGCAACGCCATAGTTCCGGTACTGTGCGGTTCGGCTTTGAAAAACAAAGGCGTTCAGTTTTTGCTCGACGCCATCATTGAATACCTCCCAAATCCTTTGGAAATCCCCGTGACCAAAGGCATGGATCCGAAAACCAACCAGGAAATTCCTTGCGATCCGGCTGACGACAAACCGTTTGCGGCCTTGGTTTTCAAGATTGCGGCCGACCCCTTTGTGGGGAAGTTGGCTTTTTTTCGAGTTTATTCCGGAACTTTGAACGCCGGCTCATATGTTTTAAACACCTCTACTGGCGACAAGGAGCGTATCGGCCGGATTGTCCGGTTGCACGCCAATCACCGGGAAGATGTGGATACGGTCTATGCCGGCGAAATTGCTGCGGCCGTGGGCCTAAAAAACACTTTTACCGGCCAAACCATTTGCGATCCTAATCGACCCGTGGTTTTGGAAAGCATTACTTTCCCCGCACCGGTCATTGATTTGGCGATTGAGCCCAAAACCAAAGCCGACCAGGAAAAGATGGGGCTGGCCATTCAACGCTTGGCTGAAGAAGACCCGACTTTTCGCGTAAAATACAACGAGGAAACCAACCAAACCATTATTTCCGGCATGGGCGAATTGCACCTGGAGATTATCGTTGACCGGATGAAACGGGAATTCAAAGTCGAAGCGAATGTCGGCAAACCCCAAGTGGCTTACAAAGAAACGATTCTGGCCAACGCCGAAGGCGAAGGTAAGTATATCCGCCAGACCGGCGGCCGAGGTCAATACGGCCATTGCTGGGTTAAAGTTCAGCCCTTGGAAAGAGGCAAGGGCTATGAATTCGTGGATGAAGTCAAAGGCGGTTCGATTCCACAAGAGTACATTCAGCCCATAAACAAAGGCATTAAGGAAGCTTTGGACAAAGGCATTTTAGCCGGCTACCCGGTAATTGATATGCAAGTAACGGTTTACGATGGTTCGTATCACGAGGTTGATTCCTCGGAAATGGCTTTTAAAATCGCCGGTTCCATGGCTGTGCAGGCCGCCGTTAAAAGGGCTAAACCGATTTTGTTGGAGCCGATAATGAAAATTGAAGTCGTAACGCCGGAAACCTTCATGGGCGATGTGATCGGCGATCTGAATTCCAAACGCGCGCAAATAAAGGAAATGCGTGATCGCGGTAGCATGAAGGTCATTGATGCAGAAGTGCCTTTGGCGGAGATGTTTGGTTATGCCACGGCTTTAAGGTCAATGACCCAAGGTCGGGCTTCGTACAGCATGGAATTTTCCCATTACGCAGAAGTGCCCCGAAATGTGACTGAGCAGATAATCGCCAAGACCAAAGCTTAAAGGTGAATCAGGCGGTGTTTGGTTTGGGTTGACCCCGCACCGCTTTCCAGCCGAATACTTTTTACCTGCTTACAGAATATTCAGCCTGGCAAATATCTTTTACGCTTAAATCCAAGACTTGAGTTGGAAAGTGGTACGGGGTTTGACGAAAAATTCCGGTTCTGTTATACTCGCATTTGCACTTCTTAATATTTTTGACTGTTAAAACCTTAAAAATTTAATTTAATTAACCAAAACAAGACAATGGCAGAAAATTTTGATCGCTCAAAACCGCACATAAATGTTGGCACCATTGGCCATGTAGACCATGGAAAAACCACTTTAACTGCGGCGATATTAAAAACCCTCGCTGAACGGGGCATGAAAGCTCAGCAAAAAGGCGTTGACCAGATTGATAACGCCCCTGAAGAAAAAGCTCGGGGTATTACCATTGCGACCGCGCACGTGGAGTACGAATCCGAAAAAAGGCACTACGCCCATGTTGACTGCCCGGGGCACGCGGATTATGTCAAAAACATGATTACCGGTGCGGCCCAGATGGATGGGGCAATTCTGGTCGTTTCCGCTGCTGACGGTCCCATGCCGCAAACCCGCGAACACATTCTTTTGGCTCGCCAAGTCGGCGTGCCGTACATCGTCGTCTTTATGAATAAAGTCGACATGGTTAACGACCCCGAACTCATCGATTTAGTCGAGGTTGAAATTCGCGATCTATTAAAGAAATATGAATTCCCGGGTGAAACTACCCCGATTATCCGCGGCTCGGCCTTGAAGGCTCTGGAAGGCGACAAAGCTTCCCAGGACGCCATTATGCAATTAGTCAAAACTTTGGATGAATACATTCCCGAACCCAAACGCGATTTGGACAAGCCTTTTCTTATGCCGGTTGAAGATATATTCTCCATTGAAGGTCGCGGCACGGTTGCGACTGGCAGAATTGAGAGGGGCGTAATTAAGATCAACGAAGAAGTTGAAATCGTCGGCATTAAGGAAACTAAGAAAACCGTTATTACCGGCATTGAAATGTTCAATAAATCATTGGAGCAGGGGCAAGCCGGCGACAATGCGGGCTTGCTTTTGCGGGGCACCAAGAAAGACGAAATCGAAAGAGGTCAAGTTTTGGCCAAGCCCGGCACTATCACTCCTCACACTGAATTCGAGTCAGAATGCTATATCTTGACCAAAGAAGAAGGTGGACGGCACACGCCTTTTATGAAAGGCTACAAACCGCAGTTTTACATCCGGACTACAGATGTGACTGGCGAAGTGACCTTACCCGCTGGTACTGAAATGGTAATGCCTGGCGATACGGTCAAATTAGTCATTAAGCTTGTTGCTCCGGTCGCGTTGGAAGAAAAGCAGAGATTCGCAATTCGGGAAGGCGGTCACACGGTTGGCGCGGGTGTTGTCTTGAAAATTATGAAATAATAATTAAGCGCCCCGACCCCGTTAACGGGGTCGGGGCGCCCTTAATTCTTAATTTGTTCTTTTGCCCTTTTATAGCTAAAAATGAATACTGAAGAAACACAATTGAATACCGCCCCGCGGCCGGAAGAAGAAGTTCATCAACGAATTAGAATTCGGATTCGGGGTTACGATCACAAAATAATCGATCAATCGATCGAAACAATCATGGAAACCGCCAAGCGCACAGGCGCAACTGTTCGTGGTCCCATCCCTCTGCCCACCGAAAAAAATCGTTTCACGGTGATCCGGTCTTCTTTTGCCCACAAAAATTCTCGTGAACAATATGAAATGCGGACGCATAAAAGGCTGCTGGACATCGTGGATCCAACCCCAAAAACCGTTGATGCCCTAATGAATTTAAATTTACCAGCCGGGGTTGACGTGGAAATAAAAATGTAGTTAAATGTTTTGAGGTCAGATTTCGTTTAAAATCCGAAATTTAGCCTTAAAATATTTTTACACCTATCGGCAGATAGGTTCTCGGGCTGAAAATACAGGTTTTTTAAGAATCGAGTCTTAAGCCCCAGATAACGATTTGCCCATTCTTTCCTTCCAAAGGTTTTAACGCCTGAGGAAAGCAATCTGGCATCTCAACAGTCGCCAGATTTTATTTTCTTTATAAGTTGTATGGCCTTTATTCTCGCAAAAAAAATTGGCGTTAGCCAAAGGTTTACGGCAAACGGCTCGGTCGTCCCCGTAACTTTGGTGCAAGCCGGACCTTGCATAGTTACGCAAGTGAAAACTTCCGCCAAAGACGGTTATGATGCCGTGCAGGTTGGGTTTGAAGAGGTTCGCAAGCCGTTAGCCAAAGCCAAGGCCGGACACCTGCGCGAGACCAAACCCTTGAAGCATTTAAAGGAGTTTCGAGTTGCTAATTCTGAAGAATTTACCAAGGGCAAGGTTCTGGATGTTACCCTTTTTAAACCCGGAGAAAAGGTGAAAATCACCGGAGTTTCCAAAGGTAAGGGTTTTCAGGGTGTGGTCAGGCGGCATCACTTTGGCGGCGGGCCGGCCAGTCACGGACATAAGGACAATTTACGAATGCCAGGCTCAATTGGCGCCACTTTTCCGCAGCATGTCATGAAAGGCTTGCGAATGGCCGGACACATGGGCAGCCGAAAAGTCAGCACGCGCAATTTGGAAATCGTGGAAGTTGAGCCGAATGAAAATCTTATGGCGATTAAAGGCGCGGTGCCGGGCGTGCGAAATTCTCTGGTAATGATCCAGACGCTTTAAAATAAGTTATGCTTAACCCAAGTTTAAAAATTTCCGTTTTTTCCGAAGCTGGCAAACCAGTGAAACAGCTAGAATTGCCTAAAGAAATTTTTGGTGTGAAACCCAAGACCGACTTGTTGCACTTTGTGGCGAATGCGTATTTAGCCAACCAGCGCTTGGGTCTGGCTCATACCAAAACCAAAGCCGAAGTCCGTGGTGGCGGTCGTAAACCCTGGCGTCAAAAAGGCACGGGGCGGGCTAGACAGGGCTCGATCCGAAGTCCGCAATGGCGCGGCGGCGGCGTGATCTTTGGTCCGCGTAGTAATCGAAATTGGTCAGTAAAAATCAATCAAAAAGTTAAGCAGCTAGCTTTAGCTATGTCCTTATCCTCGAAATTGGCCGATCAAAGGCTAACCGTTGTCGATAAGTTGCCCACGGACGGGAAAACGAAAACTTTTGCCAAATTATTGCTGGCTAACAAGTTAAAAAGCAGAATCCTGGTGATCGCGGAAAAAACCCCGGTGGAACTATTGCGCGCTATCCGTAATTTGAAAAATTTAAAAATTATCCGTGCCGACAGCCTGAATGCGCTCGATGCGTTGCAGTGCCGGTACTTGCTGATTTCTGAACCAAGTTTAGAAATCATTAAGCAAACCTTTTTTAAGAAAAATAAGTAAGTAAATGTATGGGTTTGTTTGATCGATTAAGAAAAAAGCACGAAGCTGGCGGCCAGGCCAAAAAACCTGTGCATATTGCTGATAAATCCAAAAAAGCCGAATCTAAAGTTAAAGCGGAAACAAAAACTGAACCAGCAAAAACAAAAAAGGCCGAACCAAAAACCAAATTGGTTAAGCAGCAAACGCAGGAAGCTTATCGGATTTTATTAAAGCCTTTGCAGACTGAAAAGCTTTCAAAACTCGGCCGAATTAATCAATACGGCTTTGCCGTGCCGGTTCAGGCCACAAAGGTTGAAATCGGAAAGGCCGTAAAAGCCTTGTATGGTGTACAGCCGCTTAAGATTAATTGCGTGAAATACCCGGGCAAAGCCGTAAGATTTGGCCGAACCCAAGGCCGGCAAAAAGCTTGGAAAAAAGCCTATGTGTTGCTGAAGCCCGGGCAAACCATTGATACCTCAAGTTAATTTATGGCAATAAAAATTTACAAACCAACGACTCCGGGCCGACGCTTTGCTTCGGTAATCGACTGGAAAAAGGAAATTACAAAGGCAAAGCCCCAAAGATCTTTGCTAGTTTCCAAAAAAAGTTTGGCGGGCCGGAACAACCAGGGCAAAATAACTACGCGCCATCGTGGAGGCGGGGCTAAAAGAAAAATTCGCTTGGTGGATTTTTTGCAAGCAAAATATGACGTGCCCGCTAAGGTTTTGGGCATTGAATACGATCCGAATCGTTCTGCCAACTTGGCATTGCTGCAGTACCCTGATGGTGAAAAATGTTATATTTTGGCTTCGGCGGATTTGCGCCCAGGTATGGAGGTAGTGAGCGCCCAACATCGTACTGAAATTAATCCCAGCAACCGTATGCCTCTGAAAGATATTCCAATCGGCATGCCAATTCATAATTTGGAATTGAACCCGGGCCGCGGCGGAGTCGCGGTAAGATCGGCCGGCGCTTGGGCCGTAGTTATGGGGGTGGAAGGCGAATTCGCCCAGGTCAAGATGTCGTCTGGTGAAATCCGGCTAATCTCGGCTAATGCCAGAGCTTCCCTGGGACAAGTTTCTAATGTCGATCATCGGAATGTGAGATTGGGCAAAGCCGGGCGCAAAAGACACTTGGGTTTTCGGCCAACAGTTCGCGGCAAAGCCATGAATCCTGTGGATCATCCGCACGGCGGCGGCGAAGGCAATCAGCCCATTGGTCTCAAGCACCCCAAGACCCCTTGGGGTAAACCAGCTCTGGGTGTGCCAACGCGTATTAAAGGTAAGCATTCAGATCGCTTTATTTTAAAAACCCGTAAATCCAAATAATTAACTTATGTCTAGATCTCTAAAAAAAGGTCCGTTTACTGATTCCAAACTGCTGAAAAAAGTCGGCAAACTTAAAGCCGGCGACAAGACGCTGATAAAAACCTGGTCGCGCGATTCGGTTATAACTCCGGAGATGGTCGGCTTTACTTTTGGTGTACACAACGGCAAAAATCATATTTCGGTGAACGTTAGCGAAAATATGGTCGGTCACCGCTTGGGTGAATTCGCGCCGACGCGCAAGTTCGTCAAACACGGCGGACGTATGCAGCGGGAAGCCGAGCTCGCCGCCGCCGCAGCCGTCAAAACGGAGACTAAAGCGCCCGAGGCGCCTGAAAAGAAATAATTTATGGAAAGCAAAGCTATCTTGCGAAATTTAAGATTCGCCCCGCGAAAAGTCAGGCTGGTCGCCGGGCTCTTGCGAGGCAAGAACGCCACGGAGGCCCGGGCAATCCTGCAAAACCTACCCAAAGGCTCCAGCCTGCCGTTTTTAAAGCTTTTGCAGTCGGCAGTGGCGAATGCCAAACAGAAAATTTCAATCACTGATGATAAGCTAGTAATAAGCGAAATTCAGGTTGACATGGCTCCTCGGTTAAAAAGGTACGAACCGCGCGCCATGGGAAAGGCCGATGTGATTTTGAAGCATGCTTCGCACATTAAGCTTATACTTAAATCCACTGTCGAAACCGCGCCGGCCAAGCCCGCAAAACAACCGGCAAAAGCGGCCACTCAGTCAGCCAGTAAAAAAACAGGCGATTCTAAGACTCATTCAAAGAAATCAAAGTAATTTTATGGGACAAAAAACTCACCCAATGGCGTTTCGACTAGGTACGACTACAGATTGGACTTCAAAGTGGTTCGCCAAACGGGATTTTCACCAATTGCTGAAACAAGATGTTGAAGTAAAGAAAGCAATAAAGCTTAAGCTCCGGGCGGCCGGCGTTGCCCGGGTTGAAATTGAAAGATCGGGCAATTCGGTCACGGTTACGATTGTAACCGCCAAACCGGGGATTGTTATTGGTCGGGGCGGGGCAGGCGTTGAAGATTTGAAGAAGGCTTTGGCCAAGTTTTTCCCCGGTAATGTCAAATTCCGAGTAAACATTCAAGAAGTCGCTAATCCTTCATTGGTGGCCCAACTGGTCGTCCAGAACATGATTGAACAGCTGGAAAAAAGATTGCCCTTTCGCCGCATTCTTAAGCAAGCCGTTGATCAGGTTAAAAAGGCTGGCGGTCAGGGCGTTAAAGTTATGGTGGCCGGCCGTTTGAACGGCGCGGACATCGCTCGCACCGAAGCCTTGAGCTGGGGCAAACTGCCGTTGCAGACCTTGCGCGCGGATGTGGACTTTGCTCGCGGCGCCGCGTTTACAACTTATGGCGCTATTGGCGTGAAAGTTTGGATCTACCGCGGCGAAATTTTTCACAAAAAGAACGAAGAAGGCAAATAATTTATGTTAACCCCCAAAAAAGTCAAACACCGCAAGCATCACCGTGGCCGCATCTCGGGTTTTGCCACGCAAAAAACCAATTTGAGTTTTGGCGCCTTTGGGTTAAAGGTCATGGAAGCCGGGTGGGTTTCGGCCCGTCAGATTGAGGCCGCTAGACGGGCGATTACTCGTTTACTACATCGCGGGGGTAAGATATGGATCCGCGTATTTCCAGACAAGGCCGTGACTATAAAAGGATCAGAGATCCGTATGGGTGGTGGCAAGGGGCCGGTTGACCACTATGTGGCAGTAGTTAAACCCGGTACGATAATGTTTGAACTTGACGGTATTACGCCAGCTTTAGCCAAGGAAGCACTGGATTTAGCCGCGTACAAACTTTCAGTGAAGACCAAATTTATCGCCAAAATTTAAAATTCTAGAAAAACCTATGGATTTGAAAGAATTAAAAATTAAGAATTCCTCGGAGCTGAAAAATTTATTGGCCGAAAGCCGAGAACGTTTGCGGGATTTGCGGTTTAAATTGGCGCAAGACGCTCAGAAGGATGTGAGAGAAATCCGGTCCGCAAAAAAATTAATTGCCAGAATTTTAACATTAATCAAGCAGCAAGAATTAAAACCCGTTAAAAAGTAAGTTTATGTCCGAAAACTCTCCCAAAGAAATGCAAAGGACTTTTTCCGGCACTGTCGTATCAACAAAAATGCAGAAGACTCTGGCGGTTAGGGTGGACAGAGTCCTGGTTCATTCCAAGTACGGCAAACGCTTCGTTTCCAGTAAAAAGTATCTTGTCGACGCACCGACCGGTAAGTTCGAAGTTGGCCAAAAAGTCGAATTCGCGGAGTGCCGGCCGTTGTCCAGGCGAAAGCGCTGGCGCGTGATTACTAGATCGGAAAAATAATTTATGGTTCAATTTCGTTCAAAACTGGTTTCCGCCGACAATACTGGCGCAAAAAACCTGCAGATAATCACGGTTTTAGGCGGCTATAAAAAGCGTTACGCGAAAATCGGGGATATAGTTCGCGTTGTGGTTAAGGATGCAATTCCGCACGCTAGCGTTAAAAAGGGTGAAATGCATTTTGCCGTGATCGTCCGCCAGCGCAAGGAAACTCGTCGCGCCGACGGTTCTTACATTCGTTTTGACGATAATGCCGGAGTTATTGTTGACCCCAAATCCAAAGATCCTAAAGGCAGTCGAATTTTCGGGCCGGTGGCTAGAGAGCTTAAAAACAAAGGTTTTACCAAACTTATTTCTTTAGCTCCTGAAGTTTTATAAATCTATGAATTTCAAGACTAGCGATCAGGTTTATGTCATTCGCGGCCAAGGTCGCGGGAAAAAAGGCAAAGTTTTGCAGGTTTTCCCTGGCAAAGATTTGGTCGTGGTCGAGGGCGTTAATGAGCGGACTCGCCACATTCGCAGCCGCAAGAGCCGGGAAAAAGGCCAAAAGATCTCATTTTTTGCGCCGATTTCGGCGGCTAATGCCATGCTTTTTTGCACCAAGTGTGGCAAACCACGACGTCGCAAAATCTTTGTTTCGGCCGACGGTAAGAAACAGCGTGTCTGCGTTAAATGTAATTCCGTCTTTGGTTTATGAAAAATTTAACCCCCAGATTATTGGAAAAATATCGGAAAATTATCATCCCAACCCTGATGAAAGACTTGGGGTTGGCGAATGTTAATGCCGTGCCAAAAATCCATAAAATCGTCATTAATTCCAGCTTTGGCAATGGCCTAAAAGATGCCAAATTGCAAGAGGTGGTGGTCTCGACTTTGACCAGAATCAGCGGGCAAAAACCGGTTTTAACCAAAGCCCGGAAATCCATTTCGGCTTTTAAGGTCCGTAAAGGCATGGCCATCGGTGCCTCGGTCACCTTAAGAGGCCACCGAATGTATGAGTTTCTGGATAAGCTTATAAATGTCGCTCTGCCTAGAATTCGTGATTTTCGGGGAGTTTCACCTGAGGCCCTTGATCAGCAAGGAAATTTTTCAATCGGTTTTAAGGAGCATTTGGCCTTTCCCGAAATTCGTTCCGATGAAGTGGAAAAAATTCATGGCCTAGAAGTTGTCCTTTGCACGACAGCCCAAAACCCTAAAACCGGTCAAGCCCTGTTGCACGCCTTTGGTTTTCCTTTCCGTGAGGATGTGAAGACTTCCGAAGACACTTTAAGACCCAAAAAACCGGAATTAAAATCCAAGAAATCTAATAAATAATATGTCCACCCAAGCCTTACAGGCGAAAGCCAAACGTAAAACCAAATTCTCCACTCGAAAAATCCGGCGCTGTTGGCGTTGCGGCCGGCGGCGAGGCTATATGCGGAAATTCGATCTCTGCCGCATATGTGTAAGAGAACTGGCTAACCGTGGAGAAATTCCGGGTTTGCGTAAAGCAAGTTGGTAAATTATTAAAAATATGGATTCAATTGCAGAAATGTTAACACGGATTAGGAATGCCGGTTTAGCCCGTCAGCGAACCGTCACCATCCCGTATTCAAAAATGCGATTTAACATCGTCTCGCTTTTGGTTAGTGAAGCGTATTTAGCCGCGGCCTTGCCATCGCCGGACAAAAAAACTTTTACCGTAACCTTGAAGTTCAACCCAGATGGAACCAGCTTCATTCAGGAGATTGTTAGACAGTCTAAACCCAGCCGCCGACTGTATGTCTCGGTTGGCGCCATTCCCCGAGTGAAAAACGGTTTGGGTTTGGCTATCATTTCCACCCCCCAAGGTTTGATGAGCGATAAAGAAGCCAGAAAAAAACACATTGGCGGGGAACTAATTTGCACCGTATCCTAAAAAACAATTATGTCCAGAATCGGCAAAAAATCTATAACTTTAGCGGAAGGCGTCACTCTCATTGTCCAGGACAATGAATTTAAATTTAGCGGGCCTAAAGGCAGTTTGGTCCTGAATTTGAATCCTCGTATAAAAGTTAAAATTGAAGGCCAAACATTGACTGTAAGCGTGCCGAATCCTAATAACCGTTTTGACCGCTCGCTCTGGGGCTTGGGTCGGCAGTTGTTGGCAAACGCCGCGATCGGGGTTAAGCAAGGCTTTGAAAAGCGTTTGGAAATCCACGGCGTGGGTTTTAAAGCAAGTCTTCAGGGTTCGAATTTGCAGCTGAATTTGGGCTTTTCCCATCCCGTAATTTTCACTCCACCAAAAAATATAACCCTGGCTGTTGAGAAAAATGTTATTATTGTGTCGGGTGTTGATAAGCAGTTAGTTGGGGAAACTGCCGCAGAAATCCGCCGTTTGAAGCCGCCCGAACCATACAAAGGTAAGGGCATTAAATACGCCGAAGAAGTTGTACGCCGCAAAGCTGGCAAGGTGGTAAAAGCCGCAGGCGCTAAATAAACCTATGAGACACATTTCTCGGAAAATTCAACGTCAGCATAGACATCGCCGGATCCGCGCAAAAATTTTTGGCACGGTCGAGCGCCCACGGTTGGCGGTTTTTCGTTCGGCCAAACATATTGCCGCCCAAATCATTAATGATCAATCAGGAAAAACATTAGTCGCCGCCACTGATAAGCACTTGCCGAAAAACTCAAAATTGCTTAAGGCATACTCTGCCAAAAGCGCCGTGGCTTTTGCTGTGGGCCAGCTGTTGGCGGAACGCGCAGTGGCCAAGAAAATTTCTAAGGTGGTTTTTGATAACGGTGGTTTCCAGTATTTAGGCCGGGTTAAAGCCCTGGCCGAAGGCGCTCGCTCCGGAGGTTTGAAGTTTTAATAATTTTTATATGTCACAAACAAGTCGTTCAATGTCAGGCCGTAAAGGCTTCCGGGAAAGGGAAAAATCTGAATTTGATCAGAAAACCATTGATTTGGCCCGCGTCACGAGAGTTGTCGCTGGCGGTAAAAGAATGCGCTTTCGGGCGTGCGTGGTGGTGGGCGACCGCAAAGGCCGAGTCGGCATGGGTGTTGCAAAAGGCGCGGATGTTCAGAGCGCCGTAGAAAAAGCAGTCGCAGCCGCCAAACGGCATTTGATTAGCGTGGTTTTATACAAGACTACTATCCCGCACCCGCTAAACGTTAAATTTAAAGCCGCCAGAATAATTTTAAAACCGGCACCGCCAGGCTCAGGCGTCATCGCTGGCGGCGCGGCCCGGGCGGTTTTAAGCTTGGCCGGAATTCGAGATGTAATCAGCAAAATGCTGGGCTCAAAGAATAAAATTAACAATGTTCGAGCCGTGATTTTGGCTTTGAGCAAATTGCGGCCGCGTACCGAGCCGAAAAAGTAAGCTTTTTAAGAATGTATGGTTATAAACCTTTCTAATTTATCGCCAAAAACCGGCAGTCGCCGGAAGAAAATTCGGGTCGGTCGGGGCAATGCCTCGGGTCACGGCACTTTTTCCGGCCGCGGCATTAAAGGCCAGCGCGCTCGCAGCGGTGGCCGAAAGCGCTTAGCTCGCCGGGGCCTAAAGCAAATGCTTTTGCAATTACCTAAAGCTCGTGGTTTTCAAAGCTTGGATTTTAAGTTTAAGGCTCTTAATTTGGAAGAGTTGAACAAGTATTTCCAGGCGGGTGAAAAAGTGGATTTGGCCGCTTTACAAAAAGTAAAATTAATAAAAACTAATGATTTTGTGAAAATTCTTGGTCAAGGCGAATTAAAAAAACCGCTGCAAGTGTGGGCTCACGCCTTTTCTAAAAGCGCGGAAGCGGCTATTACCAAAGCTGGCGGCGCTGCAAATCGGATTGCTTTTCCTGCTCAGCCCAAACCCAAAAGACAAGCGGACAAACTAAAAGCTTAAATAGAGCGTTTATGTTTGAAAGAATAAGCCAACTCTGGCGCGCCAAAGATTTACGAAAAACCCTGTTGTTCGTGCTTTTAATGTTGCTGATTTTTAGAATCATGGCGCACATTCCAGTGCCCGGAATTGATCCAACAGGCTTAAAGCAGGTTTTGCAGGGCAATCCTTTGCTCGGACTTTTAAATCTTTTTTCCGGCGGCGGTTTGCAGAATTTTTCAATTGTTATGTTGGGAGTGGGACCTTACATCACCGCTTCGATTATAATGCAGTTGTTGACAATGATAGTGCCGAAATTGGAAGCCATGCAAAAAGAAGGAGAACAGGGTCAGCATCGCATAAATCAATACACCCGCTATTTAACCGTGCCCATGACGGTTTTAAACGCCTTTGGTACCCTGACTTTTTTAAAACAGCAGGGCGCGGGCAACATTCTGGGCAACTTAAGTCCATTCCAGTTAGTCACCGCAATGTTGAGCATTTTGGGCGGTACTATGCTTTTAATGTGGATTGGGGAATTGATTAACGAGAAAAAAGTTGGAAACGGCATTTCCTTGTTGATTTTCGCAGGTATTGTGGCCCAACTGCCTCAATCGGTCCAGCAGACCCTGAGCGTTGTTGATGCTACGCAGATTTTCACAATCGCCGCTTTTTTGGTGATTGGCATCGTTACCATTGCGGGCGTGGTCTTTGTGACCGAAGGCCAGCGAAATATCCCCGTGACTTACGCCAAGCGGATTATGGGACAGCAATCTGCCGGCAGTGTCAATACTCATTTACCTTTGCGGGTCAATCAAGCTGGGGTAATTCCGATCATCTTCGCTGTCTCCATAATTTTAGTGCCGCCATTAATCGCCCAGTTTTTCACCAACAGCAATATCGCCTGGGTGGCTAACCTGGCGACATGGATAAACACCACCTTCCAAAATCAAACCTTTTATGGCGTGGCCTATTTTGTCCTGGTCGTGGCCTTCACTTATTTTTACACAGCCGTGGTGTTCCAGCCGAATAACATAGCGGAGAATTTACAGAAGCAGGGCGGCTTTATTCCCGGCATTCGGCCCGGTCCACCCACGGCGCAATACTTGAGTTTCGTTTCCAACCGCATAATTCTGGGCGGGGCGTTATTCTTGGGCGTCATTGCCGTTTTGCCGACCGTTATGCAATCCGCCACCAACATTCAATCTTTGGCAATTGGCGGCACCAGTTTACTGATCGTTGTCAGTGTGGTCTTGGAAAGCGTTAAACAGATCCAAGCCCAGTTGGTTATGCGGGATTACGAAGCTTTTTACAAATAGGCAATTTTCGCAAAAACTTTTTTGTTAGTAGAGCTTCATTTGGTTAATTTGCACCGGTGGGGTATAGTTAGAAGGTCTTTTCGAAAATGATTACCTCCCATCCCCGACCTCTAAATTTAATTTTGCTTGGCCCGCCCGGGTCTGGCAAAGGCACGCAAGCGCAAATGTTGGCTGAGCGTTTTTTTCTTTATCACCTGTCAGGGGGTGATTTGTTCCGCAAGGTCATCGCCCAAGGAGACAGCAAGGATCCATTGGTGGCGGAAATAAAAGCACGTTATGATCAAGGCATTCCTCAGCCTGACCATATAGCTTTGGAATTGATTGAAAAGGAAATTAGCCGCTTGCACCATAAAACTGGCTTTGTTTTTGATATGTTTCCCTCTTCTTTGCCTCAAGCCATTGCCCTAGAAAGAATCGTCAAAGTTTATGACCTGCGGGACCCAATGGCTATTTTGATCCAAGTTTCGGAAGAAGAGACCCTAGTCCGATTGACCAAAAGAAAGTATTGCCAATTTGATGAGCGAGTTTACCACCCACAGGACATAAGTTACAAAAAAGGTCGGTGCGAGACCTGCGGTCAAGTTCTGATTACTCGTTCGGATGACCAGCCAGATGTCGTTAGAAAACGATACGGTACTTACGTGCAAATTATCAAAGTCCTTTCCGAGTTTTATAAAAGCCAAGGCCGGCTTCTGGAAATTAACGGTGAACAGTCTATAGTCGATGTTTTTAGAGATATTTTGCGCGCTCTCGCTCCTCACCTATGACAATACTGAAAAATTCGGATGAAATCGAAAACCTAAAAGCCGGCGGTAGGATTTTGGCCGGTGTTTTGGCTGAACTCAAGAAATCAGTCAGGCCAGGTGTAAAAGCTAAAACGCTGGATGCCTTGGCGGAAAAGCTGATCATAAAAGCTAAAGCCACTCCGGCATTTAAGGGCTACCAGGGCTTTCCAGCTAGCTTATGCGTTTCCGTAAATTCGGAAGTGGTACACGGCCTGCCTGGCAATAAGGTATTCAAAAGCGGCGATTTAGTGGGGTTGGATTGCGGCGTTAAATATAGAGGTTTGTTTACAGACGCGGCCATAACTATGGGCGTTGGGCAACTTTCGCCAAAAGCCAAGAAATTGACTTCCGTGGCTAGGGAGGCATTTTTTCAAGCCGCCAAAATCATCAAACCAGGTGTTACGACCGGCGACATCGGTAATGCCATCCAGGTTTTTGTGGAAGCCAATGGTTATAATGTTGTGCGCGCCCTGGTCGGCCATGGCGTGGGCCGGCAGGTCCATGAGGAGCCGAAATTGCCGAATTACGGTACTCCGGGCACGGGCATGAAATTGCCGGTCGGCGTTGTTTTGGCCATTGAGCCAATGGTGGTGGAAGGTCACTATCAGGTCGTGACCGCCAAAGACAATTGGACCGTGATCACAGCCGACAGCGGCTTGGCCGCACATTATGAACACACAGTTTTGGTCACAGAGAACGGCTGCGAAATCATTACGAAATTATGAAACTATTGGCTATAGATTGGGGCGAAAAAAGATTGGGTTTGGCAATAAGCCAAGATGAAAAATGGGCTTTCCCTTGGAAAGTTTTGGAAATTACTGGTTTGACTAAGGCTATTGAAGCAATTTCAGAAATAATCGAAGCGGAAAAAATCGAAACTTTAGTGATCGGGTTGCCAATCGGCCTAAATGGCAAAGACACCGAACAAACAAGTCGAATTAGAGAAATTGTGGCCGACCTGCGAAATGTTTTGGAGGTACCTGTGGAAACCGTTGACGAACGACTGACCAGCGAAGCTGCGGAGAAGCTTAATCTAGAATCGGGTAAAACAAAAGGGCCGACTGATGCGGTTGCAGCCGCGCAAATTCTGGAAACTTTTTTACAGCAGAAAAATTCATGAATTATTTGTTTTTCGGTTTGCTGGCCTGTGTTTTTTCGCTTTTGCTAACGCCCGTGATTCGGCGGTACAGCTTGCGTAAGAACATCGTCGACCTGCCGGCCGTGGCGCCCAAGCGCAAAATACATGACCAGCCAATGCCGCTTTTAGGCGGCTGGGCGATCTTTTTGAGCTTTTGCCTGTCAGCTTGGCTAATGGCAATCTTCAATCCAGATTTTTTTGCCGGCTTTTTTATGACCAAATATTTGGTCGGCATAACTTTTGCTGGTTTGGTCTTGATGATCGGCGGGTATTTGGACGACAGATACCATTTAAAACCGAGCCGCCAGATCTGCTTCCCGATTTCGGCCGCTGTCATCGTCGTTGCCGCCGGCATCGGCATTTCGTACATCACCAACCCTTTTGGCGGCACGATTGTTCTGGATCAGTGGGCTCTGACGCTTTTTTCCTTGAACGGTTTGCCTTATAAACTGGTCCTCTTCGCCGATATCTTCACTTTAGTTTGGCTTTTAGCCACGACTTATACGACGAAAATTTTAGACGGTTTGGATGGTCTGGTGTCTGGCATAACGGTAATTGGCGGAAGCATTATTTGCATCTTAAGTTTGACCAAAGAGGTAGCTCAACCTGAAACTGCGGTTTTGGCGGCGATTTTGGCTGGAGCAGCCCTGGGTTTTTTGGTTTGGAACTGGCACCCGGCCAAGATTTTTTTGGGCGAAGGCGGTTCAACCTGGACCGGCTTTATGCTGGGGACTTTAGCCATCATCGCGGGCGGGAAAATCGCCACCGCGCTTCTAATTTTGGGCATCCCGGCCTTGGATATACTCTGGGCGATTGGCCGCCGGGTATTTGCCAGAAAATCCGCCTTTGTCTCTGACCGCGGGCATTTGCATTTTCGCTTACTAGACGCGGGATTTTCACATCGCCAAGCTGTTTTGCTTTTGTACACGCTCACGGCGGTTTTCGGGAGTGTGACTTTGGTGACGCGCGGCTCGCAAAAACTATACGCCCTGCTGGTTTTGGCCTTAGTCATGATTTTGCTGACCCTGGCCGTGATCTTGGTTTATCGGAAAAAAATAAAGACCCATTCGTGAAAATGGGTCTGAAGAAGAATTTTTGGTTTTAAAATTATTAGTTAAACACCCGCTGCAAGATGAAAGTTTTCATGATGTTTGGTTTTTGCTTTTCGAATTCCTTTCGAATTTTTTCGCCCCGGGCAATCGCGTTTTGGACATCTTTGAGACTTATGACTGCGGGGCCGATAAGGTCACCTGGGTATTTAAGGTCATCGAAGGCTTCAATAATTTCTTTCCAGGTAGAGTACCAATTTTCTTCTTGGTTGCTTTTGCCAAACATGGCAGTCTGGAAGGTAATTGCGTTCACCAGACAGGCCCGCGCTTTATCCTGGCAGCATTCCAAAGTCAGGATTTTTGTCAGGCTGTCTACAATCCCCACCTTGTCTACGAATGAGGACATTAATTTGGTTTGCAAATCATCCAAAAGAGCCAAGGCTTCGTCATTGAAAATTTCCTCGGCGGTCCGCGGCGTGCTTCCCTTTGGCATTTAATGGCTCCCTTTCCTTTTTGGTGTTTAGTTGCGGTTTTTGATTTGACAGTCTATTGTAGTATCAAGACCGTAAAAAGTCAAACCCCTTAATAAAAATCTATGCAAAAAAGCTTAATAATTTTTATTTCCGTCGGACTGTTATTAATCGGCTTGGCTTGGTCAGCGGGCGGCCATGAGATTTCCAATTACCTGCCATACTATTACCAACGGGTTTTGGGAAAATCCGCAAAGGTGGAAATCAGGAACCAGGTGACCAAAGTGGAAGTCGCCCGGTCTGACTCGGCCAAAGCCAAAGGCTTGAGCCGCAGAAAAAAATTACCTTATGACAAAGGTATGCTTTTTTTGTTTGATGAACCCGGATATTACGAATTTTGGATGAAAGATATGTTTATTCCGCTGGATATCGTTTGGATTTCCGGAGATAAAATCGTTGAAATCACCCGGAGCGTCTTGCCGCCTGTCAAAGACGCTGAACCGGCAAAGGTGAAGCCCAGCCGGCAGGCGGACAAGGTCTTGGAGGTTTACGCGGGCACGGCCAGCCAATGGCAAGTCGGCGATTTCGCCAGAATCAATTTTGATGCCTGGGTGAAGTAAACCCCGCACCACTTTCCAAATTAAACCTTAGGTTTAGTGTAAGGTTATTTGCCTAATAAATATTTTAGTACTAAATGTTGGCGTTTTGCTGGAAAGTGGTGCGGGGTTGACTGGCTTTCAGATTTTTGGTAAATTTAGCCTACTAAATTTTTTAGGAATTATATTTGTATGTCAAAAATCGCAGTTATTAAGACCGGGGGCAAACAGTACCTGGTGAAGACCGGCCAAGTTTTAAGAGTGGAAAAATTGCCGGGCGAGCCAAAAGCTAAAATTATTTTTGATGAAGTATTGATGACCGCCGACGGTACCGAAGCAAAAGTCGGCCAACCTTTGGTGGCCGGCGTTAAGGTCGAAGCCGAAATATTAAAACAGGGACTTGGCAAGAAGCTCTATGTGGAAACTTACCGGGCCAAGACTCGCAAGCACCGCAAAATCGGCCACCGGCAGATGTTTACTGAAGTAAAGATAATAAAAGTATAATTTTTTAAGATTGCTTAAAATAACCCAACCAAGTTAGTTTTGGTTGATGGTTTTAGTATTAGAAAGTGGTATTGTTTAGGGTTGCGGTCAGGAGAAGCAGCAACTAAAAAAATTTACGATAACAACGTTCTGCCCGCTATTGCTTCGGTGTGGCGATCGAGGAGCTTATATCCAGAATTAAACCCGATTTTTATTATTCATCATCGTCCAGTAAGCGTCAATTTCTTCGGACGAGAGGAATTTCCGCATGGCTTGCTGGAAAAGCGTCCATTTGGTGCCGGGTCGCCAAGCCCTATCCGGTCCGCCTGGGGTTTTTTTGGCTTGCCAACGGTTGTGGAAAAATCGAAAATCCCGTCCGTCCATCTTGACCAGGGCTTTAATCGCGTTAGCCGGTAAGTCTCCGGACCGGGCTTTGACTTTTTGCAGCTGGGTGCTTTTTTTCCAGATATTTTCCGGCGCCAGATTGGTGGTGAACTGGACATCAATTTGTTTTTTGGCCGAAGGGTCTTCCTGGACTTCTAAGCCCTGCAAATGATGGACATTGGCGATGATAAAGTCGATTTTGTCCTGGACATCCTGCTTGACATCAGCGTCGTAAACCTTGAAAAAGTCGTGATTGATGGAGATTTTTTTGAAGAAATTTTTTACCGCCCGTTCAATTTGCAAGCCAAAGTGTTCTTGGCCGGTTTCCAAGTCATTCAGGATCCTTTGGTAAGTTTCCCTAGTTAGCTTGTCCAATTTGGGGTTTTCCGTTTCCTGTAGCAAAAGCGCCTGGTTGTATGCCTGCTGCATTTCCCTTTTGGCCTCCGCTTGGAGATAGGCTGATTTAACTTCTTTGGAAACCCGCTTGTCAAAATAATATTTCAGGCCCCATTCGCCGTCCGTCAGCAAGTCGCCTAAAGTAAGTTCCTGCCTTTTGCCTTGCTCGTCAACATAAAAAAGCTGGTTCCCGCTTTGTTCAATTTTCCAAGAGTTCGCCGCGTTTTCCGGCTTAGTTTCCAAGTTTTCCAAATGCTCGCCTTGAAATTCGGTTTTTTCAAAATCCGTTTTGATTTTGGCCGCCAGGGCTTCCATCTTGGTTTGGGTTTCTGGCGTTAAGTCGAAATCGAGTTTAGGCAAAGCAAAATCCGTCAAAGCTAAAACTTCCGGCTTTTCTGCCGTTTCGTCCTTATGTACTTCTGTCCGTTCCCCAGTTTCCGGTGCGTCAGGCTGGAACGGGCGGGTTTCAATCTCCCCAATCATAAGCGCAGGGTTAAATGCTCCGGCGGCCTTTTAAGGCATCGCCCAGGGTGACCTCATCAGCGTATTCCAAATCCGCGCCCAAAGGCAAGCCCCGGGCCAGCCGAGAAAGCTTGATTTTCAGTGGCCGCAGCAATTTGGCCAGATACAGAATGGTTGTCTCGCCTTCAACATCTGGATTGAGCGCAAAAATAACCTCGACGATCGGCGGTTCGGAATTTTTGATCCGATTCAGAAGCCCATTGATGTTCAGGTCATCGGCCGTCACGCCGGTGAGAGGGTTTAAAACCCCGCCCAAGACATGGTAAACGCCCCAAAATTCCCCGGTGCGCTCGATAGCGGCCAAGTCTTGAGTTTCAGCCACCACACCAATAAGAGTGCGATCGCGCTTTTCATCCAGGCAGATTTTGCAGGGCGAGCTGGAATTCCATTGCCCGCAAACTGCGCATTTCTTAATTCGGTCTTTGACCTCCAAAATGTGCTTGGTCAGCAATTTGCGGTCATCGTCCCGCATTTTAACAATGTGAAACGCCAGCCGCTCCGCGGATTTTGGGCCAATGCCCGGCAAGCGGTTGAGAGCGTCAATAAGATTTTGCAAACTCTCGGCGTAGAGTGCCATTTTTTGATTTTAGCCCAAATTCGGCAAACCGCCCATGTCTTTTACCTTTTTGGCCATTTTATGCTGGGCTTTTTTTATGGCGTCATTGACCGCGTCCTGAACGCCCTTTTGCACATCCGCCGCTCGGTTGGGCGAGAGCAAGTCCGGATCGATGAAAACAGTTTGCACGCTTTGGTTGCCGTCCATGGAAATTTTTACTTTGCCCCAGGCGCCGCTGCCTTCCACATTTTCCTCTTTGAGGGCGCTTTGGATTTTTTTGGCTTGGTCGCGGTAGTCTTTGATTTGCTTGAGTTTTTCGAACATATTTTATTGGAATTAAGATTAAAGTTTTTAAACCGGGGGCGGGCCGACTACGCTTTCGTCGGCCTTGCTTTCAAATCTGACCTTGTTTTCGTTGAAAATTAATTCCACATGGCCGGTCGGGCCGTTGCGGTGCTTGGCAATGTGGATTTCCGCCAGATTTTTTTTCAAAGGGTCGATGTCGCGGTCATACATAGCCGGTCGGTAAATAAACATCACCACATCCGCGTCTTGCTCAATAGAGCCGGATTCCCGCAAATCCGCCAATTGCGGAATCTTTCTTTCCCGGTTTTCTACCGCCCGGGATAATTGCGACAGGGCAATAACAGGGATATTTAATTCCCGTGCGATGGCTTTTAAGCCACGGGTGATTTCCGCCACTTCCTGCACCCGGTTTTCCACGCCATAGCGGCCTTCCATCAATTGCAGATAGTCGACGACGATCATGCCTAATCCATGTTCGGCCTGCAAGCGCCGGGCTTTGGTGCGCATCATCATGACATTGCTAGTGGCGGAATCATCGATGTAAATCGGGGCCTCTGAAAGAATGCCCATGGCATGGCCGATCTTTGGGAAATCATTGTCTTCCGGATTGTCTGAGAGACGGCCTGTGCGCATTTTCCATAAATCCACGCCGGCTTCGGCGCAGAGCATGCGGTCGACCAGCTGTTCTTTGGACATTTCCAGCGAAAACAAACCAACGGGTACACCGGTGTTAATTGCCGCGTGCCGGGCGAAATCCAGAGCCAAAGAAGTTTTGCCCATGCTAGGCCGAGCGGCGACGATTACCAAATCGCTTTTTTGAAAACCGGCCAGAAGTTTATCTATGTCTGGAAAGCCGCTGGTGATGCCCCGGAGCTTGCCCGCGCCTTTGTGTAATTCGTCGATGCGGTCGAAAGCTTCGGAAAGTACAGAACGAATAGGAATGAAATTTTGCTTTAAGTATCTTTGGGAGACCGAAAAGATTGATTGTTCGGCCGCGTCCAATAGCTGCTCCACATCCTCGGCTTCCTGGTAGCCGATGCTGGTAATTTCCGAAGCGGCGCTTAAAAGCCGGCGCAAGGTGGCTTTTCTTTGCACGATGTTGGCATAATTCACCACATTACTGGCCGTTGGCACGACATTCGCCAGCGAAGTCAATGCGCTTAAGCCCCCGATTTTTTCCAAGATTTTCCTTTCTTCCAGCCGATTGGATAGACTGACTACATCGATCGGTTCGTGCCGCTCATACAAGTCTTGCATGGCTTCGAATATCCAGCCATGGACATCTCGGTAAAAGTCTTCCGGCCGCAAAATATCTGCGACTTTGATAATTGCGTCTTTGTCGATTAAAAGCGAGCCCAGTAGGGCTTGTTCGGCCTCCAAGTTTTGCGGCGGAATTTTGTCGGTTGGTTTTAATTGGCCGTCTGACATAGGGTCTAATTATCTTACCTGGCTTAGATAGTCAAAGCAAGGTGGTTAAATCCCCAGTTTTTCCACTTTTTTCAACATTTATGATATGCTGATTTTCTATGTCAGACTCGCAACAAGTATTAGTTGTTTTGGATGTGGAAACCACCGGTTTAAGACCCGAAGAAGGGCACGAAATTATCGAGGTGGCCGTCCAAAAGATTCAGGACCGGCAGGTTATTGGGGAATTTGTAAGCCTGGTAGCCACGAACCGGATCATTGACGCAGAAACCGAGAAAGTTCACGGCATCACCAATGCTTTATTAGCCGTCGAAGGCAAACCGGCTTCTGAAGTTTTTCCTAAATTGATAGAGTTTATCGGTACGGCGCCGATTGTCGGGCATAATGTCGGTTTTGACATGGCCTTTATCAATTCGCATTTAAAAAGGTTGGATTTGCCGATTCTGGACAACCCGCTATTAGACACCATTGCGCAAGCGAAAAGATTGCTGCTGATCCCTAGCTACAGTTTGGAAAAAGTCGCGGCGTACTTCAAAATTCCCCAGCCCCAGGCGCATCGCGCCAAAGCGGATGTAGAAACCACGCGTGAAGTGTTTTGGAAATTAGTCGAGCGGGCTAAGCAGCAGAAAGCCTAAAAGCGTTTGCGGGTGGCCATATAGACGACCCCCAAAACCACGACCAATAAAATTACGACGAATAATTGACCTCCGGACATATAAACTTAGTATATCTTAAACCAGGAGTGATAGGAATATTGCGCTTGAAATTTTTTTAAATATGAGGCACAATAGCGTCATTAAGAATTGCCATGCGTTTATAGTCCCGAACCCGCCATACGGGGGGCCGCGGATCCTCGTTCCGCCGCAGAGCGGCGAGAACGGGACTCAATTCAGAGATTTACACTTAAAAACTGTTCAGATTAAAATTATAAGCCAAAGCAGAATTTACGCGCCTATAGCTCAATTGGCAGAGCAGGGGCCTTTTAAGCCCAAGGTTGGAGGTTCGATTCCTCCTGGGCGCACCAACTAGAAAATGAGGCGCTTTGCGCCGCCACAGCCCAGCCCAAATGGGCTTCAAATCGCAGCGTTTTGCCTTTCAAAAGAAAGTTCGAGCCGATATTTTTCATTGAATTCTTAATTTCCAAGAGGTCGCGCGAGATTGCGACTTTTTTGGCTTGCTTGCTTAGTAAAATGAATTCTCGCATGGGTTCGAGCCAAACCAAACCCTCGCCCCGGAGTTGAGCGAATTTTTCCTCAATTCTCACTTTTTCATTTACTAGGGTGTCTTTCTTGGATAAATACTCCGAAGTGGAAATAGATCGCTCTAGCTTTGCGTCTAAAAGATTGTCCAATTTCTTTTCAACAACGATCAACGTATCTTTTTTCTCTTGGGCGAGGGCTTTAGTGGTTTGCTCATTACGTTCTTTTTCCGTATCTAGCTTCGCCAGCATTTTATCAGCCCAATCATCACGAATAGAATGGCTGGTTAAAGTCGCCCTCATTTGCTCAACCAGTGCTTCTTCACGCAAGAATTTAGTTTCGCATTTGCCTTTCTTCTTAGTGCAACGGTAGTACGTATGTCCTTTCTGGCTTTCAGCTGTAATGTAGCAGCCGCAAGAAGCGCATTTCATCAAACCAAGAAAGGCAAAGTTGTGTTTCTTTACTTCCCTCGCGCGACCTCGTTTACGCATCATCGCCCGGGCCTTATCAAATAAATCTCTAGAAATGAATGTGTCGTGGCTTCCTTGGTACGTTTCATCCCAGTAAGTGAACACGCCGACGTAAAAGGTATTTTTCAGCATGTTTTGCATCATACTGGCGGAAAACGGATGCCCCCAGTGGCTTTTAATTTTGGCTTTGGTATTGCACCATTTGGCAAGCGCATCTAGTGTCCAGTCGCCGGTTAAGTACATAGCGAAAATTTTCTTCACTATCTTGGCTTCTCGCTTTTCAATCAGCACTTTTCTGCTCTTCGGGTCATTAAAGTAACCAAGTGGTGCCATAGACGGCCACTCACCACGGCGTAGTTTTTGTCTCAAGCCCCGTTTTACGTTTTCCGAGAGATTGTCCACGTAGTACTTGGATTGCCCAAAGGCAATATTCAGCATGAATTTCCCTTGCGGCGTGTTCTCAAACCAAAATGTGGGGAATTTCAGGTTTTGAATTTTATCCCTATCGGTCAGGTAAATGACCTGCCCACCGTCTACGGGGTTTCTAGCTAATCTGTCGGGGTGCCAGGCGATGATGCCATTGGCTTCGCCTTTTTCAATTCTCTTGAGCATCTCATTGAAGATTTTTCGCCCGGGTTCTTTGGCAGTTTTTGCCTCGCAGAGCGAGGCGACGATTTCAAGTTTTTCTTTGGCGGCAAATTCTTTTAATTCATCAATTTGAGATTCAATACTTAAAACCTGACGATCCTCCTCGTCAGTGGATTTTCTGGCGTAGAGAAAATATTTATCCATACCTTTGTAAAGTTAATGATAAAGAGGGGGGAAAGTGCGCTTTTGGCCCCCTGCGCTAACGCGCAGGAAAGGCAAAACGCTGCGATTTGAAGCCCATTTGGGCTGGGCTGTGGCGGCGCAAAGCGCCTCATTTTCTAGTTGGTGCAGTCTTTTTGAGAAAATACGAACCGAGTTTGCGGGCGGCGGCTCGCGCGCGGAGGAGACCCAGCCGCCGCCCGCTGCCGCGCCGTTTTAAAAACTGCCAAAGAACCCTAGAGGAAAAATATCGGCTCTCACTTTCTTTTGGGCCAAAAGCGCACTTCCCCCTTCTTTGTTGATTAGTCCACTTTGGACTATTCCATACTGGACTATATCATGAATATGTGGAACAATCAATATGCAAGACGATATATACTCAAAAGAGCATAAAAAACTCATAGTACGCATAATACAAGCCCGAAAAGAGGCAGGATTAAGCCAGGTGGAAGCTGCTAAGCGACTTGGGCGATCCCAGTCTTATATTTCTAAAATGGAAGTGGGGCAGAGAAAAATTGACGTTATTGAGTTGAAAAAAATCGCAAGAATTTACGACAAACCGCTTAATTATTTTATTAACTAAACCTATGAGCGACACAACGAAAACGAAGGCTTGTCCACGGTGCAAAACACAAATCGATGCAAAAGCATCTAAATGCCCAAATTGCCACAGCGATCTACGCAACTGGTTTATACGTCATCCGATTTGGACAATCCTTATTCTACTTGTAGCAATCGGGATAATTAGTAGCGCTGTGAGCAACAGTGAAAATACTAACCAAGCTACTTCTAATAACACCGCCACATCCATAAACGAAAATGCAGCTCAGACTAATACTAATAGTGATGAGCAGGCAACCGATATTAGCCAATCCGTCAATGAAAGTGGAACAACAGGGGAAGTCATCAAAACAAATTCTACGACCTCAGCTAACACTAATCAAAGTCCAACACCAGAGCCAACATCAAGCGTAACAGTTAGCCAAAAAAATGCCGTTGCACAAGCAAAATCCTACTTAAGCACTTCTGCATTTTCTCACGATGGGTTGGTTGCTCAATTGGAGTATGAAAAGTTTTCGCACGCTGACGCTGTTTATGGTGCTGATAACTCTGGCGCTGACTGGAACGTACAAGCCGTTAAAAGTGCAAAATCGTATTTAGCTACTTCTGCTTTTTCACTTGGTGGTTTAATAAACCAGTTGAAATACGATAAATTCACTCAAGCGCAGGCAGAACATGGGGCTAATAACTCTAATGCTGATTGGAATGAGCAAGCTGTTAAATCGGCAAAATCGTATATGGAAACATCAAACTTTTCACGCGATAGTTTAATTGCGCAGCTAAAGTACGACCAATTTACTCAAGCCCAAGCAGAATATGGAGCTGGTGCAGTTGGACTATGACAGTTACGGAAAAGTTGAATTAGATTTTTCACAAAAGAAAACACCAGAGACAACGATCACGTTCAATAAAATATTAGTATGGGATTTTTGAGAATATTTAGCAAAAGTAAGGATAAGCGAAAAGCAGAATGCCCTTATTGCAGTAGTGCCCTCGAAAAACCGCCAGCTAGAAAGACGAAATGCCCGCACTGCGGGAAATATATTTTTGTTCGGACACATCCAAAGAATCGTGAGCGTGTCGTCGTAACCGAAGAACAAGCAGCCGCAATAGATAATGAGTGGCTCGTACAGCAAACCGCCAGTGACCCGTCATTGGGCGGCGAGGAAGAATTTTACCAAGAAAAGGAGATTTTACAGAAACGTTTTGGGAAAGTGCCATCCGTAAGTGATATTAAGTGGGGGCTGCTAAATAAACGGGCCGGAGAGGCAATGAAAAAATCAGATTTCTCAGCCCTGTCAGGTATTTATTTTCAAATGGCACTTCAGAAACACGAGGAGGGAAAGGACTGTCACATGGAGCAAGCCCAAGCCCAAAAAATGCAACTCATGGCTTTAAAACAAAATGATGTAGTCGGCCGTGTTGAGATATTTTCTAAGGATGGCTGTGAAGAATGTCAAAAACTGAATGGGAAGAAATTTAGTGTTGAAGAAGCGCTAAAATATAATCCCCTCCCTGTAATCCACTGCACTCATAAGTTAAATAAAAATGCTCCGAGTAGTTGGTGTCGCTGTACTTATTTACCAATCGTTTCAGATGATGTTGATTTGAAAGGAGCTTGGTTGGGCGATAAATAGAGAAGAATTTGCCGCCAAAGAGGATAATTTGATAAAATTATCTTCAGCGCCGCAAGAGCGGCGCAGAAAAACTTGAAATCGTCAAAACGGCGCGGCAGCGGGCGGCGGCTGGGTCTCCTCCGCGCGCGAGCCGCCGCCCGCAAACTCGGTTCGTATTTTCTCAAAAAGACTGCACCATAGACGAAACGCAGGCTGGAGATTGTCATTTCGACGCACGTCTATTAGCGAAATCGAGGGTTCGATCATTAGCTTGTGAACCTCAGGACTGACAATCGCACTTCGGATCAACTGAAACGGTTTGACGGCTTCAATATTAAGTATTCCATCCCTCAGAGTGAGGTTCGAACCTACGGAATGCAGAATCTCGCGTTTGTCTCGGTCGGTTCCCTTCTGGAATCTCCTGACGGCAACGCCGGCAAATTCAAAGATATTGGCACATCGCTTTCCTACTTCGGAAGAGTGGTGTTTCCTCTTGGCAACCGATTCCTGCAGACCAATACGCTCATCCTCCAGTTCGCGCTTCTTCTCAATATATTCTTCGTCTGAAAGCAGTCCCCGGATTCTTAGATTCGTCAGTTCGGATAACTCTTTGGCACAAGCCCCAAGCCGTCGCTCAATGGATAAAGCCTGTTCCGCTTCCAATACCTTGTCTTTATCATCAAGCGATTTCAGATGACGGAGGGTCCAACCCACCAAAACTTTGGGAATGGAGATTTGTTCCAGGAATTGCACGATCTGTCGCTCCAATTTGTTCAATTCAATCACCCTTTGACCGCACTTGATTCCTGGTCTTCTCTTTGTGCAATGGTAATAGACATATTGGTGCCCCTGACGGTTCACTTTGTGCTCTGCAGTCACCGACGCACCGCATTCTCCACACTTAATTAGACCGGTGAAAGCGAATTCGCGGTGGCGAGGGCGCGGACTGGAATTATTGGTCAAAAGTCTCTGAACGAGGTCGAATTCAGATTTGCTCACCATCGCTTCATGCGCACCTCGACAACTCAGACCCCGACGGACGATGAGACCGTAATAAAAGGGATTCCGGAATAGATCATAAATAGCGGAAAGGGCCATGGGACCGCCGCCCTGCCGGCGAAAGACACGAGTCCTTAGGCCCCATTCCTTCGTTGCGATTGCAAGAATCCTCGGTGGCGTGATATTGCCAGTCAACATCATATCCCACATCTTGCGAATAAGCCGGAACCGTTCCGGGTCTTTAACGATTGTCCGGCTGTTACGGTCATTCAAATATCCGATCGGCGGGACTCCCGGCAGCCAGCCGGCCTCCAGCTTCGCCCTCAATCCCCGTTTCACGTTATCCGAAAGATCATCGACATATTTTTTCGCCATGCCGAATTCCAGTTGCATCCAGAACTTGTCGTTACTGGTATTGGAAAAAGAGCGCTGGGGAGTATGGATCGCCTTAAGCTTGCCTTCTTCCATCGCCCAGATAATCGCACCGCCGTCGACGGGATTCCGAGCCAGCCGGTCGAGTTTCCAACAGAGTGTCAAGACCCCCAAAATTAAGACACTTTTTCGACGAGTGGGAGCAGCCGTTGGGCAAACAATACCGGCGGCATTTTCAGTACCGAATGAATACGGGT
>QZJU01000020.1 GCA_003597955.1 Candidatus Parcubacteria bacterium
ACCCGTATTCATTCGGTACTGAAAATGCCGCCGGTATTGTTTGCCCAACGGCTGCTCCCACTCGTCGAAAAAGTGTCTTAATTTTGGGGGTCTTGACAGTCCGGTGGTTGCAGAAAAGCCGAACGAGATTTCTGTCGATCTAAATCGCTTGCGGGCCTGGTTTTTACCAGCCGCTTCATTAACTCTGGACGCCTAGGCTACCTCAACTATATTTCTGGGGTAAGCTCACGCTTAACCCTCTCGCGATTTTTGATATCCGCATTTTTAGGCCATCTCGTCTGGACCTGTTTGTACTTTTTCGGCGCTTATTTCATTGGCCTAATCTTGGGCTGATGAAAATTCTTTACCAAAAAGACTGTTTAAAATTTTTCAAACAGTCTTTTTTTATATCAAAAAAATTTATTTAGCGTTTGTAAAAATCCTTTTCAAAATCAATCTCGGAAATTCGAATATGTTTGACTAAATTCGGGTAAAAGGCCCTGACCTGTTCGTGCATATCTTTAACGATCTGGCGGTAAGAAAGGTGGCCGCCGGAGCGGGAGCGCAGTTCCACCATGTGCGTCAATTCCCGGGCATTCATAAAAAACAATGTCCGCTTTTTAGTGGCTAAGGGCAGAACATAACTAGCTTCGAATGGAAAGTCCGCTGACAAAATCCGGTAAGCGGCCGAGACTTGCTGACACACGGTTTCGAAAATATCCAAGCCTCCGGCAGCGGCCAAGCCCATCGGTTCGGGCGGTTCTTCAAAACCGTGTTCCAAGCTCAAAGACTGATGGATCTGCGTACAAATTCGGTGCCTCTGCAAATCCCGAAAAGCTCCAAAATCCATCAAGGTGTCAAAAATCAAACCGCCGACTTCAAAAGCCCGGCTGATCACATCATGATCACCGCGGTCTAAAGTTGCGGATCTGATAATTTCGGCGCGCTGGTTGGCTGACAGATTCTCCACCACCTGACGGATCTGGCCATAGGCAAAGTGCGTTACTTCATAAAGCAAGGTAGTGACCAAATCAATCTCCAAATCCTGAACGGCAAAAAAACCTACCCGCGGTTCTGAATTCAAAACATGCAAATCGCCCAGATATGTTGCGGCGGCCTGCTGAAGCCGGCGCTTAGCTTCCCGGTTGTAGGGCGTGGGATCCGTATATTTAATCAAAGTCGGCGCGCCTTTTACTTGCAAACTTAAGGTTGCCCGGATTTGCGCCATTAAATCCCGCACTTTAGGGTCATCGCTTTTTTCGCCAGCATTTAAAAATGTTTCAACTTTAAGAGCTTGGGGGTTGTGGGCTGGTTCAGTGGCAGCTTCCTGGACTTCATGGGCAATCTGCCTGACTTCGTCCAGATCATTCTGTTTCATTTTAAAAATCGCCCGCCTTAAGCTCCGTGCTGAAGTAATCCAGCCCAGGTTGGTCAGAGTCGCGGCCGGCAAAACATACCGCGCCACATCCAAAGCCCGCGCCTTGAGTTTTGCGACGTAGGCCTTGTCGGTCATTTCGGAAATTTTTGGATATTGCTGTTTATAGTATTCCTGCATCAAATCCGTCAAATCGCGGTAGGCATCAAACATTTTTTCACATGCGTCCTCATAAAGCTTGGAATGCACCGAGGCCATAATCGGCACGGGCCGGTAATATCGCCGGGACAGAACCGTTCCGTCAGCCAGCGGCTGTCTTTCGAAAGAAACATAACGCGTGGATTTTTCCTGATATGAAGCCAAGCGATGGTCTTCAATGGCTTTGCTGGCCAGAATGGAAACATTTTCACAGGCCAAAGCCACCACAGCCATATCCGCCACCGAAGCATCGCCGTAGCCCAAAACCCATTTTTCGTGAAATTCCGCGGACTTTTCTTCGGTCAGTTCCGCAATGGTTTCTTTTATAGAGGCCTGGGAACGGGAATACTTGGCCATGCCCACGGCCAAAACCTCCGGCGCCAAACCGGTAATGGCAAAAATATCACGATCATTGCTTAAGAGGCTGCCCATTTGCGAATACTTTACTAAACTCCCGCCAATGTGGCAAGGCAACAAAAAAGCGGCAAAGTCAAATTTTAGACTTCACCGCTTTTAATAAAAAGCTAATGGGACTTTTGCTGGGCGAGAAATTCCCGACCCTTCCCGATTTGGGTATTTATAGGCACATCGGCCCTACACATCGGACATATAGCTGGCTCCCAAGCCTCAAGCTGGATATTAACCAGAGAAAACAGCATGGGTGGATTGGCGACATCCGGCGGCGTCACATTGCCGCGATTACAGAGCACGGCCAGACCGACAACTTTACCGTCTAAGGCGCGAACTGCCTCAATGACTTTTTTGGCTGAACCGCCAGTGGTCAAGACATCTTCTACGACCAAAACTCTTTTACCGGGAATCAGCTTGTCATAGCCGCGGTTAAACTGGAAGCTCTCGCCTGTAGCAGATTTTTCTGCGTATACTGACACAGCCTTGTGGCCAAACTCAATATTCAACCAGTAGGCCAGCCAGGTACTGAGAATAACCCCGCCCACTGCCGGCGCAGCCACTACATCAATTTGCATTCCTGATGGAAGATCCTCAGCGATCTGGCGACACAGGTCAGAAGTGAGCTGCACATGCGGATAAACCGCATCCTTATTTATGTAGGCCGAACCATGCTTGCCAGAAGTGTAAACAATGTGGCTGTCGGTGATAATTCCCCCAACCTGACTCAGTATTTCCAGAATCTCCTTTTGGTTCACTTTAGGCTCCTTTCATAAAACCGAAGCGATTTCTTCGTAAATTAACATTACCGCCTTAAGTGGCGAACCGATTTCTTTAGGCGGGTTGGTTATAGGCCGACCAATGACCAAAGCTGTAGCCCCAGCCTTAATGGCTTCGGCTGGAGTCATAACTCGCTTCTGGTCGCCTAAGGCAGCCCAAGGCGGTCTAACCCCAGGCGTCATCTTAAATAGGCTAGAAAGCTCATCGTTTTGACCCAAAAACTCAAGCTCTTGGGGTGAACAGATTATGCCATCGGCCTTGGCATCCAAAAGCATTTCAGAAAATTGCATGACTTTTACGCCGGGCGTATCGCCAAAAATCGAAATGCATTCGGTTTCGTCAATTGAAGTCAAGACAGTCACGCCCAGAACCAAGCTTTCACCTTTGTTAGCCACCGCCGCTTCAACAGACTTGCGGCCAGATGAAGCATGGACATTAAACATCTTTACGCCCAAGTCAGACACGGCTTTTGACGCGCCCGCGATGGTGTTTGGAATATCGGCAAACTTGCCATCAAAAAAGACTTCGCCGCCACGGCTATGCACAAAATCAACGACCCTTGGGGCCCCAACCGCAGTTAACAATTGCAAACCCACCTTAAAACATCCAACATATTCGGCCAGACTGTCCACCAGCGCCGCGGCTTTGGATAGATCATCAACATCTAAAGCCACGATAATTCGATCTTTTGTTTCCATTAAATACTCCCACAAAAAGGGTTTAAGTTTTCAAAAAAACAAATTTGGCTAAACCTTATTACAAGGCGGCTTGAAAGTCAATCAATATGAATAGAAGATTAACCGCCATTGCGAGCGACGAGTCCGCGAGGAGCGCGGCAATCCTGCTATTTAAGAAAGATTGCTTCTCCCGCCAAGGCGGGATCGCAATAGCGGAAACCCAAAACCGTCCCACTATAACCATACCCTTGTCCGCCCCTGGCGGAAAGATACATAGAAAATACTCCGCACCCGTAAGAACGGGAGATTCTTAGCTGCGCTCGCAATGACAGATAATCCAAAACCCACTCACTACGACGATACTTAGAATGACAACGAAACCTACCGACTGTACCAGTCCTATCTCCCCGTGCTGCCAAATGACCCTTCGCTTCTCTGTGATACCGCTAATTCAGAAACGACTTTAACTTCGACGCTTTGAATCGGTTGAATTAACATTTGGGCAATGCGCTCGCCGGTTTTGACTTCCACTTCAGTTTCAGAAGTATTCAAAACCACAATTGCGTATTCGCCGCGATAGCCCGCGTCAATCACGCCGGCCAAATTTGTGAGGCCTTGCTTAGCGGCCAAGCCTGACCTGTCCCAAACCAAGCAAACATAGCCTGGTTCGAATTCGGCGCTAAAGCCTAATTTGAAAATATGGCGTTCGCCAGGTTTAAGAATATGATCTTCGCAGGCAAAAACATCCAAGCCGGCGTCACCCGGATGCGCGTACCTGGGCGGGATGGCTTTGGGATTTAAAATTTTAACTTTGAATTCCATTTCCGAGTTTTTTCATTAACTCATCAGCCTGCCCAAAAAGCTGCGGTTTGTCGCCATTGTTGTCCAACCGAAAATCTGCCCGCATAATCAGGCCGGGGATGGCTTGTTCGGTTTCAAATTCGTGCTGAAGCTTGAAATGCTCCAAAGTCAGATTCTGGTCGCCGGCATTTTCCGGCCGGAGTTTAATCCGGGCAAAGCGGTTTTCCAAGCTGGCCTCCACGGCCACAAAAATAAAATCTTCCCGCTTGCGGAAAAGCTGGTATTCGTCTTCATAACGGAAACCGTCCAGAACGATTAGTTTCTGATTTTCGCGGCTTAAATCATTCAGCAAAGTTTCAGCGAAAATGTTCGGATTGAATTCCTTGCGCAAAAAAGACCCCAAGCCCTGCATGTGCTCTCGCGTGATGGGCTGGTACAAACGTTTAATAATGTCGCGGATGGGATCTGAAAATTTGCGGGTAACGGCCCCGTATTTTTCTGACAAATATGCGGTGACCGTGCCTTTGCCGGCGCCAGGCAGGCCGGTTAAACCGATAATCATGATTTTTCCAATTTTAAATTATGCTGGGGAATGTATTGACGGTACTTAATGCCGGCCAAATCCAACATTTTTCGGGCGGCGATCCAGATGTCTTGATCGTGGTATTTGTCTGAAGCAAAAATTATTTCGGTGATGCCGTTTTGGATAATGGTTTTCACGCATTCATTGCATGGGAAAAGCGTAGCGTACATTTTACAGCCCCGGGTGGATTTATTGGTATTGTAAATGGCGTTTTCTTCCGCGTGCACCACATACGCGTACTTCGTCTCCAAAAATTTGCCTTCACGCTCCCAGGGCAACTCTTCATCGCTGACGCTGCGCGGAAAACCGTTATACCCCAAGCCAATAATAATGTTATTTTGGTCAACGATCACCGAACCAGCCTGGGTGTTCGGGTCTTTAGACCTTTGCGAAATCAATTCGGCCATCAACATAAAACATTCGTCCCAGGACAAATAATTTTCTCTTTTTGGCATAGGCTTATTTCTTAAATTTGGACTTTTATCCCCGGCCCCATGGAAGAACTTAGGGTGACAGACTGAATAAATGTGCCTTTGACCGTCGCGGGTTTCACGCGTTTTATGGCGTCCAGATACGCTTCCGCATTTTCCAACAAAGCTTTTTCTTCAAAATCCATTTTACCGATTGCTTGGTGCAGATTTCCGGATTCGTCATTGCGGAAAGTAATCTTGCCGCCGGAAAGCTCTTTTACGGATTTTGCCACATCCGTAGTAATGGTTTCGTTTTTTGGATTAGGCATCAGGCCCCGGGGCCCCAAGATCTTCGCGACAGTGCTTAAAAATTTCATCATGTCCGGCGTGGCAATTACGACATCCGCGTCCAGGCCGCCCTTAGCTTTCACTTCCTTCACTAATTCTTCACCGCCCACCCGGTCTGCCCCGGCTTTTTTTGCCGCCTCGGCAGCCGGACCAGTAGCAAAAACCACAAGTTTTTTGGATTTACCAGTGCCATTAGGCAGAATTACCGAACCTCGGACTAACTGCTCGGCTTTTTTAGGGTCAATCCCCAATTTCAGGTGCAATTCCAAACTGCCGGTAAATTTGGTATTACCGGTTTTCTTAGCCAGGCTGACGGCCTCGGCCAAGGGGTATAACTTAGTCTTATCAATCAGCTCGGCTATGGCTTTGTATCTTTTTGAACGCTTATGCATAGTATGAATCTTGGTGTGGTTTTAACGCACCTTCGACATGGCGCTCCCACGCTATTCCACTTGCCCCAAATGTTTAGTCCACTGGAAACTTTTTGTGGAATAGCGTCCCACAGGTATTTTGCTAAGCAAATAATTGCGGGACGATTAAATAATAATTTATTAATTTACAGATTTTTTCCGGTCTTTTTGAATAACCAACCAGTGTAGCCAAAACAACGGGATGCTTACCAATAAAAACGGGATTGAGGTAGCCAAGGTTCGCTGCCAGTCGTATTTGGTCTGATCTTCCGTTTCCGCTTTGGCCTGCGCATAATCCGCCTGCCAATTTTTTAGTTCCTGAACAATGCCGCTTGAAATCTGGCACTTGTCAGCGCATTTTAAAAGTGAATTTACGCCTTGGACATCCGATGTTTCGTTGCCGTTGACAACCCTGGCCGACGTTGAAACGCTGGTTTTGACATTCGCTTCTTTAATCACCCAGGTTTTTAAGACGGTGTTAATCGTCGCCCCCGCGGAAATAATGAACATCACCACGGCCGCCAATGCAATCAAGTAAAAATAAATTGAATGCAAAAGCTTGGTGCCCCGGTTCGGCATATCACTGTTAGTCGTTTCACTGGCTTGGCGATGCTCTTTTTGCGCACTGCGGAAATGGAGAATAAAAAGCGGCAAAGCCACTATCAAAAACGATATGGCGTTAACCAAACCGCGCGCTCGATTGGTTTTTGCGGAAGGCTGTTCGCGCCAGGCTTTGTAATTTTCCTGCCAGTCTGAAATGCCCGTCCGGTCCGTCTCGGTCAAAGAACACTTATCCTGACAGCTGACTTCAAATGCCGGACTAGATTCTTCGACCTTGGCCGAGCCAACAAAAAGACCGGGCGGCGTACCACGGAAAGAAAAGTCGCCTTTTTGGAAAACTGAAACTTTGGCCACATAGTTCAAAAGGTAAACCGTTGAGCCGACGATAAAACCCAAAGCGATAAAAGCAACGAGATAAAAATAAATGCCTCGAATCGTGTTGGTTGATTCTTTCATCTTATTTTTCAACGGTTATGCCCATATTCCGCGCCGTGCCTTCCACGATACGCATAGCACCTTCCAGGTCTTTGGCGTTTAAATCCGGCATTTTCTTTTCCGCGATTTCCCGAATTTGCGCTTTGGTGACCTTGCCGACTTTTTCCTGCAAAGGCTTGCCTGAACCTTTTTCAAGTTTCGCGGCTTTTTTCAGCAATTCTGCGGCCGGCGGGGTTTTAAGGACAAATTCATAAGTCCGATCTTCATAAATAGTAATTTCCGCTGGCGTGACTTCGCCGATCCGGTCTTTGGTGGCGTCATTGAACTTCTTGCAAAACTCCGCCAAATTCAAACCGTGCGGACCCAAAGCCGTGCCAACTGGCGGGGCTGGATTTGCCTGGCCGCCAGGAATTTGAAGTTTAACGATCGCTTTTACTTTCTTTGCCATATACGAATTATTTACTTACGAATATACGAATTTTTTTACGAAATTACGAATGGTTTAATAAAATAATAAGTTTAATTATTCGTATATTCGTACTAATTCGTAATTCGAATTTTTTAAATTTTCTTAATTTGCAAGAAGTCCAATTCTACCGGCGTTTCGCGGCCGAACATGGAAACCAAAACCTTAACTTTACCGCGCGCTTCGTCCACTTCCGCCACCTTGCCTTCATAATCCTTGAACGGTCCGTCAACGATCTTAACCGGCGTCGAAACCATAACGTCAATTTTGAACTTCGGTTCGGCCACGCCCATGCGCCTTTGAATCTCTTTGACTTCCGTATCGGAAATCGGAGTCGGCGTGGTGCCCGCGCCCACAAAGCCAGTGACATTCGGGGTGTTCCGAATGACATACCAAGAATCATCAGTGACGATCATTTCCACCAAAACATAGCCGGGAAAAATTTTTTCCGTCACCACCCGGCGTTTGCCGTTCTTGATCTTTATCTTGTTTTCCGTCGGAATCAGCACATTGAAAATCTTGTCCTGCATATCCATGGATTCGATTCTTTGGCGCAGGTTCCGGGCGACATTTTCTTCGTAACCCGAATAAGTGTGCAAGACATACCATTTACGGCCGTATTGGGTTGTTTGTTTTGGCATAATTCTTTTTATTTAAACTTTACGGCTGAATTATTTTTTCCAAACCAAAGGTGAGGCCTAGGTCCAAAAGGCTCAAAAATATGGCGACGCCCAAAGACACGCCAATGACCACCAAAGTATCGCGGACTGTGTCCTTGCGGCTTGGCCATGAGACTTTTTTCAGCTCTTCGTAGGATTCTTTGAAATATTTTACCAACCAATTAGCCATTTTTCCGTTATTTTTAGCGAAATTTGATTCCTAAAAACAGCCCGTTCGGGCTGACTAAAATAAAATTATCACCCTTGAAAAATAAAGTCAACCCCGCACCAGACATATGAGTTTGGGTTTAATTGTGGTTTAAAACTTAATTTAAAAACTACACCCCTAAAACAATACCGATATCTACACCCAAAACCTCAAAACACAACTCTTCCAAAACACGCTTCAATTTCCTTATTTAAAATTTAAAACCACATTAAACATCCAAGTTCTTCACATTCTTGGCGTGTGTTTGGATAAAGCGCTTCCGGGGCGCGACTTCGTTGCCCATCAACATGTCAAAAGTTTGATCCGCAGCTTCCGCGTCTTCCAAAGTCACTAACTTCATCACCCGGGTTTCCGGATTCATGGTAGTTTCCCATAATTGGCCTGGATTCATTTCGCCCAAGCCTTTGTAGCGCTGGATATTAAGGCCCGAAGAAGTGGTTTCGATGATATTTCCGGATTCCTCCGCTACGGTCGATTCAGTCGGTCTTTCCGCTTTTTTCGCTTTTCCGGCTTTGGCGGGTTTGGCGGCCTGTTTAGCCTCAAATTCCTTTTTGACTTTTTCTAATGCGTCTTCGTTGTATATGTACTTAATGTCTTTGCCTTTTTGCACCCGGAAAAGCGGCGGCTGGGCGATATACAAATGTCCGGTCAGTATCAGCTGGGGGAAATAGCGGTAAAACAAGGTTAAAAGCAGGGTGCGAATGTGCGAGCCGTCGACATCCGCGTCAGTCATGATGATAATGCGGTCATACCGCAAATCTTCCAGTCGGAATTGCTCGCCAAAATTCGTGCCCAGAGCGATGATTAAAGATTTAATTTCATTGTTGGACAGCATCTTGTCCAATCGGGCCCTTTCCACATTTAAAATTTTTCCGCGCAAAGGTAAAATTGCTTGGAAATTCCGGTCTCGTCCCTGCTTGGCGCTGCCGCCAGCGGAATCGCCCTCGACGATATAGAGTTCGGAATTCTTGGGGTCTTTGGATGAACAATCGGCCAGTTTGCCCGGCAAGGCAAAGCCATCTAACGCGCCTTTGCGCAAAACCGTGTCTCGGGCGGCCCGAGCCGCCACGCGGGCGCGCTGGGCTAAAACGCATTTGCCGATGATGGCTTCCGCATCCCGCGGATGTTCTTCCAAGAAAATCTCCAAAGCGTCGGCCATCACGCTTTCCACAGCCGGTTTTACCTCCGCGTTCCCTAATTTCGCCTTGGTCTGCCCTTCAAATTGCGGTTCCCGAACTTTAATGGAAACCACGGCCGTGCAGCCTTCGCGCACATCCTCACCGGTCAAATTGTCGTCTTTTTCCTTTAGATACCCTTGTTTCCGTGCGTAATAATTCAGCTGCCGAGTCAAAGCGCCGCGAAAGCCCACCAGATGCATGCCGCCTTCAGTGGTAAAAATATTATTCGCAAAACTAAAAACCGTTTCTTTATAATCGTCCGTATACTGCATGGCCAGCTCGACTTGAACGCCGCCTGAAGTCTTGTCGACATAAAAAACATTATCGTGCTTTTTTTCTTTGTTGTGATTCAAATGCTTGACATAACTGGCCACCCCGCCTTCGAAGCAGAAAGTGTAGCTCGGCGCGACTTGGCCTCGGGGTACGGGCAAGCGTTTGTCCACGATTCTGATCTTTACGCCCTTGGTTAAATAGGCTTGCTGGCGCAAATGGTCTTTGATAATTTGAATGTTAAAATCCAGGGTTTCAAAAATTTCCGGATCCGGCTGAAAAATAATGGTCGTGCCAGCTCCGCGCGAATTACCAATGGGTTTAACTTTGGCCAGAGGTTTGCCGCGTTTATATTCCTGCACCCAAAGTTTGCCTTCCCTTTTGACCTCGGCGCGCATATAGATAGACAGTGCGTTGACCACGGAAACGCCGACGCCGTGTAAACCGCCGGAAATTTTATAACCGCCTTCGCCGAATTTGCCGCCCGCGTGCAAAACCGTTAAAACGGTTTCCAAGGCGGATTTTTTGGTCTGTTTGTGAATGTCAACCGGGATGCCACGGCCGTCATCTTCCACGGAAATTTTATGGTCAGGCAAAAGTGTCAGAATTATGCTTTTGGCGTGGCCAGCCATGGCTTCATCCAACGAGTTATCCACCACTTCCCAAATCAAATGGTGCAAGCCTTCGGTGGAAGTGTTGCCGATGTACATACCGGGCCGTTTGCGAACCGGCTCCAAACCTTCTAAAACGGTAATTTGCTTAGCTGAATACTCAGAGACAGCGGATTTTTTTGACATAAGATACTATTAATTCAAGGGTTAAAGATGCGAATTTTTACGAATTTTTTTTAAGAACGGAGTTCAGCCCCAAAATTCTTCTGCATTTCTTCAGCGATTTTATCTACGATTCTTTGCACTTCTTCATTCGTCAAAGTTTTGCCCGGGGATTGAAAAGTGATCTTCAGCGCCGCGCTTAAAAGCCCGTTTGGGAGTTTGTAACGATCAAACCCCCTGACTGATAAAATCAGCGGGTCGATCTGCCGAATAACTCTCACCAATTCAGCATGCGGGACGGATTTTGGCAAGGCAAAAGCTAGATCGCGAGTTACGGCGGGATAAACCGGCAGGGATTTTATCCGCTTGGGAGTCCGTTGGGCCAAGGCTAATTGGCTTAAGTCTATTTCGGCAAAGGTGGCGGGTTTTTTCAGCTTGACCAATTTCGCATATTTTTCGCCGACTCGGCCAATGATGCCAATCGGTTCATTGGCAATGACTAACCGGGCCGAAGTCTGGGTGGATTGATGAATGCGAACATCCCGAAAATTAAAACTGGCCAACAGGTCTTCCAAAACCCCTTTAATGACCAGATAGGGTTCGGGCTGTTTCTGTACGCAGACTAAGCCGAGCATGATCGGTTCATCGGGTAACTTCCGGTTTTGTTCAGAGGGCCAGAAGACTTTGCCGATTTCAAAAATTTTTACGCTGTCCCGAGTAATGCCTGCCCGGCCAGCAATTTCCAAAAGCTGCGGCATAATTGATCTTCGCAGTAAAGCTTGATCGGGATTCAAGGGATTAGCCACACTTAAATGCGTCTGGTCAGCCAAATCAAAGTCAGACGCGGTTTTTTGGCTGTAAAAGCTGTAAGTGGCGACTTCGGTAAAGCCCGCGGCCAAAAGGCGCTTGCGAGTAAAGCTGGAAACGCTTAAATTGACGGGCACAATTTTTAACTTTTGCGGGATCGCGGGCAAGCTCAAAGGAAAAGTGTTGTAATTCATCAGTCGGCCGATCTCTTCCACCAGATCTATGGGCGCTAGCAAATCCAATCGGAACGAAGGCGGCGTGACTTTAAACCGCTGGCCAGAAATTAAGACCTGGCATTGCAGGGCTTCCAGTTTTTGTTTAGCGGCCTTTATGCTCACTTTTACACCCAGCATCCGGTTAACATAAGCGAGTTCCAAAACTATCGGCTTAGGTTTTGGCAATCTTTTTTGGCCGGCAATTGACCTGCCTTTTAAAATTTTGCCGCCACACCACGCCGTGATTAATTCACAAACTCGGTCTGCCGCCTCCAAAGCCAAAGCCGGATCCAGGCCTTTTTCAAAACGATTGCTGGCTTCTGACCGCAAACCCAGACGATTGGCGGTCAAGCGGATTTTTACTGGATCGAAACGCGCTGATTCAAGAATTATCTTTTGGGTGTTTCGGCTGACCTCGGTTTCGGCTCCGCCCATAATCCCGGCAATGGCCAGGGATTTTTTGCCGTCAGTAATAACAATGTCGCTGACCTGCAAATTCCGGTTTTGGCCGTCCAGGGTTTTAATTTTCTCATTCGCCTTTGCTCTCCGAACCAATATCGTCTTTACTTTTTCCGCGTCAAAAGCGTGCATTGGCTGGCCGAGTTCCAGCATGACATAATTCGTGGCGTCGACAACGGCATTGATGGGCCGCACGCCGCAAGCTAAGAGCCGAGCTTGAATGTGTTCCGGCGAATCGCCAACTTTTATCCCTGTGACTACGCGAGCCACGTACTGTGGGCAATCTTTTAAATTTTGAATTTTGACTTTTAAATTGTTCCTTTCCGGAGCTTCACTCAGGCGAAATTTTTGAATCTTCAAGGCCGTGCCGGTGATGGCTGCCACCTCCCTGGCCATGCCGCGGATCGACAAACAGTCGCCCCGATTGGGCGTAATATCCAGCTCCAATACTATTTTTGGTTTAGGCAGCCATTTGGCGGCCGGTTCCCCAACTTCAGCCTCGGCCGGCAAAACGATTATGCCGCTGTGGTCAGCGCCCAAGCCCAGTTCGTCCCGGGCGCAGATCATGCCGTCGGATTCGACCCCCCGGATATTGGCCTTTTTTAATTCCAGACCATTGGCTAAAACCGTGCCAGGCAGAGCCACACAGACTTTTTGACCGGCGGCGACATTCGGCGCGCCGCAGACAATTTGCCGAGGCGCTTGGTCGTTAACCAACCTGACTTCACAGACTTTCAGACGATCGGCGTTAGGATGCTTAACGGCCGCCAGAACTTCACCCACCACAATACCTGTCACTTCGGCCTGGGTTTCAATTTTTTCAACTTCCGAACCAGACACGGTTAAAGCTTCCGCCAATTTCGCCGGATTTAATCTGACTGGAACGAATTCTTTTAGCCAATCTAAAGGTAAACGCATTTATTTATTCTTCTTCAGCGGTAGTCAAAGTATTTAAAATTTTTGCCAATTGAAAAGATGTTGATTCATAATCCCCTTTCGCTTCCCGAATCTGCCTCCGAGCCAACCGACCGAATTTCTGCCGGAAATACGGCGAAGGCTGTTTTTGAACTTGGGTGAAGGCATGGTAAAGCTCCAAATCTTCCGGCGTCAGGTCATCAATTTTAACCCCTCGAATGTACCTTTGGATCTCTTCAGGGTGGCTAGAGGCCTCCGCTTTCCACTCTTTAATCCGCAAAGTTAATTCCGCCTTCCACTTCTCTTCTTCACCAGTCAATTTGGTTTCAGCTTCCAAAGCCAGATCCTCGGGCGAAGGTTGCAATTCCTCCTCTTCTTCCCGCTCTTCAATTTGCTTTTCTTCTTCTGTAAAAATTATATCCTCCTCTTCGATGTTCATATGTTTGATAAATTAATGCTTAAGTGAATTGTTCTAAAAATCTTAAATCGCCTGCTAAAAAAAGCCGGATGTCAGTTATGCCGTACAAAAGCATAACTAGCCGCTCTACGCCGATGCCAAAAGCAAAACCCGAATATCGATTCGGAGCGACTTTCATATTTTTTAACACTTTGGGATGAACCATGCCCGCACCCAGCATTTCCAACCAGCCGGAATACTTGCACACCGGGCAGCCTTTTCCGTGGCAAAGCAGGCAAGCCATATCCAAATCCAATCCGGGTTCGACGAACGGATAATAGTGCGGTCGGAACCGAATTTTTACATTGCCAAAAAAATGTTGAAAGAAAGCGCTCAAAGTCCCAAGCAGGTCAGTCAGCTTTAAATTCTTATCAATGGCCAAGGCCTCGATTTGTGTGAAGGTAGTTTCGTGCCCGGCGTCCGTGGCTTCGTGCCGGTAGGTTCGGCCCGGCGCAATGATGAAAACCGGGGGTCGGTGCTTTTCCATATAACGAATCTGCACGGGCGAGGTTTGAGTCCTTAACAGCATTTGCGGACCGGAATTTTTCAGGTAGTAAGTATCCCACAAGTCCCGGCTCGGATGATTGGGTGGAATATTCAGCAGATCAAAGTTGTAGCGGCTGTATTCCACTTCTGGACCTTCCGCCACTTCATAACCTAAGCCGGAAAAAAATTTAATGGCGCTCTCGATAAAGGCTGAAATTGGGTGGGTATGTCCGACCTCAGGCAGAATCCCCGGCCAAGTTGGATCAAAATCCGCTGAGTCAGCGGCTTGGGGTTTGAATTTTAATTTCGCTTGGTCAAAGGCTTGCTGCAACTTGTTCCTGGTTTGATTCGCCAAAGTTCCCAAACCGGCTCTTTCGCCGGGTGGTAAATTCGGCAAACGCGAAAGCAGTTGGGCGAATTTTCCTTTCCGGCCCAAAACCGAAAAATACAAAGCTTGCAAATCCGACGAAGTTTTGACTGACTGGATTTGCCTTATGGTTTCCTGAAATAATTTTTCGATTTCGGTTCTCATCGGGTTTGCCTTTCCAGAACGTTATCCTGGGCCAGGAAAAAGCCTTCAAGCAAAGTGAAAAAAAGGCCCAAGGGCACGACATTCCACCATGCCAGCCAGCGCATGGCTTGCAAGGCCAACAAGGCTTCCATAAAAACCGCGACAATAACTCCTTGTCGAGTGGCCACCCGCAGGACGCGAAAAAGCACAGGATCCCGGCCAAACCAAGCCCGGACAGCAAAGCCCAGCAAGGATAAAGTCCCGGCAACGGCAAAACCTAAAGACACGGCAAAAGCAGTTACCGAAACCAGACGATTGGTTTCGGGATTTAATTGGGTAAAGACAATCGCCCATGCACCCCAGGAAATAAGCGTGGCAGAAGTAAAAATTATTAGATATTTTTTCAGACTCATAAGCCGCTAAAAAACCAATAAGTAATAAGGACCTTCCTTCATAAAATTTCTGGCGGGGGAAATAAAAAAATGGGCTTTTTCGCCCTGTAAATATAACACATTTTTCGCGTTTTTGCCAGAGGTTTTTTGATGAAAAAACCGAAGTTTTTCCGGCTTAAAACCCTAGGCCAAGAACCGCAAACGCTCGACTAAATTCGCCTGCATTTTTTCATTGACTGCTTGGACGATTCTTGCTTCTTTCAATTTCAATTCTTGACCGATAATTGGGGAAACTACTGAAATGGTCAGGGTCCGGTTTTTCAAATACAAGGCCTTGGCTTTGTCCGCAAAATCTTCGCCAAAAAGGTCTTGGATAATCAACGCAAAAAGCTCAATGACTCTGGCGCCATCGACCTGGCTTTGCAGGCCCGAGGATTGGATGTTCCGATTTAAAGTGTATTTTATCGGGGTAAAACCCATGAGCCCGTTTCCTCCTTTCAACCTTAAAATAGCACGGTGTCGGTTGGGTTGTCGATTGCCGCATTGTTTAAGGGCGAAGGCTTAGGCTTGCGCGAAACCGTATTACTACACCGATTCTGTTTCCCCCGCACTACCCTGCACCATTTCGGTACAGGATGGCGCTGGGTTTACCACAACTAAAACTAAACCTAAAACAATTTCTGCGCATCTAACCAACCGCTTAATTGGCTTTGGGTGCTGACATAACCTCTGTAATTTATTGAAGCGCCCAAGTGAATGCCCAGATGCAAATGCTTTCTTTCGCCGTCGGTTTCGGAAGAAAAACCTTTGCCCAAAATCCCGATTTTATCTCCAGCCCTGATTTGCTGACCGACTTTCAAATTTATGCTGGCCAATTTCAAATGGCCGTATAAAATGGTCACAGCTTGATTGTTGATGGTCGCGCTTTGGATTAAAACCCCGCCATAACCTGAGACAAATTGCTTAACCAAAACTTTTCCGTTAGCGATGGCAATTATTGGAACCTCAACATCCGCTTCCGCGGCTAAGGTCTCAAAATCTACACCCGTATGGTAGCCGGAAAATTTTTCGGGCTGGACGGGCGAATTTTTGGGCGTGATGTAAATGCCAAAAGGTTTTTTGGTTATCCGGGATTTCGCATTTGAAATTGGGAGATTTATTTCAACAAACCCGAAATTAACATTTTTATTTTGGTTGATTACGCCTTGATTTGAATTGGAATTTTGGTTTTGATTCGCGATAGACTCGTTGACAATGGTCTGGTTTAAATTGTCGGCTTGATTGATATTGCTTGTGTTCAAATTCTGAACGGCCTTAGAATTTAGATTATTGTTAACTATGTTGACATTACCAGTGCTCGATTGGTGGGTAAAAACTAAAACCAATCCTACTGCTAAAATGATTATTATGATGATTGGCCAAAAAAATTTCATGTTTTTGTACTTTTTATCTGTCATTGCGAGGAATCCCGCAGCGCGGGATGACGCGGCAATCTCATCTCTTCTTGTCCCGATCCTCACTCAAATCTTGCCATTTAGGATTAAGACTTTCAATTAACTCGATTTTCTTTTTTCTGGAACCAGCCTTGATTTGTTTCTCTCGGGCAATAGCATCCTGAATATACTGAAATTCTTCATAGTAAACTAGCTTATTAATATTGTATTTTTTGGTAAAGCCTTCGACTTGCTTATGCTTGTGTTGAAATACCCTACTTTCAAGACCCCCGGTAACGCCCGTATACAGAGTGGTATTGTACTTATTAGTCATAATATAAACATAAAACCGTTTTGGTCTTGGCATAGTTGGGTAAATAAGGAGATTGCTTCGCTACGCTCGCAATGACAATATGAATGCAAAACCTACCCTCGCCAACGGTCTTCACAAATCTCCCGAAAATCGCAGGCTGCGCAAGTGAATTTTGAGGGTGTGGCCGCAAAATCACTTTGTAAAATTTCTGAAATTGTCTCGGAAATTTCCGCTTTGGTTTTCTCAATGGCCTTTTTATCCACCTTATAGGAAAAAGGCTTCTCCGTAGCCAAGTAAATATAGGTGAGTTTTACCGGATTTAATTTCAAAGCCTCTCTGGCGGCAATGGCATAGATGTGTAATTGCTTCAGTTCCGCGTCTTTTTCTTCTTCCGGCGGCCTTTCCGAAGTTTTATAATCTATAATTTCAATGCCGCCAGCCGTGGGATCAATCCGATCGATTTTACCTTTGATTTTTTGATTCCCGATGCTGATGGTGAATCCTTTTTCCAAATCCAGGGGTCTTGGCCAAGGCTTTGGTAAGTTTTCATAAAACCGTTTTAAATACTCGATCCCCCGCTTTTTGTAGTCGTTTTTCTGGCGGACATCCTCATACCAGGAGTCAATCCAGGCAGCCTGGTAAAGCTGCTGCAATTCCGCCCAGGTGACCAGAGGTTCGGAATTTTCGGTTTTTTTGCCAATCGGGTTGCCGAAAAGATCCTGCTGATTGGCATTGCTCCGCTCCCTGACTAATTTAAAGAAATTCAAAAGCGTAGTGTGGATGGTCTGCCCAAAACTAAATGTCGCCCTGCCTTGAACCGGAATTTTCAAAAGGTGCGCGTACTTGTACTGCTTGGGACATTTTTCAAATGCCTTTAACTGCGTGAAACTGAAATACGGCGGCAAGGCTTTCTTGAGTAAAGCTAGATTGTTTTCTTTTTGCAATGGCCCGGTTTCCAATTTTTTTAAAAAGCTGGATTTTAATTTATGAACTCTGGATTTTAAGTCGAGTTCGAGTATAAACCTGGACGGTTTTTTCTTCCGTGTTCCGCCATAATCTTCAGCGGCGGTGAAAAATATGCCCCGCTTCGCCCGGGTAATGCCCACATACAGCAACCGCCTTTCCTCCTGCAAATGCCAATCCCCTTCCGGCAATCTTTCTTTTACTAACTCGTCCGGCAATTCGATTGGCTCCCGTCTTTCAATGGTCGGGAACCTTTTGTCGACCAAATTAACTATGAAGACATAAGCGAATTCCAAGCCTTTGGCTCCGTGGACAGTCATAATTTTCACGGCTTCCGGACCTTGTTCCCATTCGGGCGGGCGCAAACTGCCGCTGTCACCGGCTTCCTGGGCAAAAGCCAACTCTCTTAAAAAATTGCCAACCGTCGGTTCAGCGTGGCGGATTTGAAAATTATGAAAAATCTGAAAAAGCTGGTTGACATAATTAACCTGTTCCAAATGCTCCGCATCGGTTTTTTTTATTACTTCCTTAAGCAAGCCCGAGTCTTCCAAAAACCTTAAAGTGACCTCCCCAACTGGGTGGATCCTGGCTAATTGCGTATGCCGGTCTAGCCAGCTCAACAACCTCTCAATCGCAATTACGGTTTCGGGCTTTAACCCGCTTAGGACGCGGACATTTCGGAGTATTTCATAAAGCGACTTTGTCTCCCGCCGGGCAATAGACATCAAAGTCATGATATCCGGCAAGGAGATTTTTAAAAGCGGCAAGGTTAAGATCCGATAAAGGCTCGGGGTCTCGTGGTAATTATCCAGAAGTTTTAAATAATTCAAAATATCCAAAATAATCGGCTGGCGATACAAGCCGGCAGAAGCCAAAAATTGAAATGGGATTTTCAGGTTTTTTAATTTCTGAATGAAAGGCGCGGCATAGTCGTTGGCCCGGACCAAAATCGCAAAATCGTTGTAGGAAACCTTGCCCTTGCCGGCTTTTCTGACAGCTAGGATTTTCTCAATGACCGCCAAAACTTCCTGTTCCATCGCCGGCATAAGCCAATACTCGATTTCGCCACTGGCTTTGGTTTGGGCGACTAATTTCTTGTTGATGACCGGTTTTTTTGAATTTGGCGCTTGGTTTTGGCCGTTAAGCTGAACCTCCAGTCGATTGGGATTGTTGTTTTGTATGAATGTGTAGGCCAGATCCAGGATATTCTGGCAGCTTCGGTAATTTTCCGTCAAAACGACTTCCGTGGTTTCCGGAAAATCTTTTTTAAAGGCTAAAATGTTCGCCACGGACGCGCCTCGAAATTTATATATGCTTTGATCATCGTCGCCCACAACCGTCAAATTGTTGTTCGGCTTAGCCAAAAGTTTAACCAGTTCGTATTGGGCCCAGTTGGTGTCTTGAAATTCGTCGACTAAAATATATTCGAATTGCTGACGGAATTTATTTAGGATCTTTGGCCGGTTTTGGAAAAGATACAAAGTCTGGGTGATCAGATCGCCGAAGTCCAACGCGCCTTTTTCAAAAAGCAACTGCTGGTAGGTGTGATAGGCATTAGCGACCTCGTTAACGCGCTCGGCTTCAACTATCTGATCGGCTTCGGCTTCGGTTTTTCTTTTTCGACCATGAACTTCATCCAAATCCAATTTTAATTTTTCCGCGTACTGCAAATATTCTTCCGGCCGAATAGCCTCGTCTTTGCAGCGCGAGAAATGCTTGACCAGGCTGGCGACAAAGCGGGTCGGATTGCCTAAAGGCCGATAATAATTCAGATCAAAACGCTCCAAATTCTCCCGCATTAAAATTGCTTGGTCGGTTTCATCCAATAGTTTAAAGTCTGGATTTAAGCCGATGTCTAAAGCATGATCCCGCAAAATTCTTTCGCAAAAGGCATGAAATGTGGAAACCCACAAATCCACGTAGCCCATGGGTAGAAGCTTGTCCACCCGCTCTTCCATTTCGCCGGCGGCTTTGTCCGTAAAAGTTAAGGCCAAAATATGATCCGGTTGAACCTTTCGCTCGGCAATCAGCCAAGCGATGCGCTGAGTGATGACCGTGGTTTTGCCTGTACCGGCTCCGGCCACAATCAAGAGCGGCCCACTTTTATGGGTAATCGCCTGCTTTTGGGCAGGGTTTAGAGATGGCATAAGAGTCATGAAGGTATTTTATAACAGATCAGAAATAAATAAAAAATCGCCACGATTATTTCCGGCTGCGTTTTTTTGCGCTTGCTCCCGCACCACCCTGTACCCGAGTGCAACGAGTGGTACGGTGCTGGTGTGGAGCTGACTATTTTTCGGCTTTAAACTCGGTTATATTGATTTCGCTGGTGTGCGATACCGTGATGTAGGTCGGAGCGTGTTCGCCGGTCCAGCACCCGGCGTTGAAATAAACCACGCCATCCTGATTGAAGCTTTCGGCGATGTGCGTATGCCCGCAAAAAACCGCGTCCAAGCGGTAATTCCTCGACCGAGCGTACCTAACAATGCCTTCGGCCACGGATTTGTTTATCCGCAGCCAAGTCTTGCTTTTGTCTTTTAAAAAACGGCTTAAATGGTGGCGTTTGCCATCGAATTTTTGAATAAAGTTGTAAATGTTTGAAGGAATCTTGCTGAATTTCGGCCAATTTTGAATCCATTTGTCAAACTGATCACCATGCATGGCCAAATACCGCTTTTCTCCGACTTGCCACTGGAATTCCTCATGCACGGCCACACCCACCAGTTGCGACATTAAGTTCACGATGGCGCTATCATGGTTGCCCCGAATCCAAACGGCTTTGGCATTACTTTTTCGGTCGTTAATATTGCGAATCAAACCGATTATTTTCCATTCAAATTTCCGAAAACGGGAAAAATTAAGATCGTCAAAAATGTCGCCTAACAGAATTAGCTGGGTAAATTTGTATCTGAAACGATCCTGCTGCAAACTCTGCAAAAATGCAAAAAATTCTTCGGATCGGCTTAAGCGCGAGCCCAGGTGTAAGTCCGAGACCAGAATAGTGTGAAAACCATTCGGATTTTGAAAATTCATACTCGCCGGAAATTTCTAAAATCCACCCGGGTTTCTTGAGGGGTGAAAAAGCTGCTTCCAAATTTCATGTTTTAATTTTAACCCAAAAACCTCTGACACGCAAAAAAATCCAGGGACTACAGTATCCCTGGATTTGGCCATAGGCCGACTTTCCATCGAACCGTTTAGATCGTCACCTCACGCAATAACTTTTTCAAGTGACTAACCCTGCCTTTCTTTAACAGATCATCTTTTAGTTTTGCCTCATAAGCACTGGGCTTAGAGGGTTTAAGCGGCTGAATAAGCACGAATGGGCTTCAGGGGTAAGCGACCTTTTTCTTGATAATAAGCAAGATCTTCACCAGTCAGAATAAGAATTGGGATGCCGTGTCGTTCACAAAGCGCGATGGACTTCCGCATAACCTTGTGTTCAATAACTCGGCGTTTAACTTCAATACCGATGATTGCAGAGCCATTGCATGGACGCCGGCCGACCCACCACCAGGGCTGGAAAAAGATAAAATCCGGACACCAAATTTTGGGCTGGCTGAATTCTTCTTCTTGAAAAACGAACTGAAGATGATGCAGAAATGGAATATCCATCTTAACCAAAAGGTTTGCGATTATTAACTCCTCATGAGTTTCAAATTTCATTGCGCCGAGTGTATACAACGAGCGTTTGGAATTGCATTTAATCGGCTTACACAGCAAACCATTAATGGTTAAAAAGCCATTTCCGGCTTCGACCTCCAATTGCCTTGAACTTTGATGACCTTCTGAAGGCTGGAAAGTACACCTCCTTATGTTAACAACGATTTAAATGAGCTTTTTCCCGGTTTTTCTAATTTTAAAAAGCCCGCGAGGAGACGCGGGCAGACTTAGTGAGGTTTTCTGAATTTCGGAGTGATGACAAGCCTTTGCATATTTTTATTTTATTCCTAAAAAAATCGACAGGCAACCAGTAAAACTGGTTTTATTTTACTTTTTTTAAAGGCTCTTGCTGAAGAAGAAAAAATTGCTTGTGGAAAACTCTCCCCAAACCGAAATCAGTCTATGCCCAACCGTTGCGGAGATTACTTACCCCAAATCGCGTCCAGAATTTTTATGCGCGTAATCATAAAAGCGGGTATCAAGCCGGAAAGCACGGCCACGACAATGATGGCGAGTATGCGGATATTTATATCCAAAGCTTCAACCATCAGCACGGAATCGCCTATTGGTAGTTCGAACGGGTGAGCTTTGAAATACGGCGCGACTCCACCAAAAAAAATCGCCAGGCCTAAGGCCACACCGGAAACGGAATAAATTAAGGTCTGCAAGACATAGGTGGCCCTGATGAGATAAGGTCGAATACCGATTGCCCGCAAAATGCCGATTTGCTGGCGTTTACTGGAAATATCGATGTAAATTACAATAAAAATCGTGACTGCGGCAATCAGCACGGCTACAAAAGACATAATAAAATTGATGCTTAAAAAGCTGGTGGTTACGCTGGACATCAGCCCGGCCGCGTCTTCCCAGGTTAGATACTGTCCGGCGATATTTTGAACCTTCAGCGCCTGGACAATTCCGGCTTCTTCGCCGGTTTTCTGCGCCCGGATGACTACGCTAGTGGCCTTTGATTTCAAGCTGGGCGCTAGCGCTTCCAAGGCTTGGGCGGTAATGAAAGCTCTTTGGTCCGTATCCAAGAATTTGGTGTAAAAAATCCCCTTTATGGTAAATTCTTTTTGAATACCATCAAAGGCCAAAACCACCTTTTCGCCAACTTGCGCACCTTTGAAAGAAAAAGCGTTCATCTCCACATCCGGCCCGCCCGCAATTTGGCGGCCGACAATAATTTTATCAAGATCGTCCTGCGCTAAATATTCGCCCGCCAACATTTTTTCCGAGACATTCGTCACTTGCTTCTCCAATTGCGGGTCGATTGCCAAAATCTGCCAATTGCCTTTTATGTTTTTGTATTTTAAACTCGCGGAAACCAGCATTTGGGCGCTCGCCGCCTTAACGCCTGGGATATTTTCAATTTGCGGAAGCAAAATGTCAGTATGGTCGAGGAAGTCCTGGCCTTCAGCCGGGGTTATAAAAACATGGCCAGTGTAGGTGTTGATAATCTGCTTGTTGCTGTTGTCGATTATGCCGTTAAAAAGCGAGGCCACAAAAATCAAATTCACGAACGCCACAGCCATCAAGAAAATAATCAGGCCCAAAGTCCATTTATTGCCGTGCAATAAATACCGGGCGGTCAGAAAAAAAGGAATTTTACCTTCGCCTCTCATACGATTTTGCCGTCAGCTAATTTAACAAGACGGTTTGCGTATTTGGTTTCCTCGGGTTCATGAGTAATCATGACGACTGTGTGCTTTTCGCTATTAAGCTTTTTAAAAATATTCAAAATGTCTTTGGCTGCCACACTGTCAAGATTGGCAGTCGGCTCATCAGCGAACAGAATCATCGGGTCGTTAATTAAAGCGCGAGCAATGGCGACTTTTTGTTGCTCGCCACCGGAAAGCTGCCTGGGCAGATTCCGGGCTTTCTTTTCCAGTCCAACTTTAGCCAGAGTTTCTAGAGCACGTTTTTGACAAATTTTGGTTTTTTCCAGCATCATGGCGGGCAACATCACATTTTCCAGGGCAGACAACTCCGCAATCAGCGCGTATTCCTGAAAAATATAACCCAATTTCAAGAGACGCAGGCGCGAGCGTTCAAGTTCATTCATTTTCGTGGTAGGCTGGTTTGCCAAAAAAATTTCACCTGTATCGGGTTTGTCCAGTAAGCCCAGCTGCCTTAACAGCGTGGACTTGCCGGAGCCGTTGCGGCCGGTAATAACCAAGAAATCGCCCGGGTTTATCACCAGCGAGACCTCGCGCAAGGCTGGCACCTGGATTTCGCCTAAAGCGTAATTCTTGCAAATGTTTTTTACCTCGATCAAGCGGTTGGCAGCAGACATATTTTGGTATTAGTTTAAAAAAAATTCAAAAATTTGTCTATTTTTTCTCGATTGACAAAAACTGAAAATCTGCTAGGCTTTAAGCAAAAGCCAAAGGAGGTTTGGGGCATGGATTCTTTTAGTCGTTCGGTTTTGGCCAGCTGCCCAAAAGAAGCTTGGTCGGAAAGGCTCATAACACCTTTCGTTCTCCTGTTCTTATTTATCCTAATTGCGGTTGGCTTTTGCTTAAGCCCTTTCCTAACCATACTGGAAAAATTTCATGACGCCCTTTTAGGCAAAAGAGCCTAACTAAAGACTCGGCCGCCAAAAATCAAAAGCCTGGTTTATTAAAAACCCGGCTTTTTTATTTTAAATTTAACTTAACTCTTCAAAGTCAATCAGATTTTCGCCCCCCTTTTCCTGAATTCTGGCAATTACTTTCTTTACGTCCAAATTTGGAAACTTTGCCTGAATTAATTCTTTGGCATAGGCCAAATCCCCAGCCTGTTTTTCGCCTTCGGCGGCTAAACTATCAAAAGCTTTGTGGCCACCGTAAGCCCCACAATCCAGGTGGTGAATTAGCAGAACTTCCTTTATGCCGTGAAGGTTATGGGAAATATCGATCTGTTTTAAAATTATTTCCGAGCAGGCTTTATCCCCTTCCACCAGGCCTTTGGTAACGCCGGCGAGGCTGACCAAATCGTAATTATCTTTCAAACTATTGGATACCAAAAAATCCCTTATGGCCGAATGGAAACGGAAATCAATGCAAGTAAAAACTATGGCTTGGCAGGAATGGGACATATTTTTTTCGGTTTAAAGTTAAGGATTTAAAAATATCAAAAGTTTTATAAAAAGAAAAGCCGCTAGTCCTTTTAACTAACGGCCAAATTTTATCCCGCACCACTTTCCAGCAAAACGTTGTTATACACTTTAAGATATTCATCCGGGCAAATATCTTCAAAATTAATTCGAGATTTAAGTGAAAAGTGGTGCGGGATTTCATGGTGAAAGATTGTAGACTTCCTCCGGGGTTTTGGCGCGGATGAAATAGGTCCGCATTTTTATCTGGTAGTCAACGTGCAAAAGCGGCACAATCCGCTTTCGATCCCAGCCGGTTTTTTCGGCGATCAACCTAGCTGTCGTAACCGCGTTGGCCACGACTTGAAAAATATCCATGTGAACTTCGCTGGCCATGCCGCACGGCCAATGAGCCAACAGAAAAATCGTCGGGATCTTTTTTAGGCCGCGAGTTTTTACCAAACCCGAAAGCAATTGTTCATGGGCCCGAAATTCCCGCGGGATCGGGATCTCCGGGTTCAAACGCAAGGGTCCGCCATTGTAGGCTTTAAGATGTATTCGAGGGTTTGGTAATTGCCGCCTGACAAAATCAAACATATCACTGGAGCGGTCACAATCACCGCACATAACTAAAATTGTTCCGTTGTAAGCCGCCGCCTGAAGCTTGTCTGCTTTCACATTGGCAATGACGCCAGCAGTTTGCCACCAACTAATCGTTGACTTCTCATTGTCGGAAATAACCACGCTTTCCTCCGTGAAAAAATGATTTTTAAAAAACGATGTTGATTTTGAAAAACCAGTTTATCAGAAATCCAAAAAAAGTCAACCCCGAACCACTTTCCAAATAAAACCTTAAGTTTAGTGTAAGGTTATTTGCCTAATGAACATCTTGGTACTAAGTGTTGGCGTTTTGCTGGAAAGTGGTGCGGGGTCAAGGCCAACTAAATCTGACTTGAAAATTCTTTGACTTAATCCCTGAATAAAATCCCCTCTTTGGAATAAATCTTGCTGGCGGCGATTACAGCGATGACGGCGTAAATAATCAGCGAGCCAAAAGTTATGAATATGTGAGCAGAATCAAAAGTTTTTATCAGGACTTCTTTCATGACAAAAACTGCATTGACGCCCGGGATGAAAAACATGCCCAGGCTTGGCTTCAAGCCGGGAAGCTGGGCGAAAATCGCCACCGGTAGTATAGCCAGCAAATAAAAAGGCGTGATGTAATTCTGCGCTTCTTTGTAGCTTTTGGCGAAAATCGCCACGGATAAAAGCAGGCCCGAGAACATAATGGCCATAATTACCCCAACCAAAAGCATTATGCCAATCGCGCCCAAAGTTAAATTAATTTCCACGACTTCGGTGCCGAATTTGGGCGGGAAAAACTTAAAAGCGAAATACAGGGAAAACATCGAAAGGATAATGCTGGCACTGGCTGTCGCGGCCACGGCGGCAAATTTTCCGGCCACCAATTGTAATCTTGACGCCGGGCTTAACAACAGCGCTTCCAAAGTTTTCCTTTCTTTTTCTCCGGCGGAAACATCAATAGCGATGTACATTCCGCCGGCAATGGCGAATACCACGATGAACATCGGCAAAAGCAAGCCGATGAAAAATCCACCTCGTTCTTGAGCTGTGGCAATGTCTACGCTAACGGGCTTGAGTGCGCTCAGGGTTTCTGTAGCCAGGCCTTTTTGGCTTAATCTTATTCTGGCTTGTTCTTGATTAAAAGCTTGCAATAAATTTATGACTTTTGAATAAGCCGTGCTGGAATCCACATTTGAACTTTTTTGCACGACTCTGACTTCTGTCGGCTTTTGTGTTTTTAAATTGGCTTCAAAGTCCGTTTCAACATTCAAATACACATTTATCGTTCCGGCTTCAATGCCCTGATCGAAATTCTCAACCTGCTTAAGCTCAACTTGCTTTTGCTTATTTAGAAAATCCAATAACGTCGGCGCGGACTGCTGATTTTCCACGGCCAAAAGCACGGGTTTTTCCGCAGCCTTGGTAATTTGCGCCTCCTGAAATTTCACGCTGCCGATCATAATGGCCGGCATCAATACGATTGGCATGACCACGGCCGTCAGCAAAGTCCGCCGGTCGCGTAGGCTGTCTAAAATTTCTTTTTTGAAAACCGTAAAAACTTTATTCATAAACCAAAGCGTTTATGCTTTTTTGAAAGCCAACGCAATTCAAATGCTTCTTTGGCTTTTAAGGCAGACTTAGCCGCGTCCGCGCCGAGGATTTTCAAGAATGCGTCTTCTAAATTATCCGCCTGGGTTTGCTGATAAATCTTGGCTTGCGAATCAACCGCGATTATCTTGCCTTGGTGCATTATGGCCACGCGGTCGCAAAGTTTCTGTGCGTGCGCCATATCGTGCGTGGATAAAACCACTAATTTGCCTTCTTTTCTGGCGGTCTGCATATAATCAATGACGGTTTGCGAGGCTAAAACGTCCAAGCCCGCCGTAGGCTCGTCAAAAATAATGACCTTAGGATCATGGATAATTGAACGGGCAATCGCCACTTTTTGCTTCATCCCCGTAGAGAATTTACCCGCGCGCCGGTCGGCAAACTTTTGCATATCTAAAATTTCAACCAGATAATCTATGCGGTCTTCCAAAGCCTGGCCGGCCAAACCGTACAAATTTCCGAAGTACCGCAAATTCTCCCGGGCCGTAAAACGGTCATAAAGGCCGATCTCCGAAGTCAACAAGCCCAGATTTTGCCTGACTTTCTCTGGCGCTTTTAAAATGTCAAAACTCGCGACTTCAGCCGTGCCACTGGTCGGCGTCAGAACCGTGGCAATAACCCGAATGGTGGTGGTTTTGCCCGCGCCGTTCGGCCCCAAAAGCCCGAAAATTTCACCGCCATTGGCTTGAAAAGAAACCTCCTTAACCGCGGCAAAACCATTAAAAAATTTCGACAATTGCTTAACTCTAAGCATGCCGTAAGTTTATCAATTATTTTAGGCTAATCAAACTGACTAAATTAACTTAATTGGCTAACAAATCCGTTACCGCTGCCGGAGGCGTGGTGTCGCCGGTCGGGGGCAGGTTTTCGGGCGCGCCAGGCGAAACGCTGATTCTTTGAGACATTATCGTAAACGGACTGGCGCAATTTACGCTGGCCGTCCAAACCATTGGAATAAAATCCGCCTGGGCATTAACCACGGCCGGGCCTTGGGGGAAGCGGTTACAAATGCCGTCCGAAGTCAGTGCGATGCGGTCGCTCCAGGCTTGGGTGTCTTTATTCCATTTTCGGTAATAAATGTTGTTGTTATTTCCGGTTGAGCTCTCTTGCCTGACATAAAACAAATACAAATCATTGCCGTGCTTGGATAGCGAAGCGTGCCAGTCCAAAGGATCATAAGGTAAAACTTCGATGTCGGCGTGCTGCCATGTGCCTTGGCCATTATTGTAAGTTTTCCAGGCGTGACGCAGTTTAGTGCGGTTGTTATAAACCAAATGCAATTCGCCGTTGACATAGGTCATGCTGAATTCTCTTTCGGCGCCAGTGGCTTCATTGCTGACAGCGATTGAATCGTCATTGGGCACAAAAGCCGAACCGTTCCAAATAAAATAGCGGTAATCCAAATTTTGGCCGGGAGTCGCGGAAATGTAATGAATAACCACGGCTGGCTGGTTACCGATCATGAATGAACCGACGCGGACATCTTCAATATTCAACTGGGCAACCCAGCCTTCCTGATCAAACGACGCCCCGCCATTCGTGGAGCGAAAATAGCGAACATTGCCGACCGGACTGTTGCTGGTGCGGTAAAAAATCCAGATATTGTTGCTATCTTGCGCCAAGATGTTAGAACGCGTCCAGATATTTGCAGGAATGAACGAGGAAGTCAAAGTAATCGGGCTGTTTAAATCCGTCGCGGTTTCGCCGGGCGCCCGGATTTTCCTAAACCAGACAATGCCTGCGCTGGGACCGGGATCAGTCAAATATAAATTATCTTGGCTGTCACCAGAAATGGAAGCGTGAAAATCCATATAACCTTTTACTGTCAGAGCGTCAGGCTCGGTGGCGTTCCAGGTCAAACCGCCATCATTAGACTTTTTAAAATCATTGTACCGGCTGTTAGGAAAAGCCAGCCAAAGATCATTCGGATCGTTTTGTGACATAAACAGTCGGTAGCGCGGTATGGTTAAGGTACAGCTGTAATTTGAACAAGTACTGACCTGCACGGGCGCGCTGACCGCGTCCCAAACAAAAACCCCATACAAAAAGAATAAGCCCCCAACTAAAGCTGCTAAGCTTGAGATTTTAGAGACTAATAAAAAATAATTTTTTGTTTTAATTTTCATACTTATTATTATTTTAACACAAAATCACAAAAAAATCAAATCTAAAAAGCTTTTTTCAAGAGTTTTTAGATTTGATTTTTAATTTGCTTAAACATCTTCTTTTGGTTTTTCCAGCTCCAATGGCTCAATTTTTCCGCCCACTTCGGCGATTTTCAAAACATCTTTGTCGACTTTTTTAAATTCCTTGTAGGCCGTGTTGTATGTATTCACCGTCGTGCCCAAATGGTTGCCCAATTTCTGCATATAAGCATCGTAATTTCCAATATGCTTGCCTAGCAATTCCACATTTTTCCGGATTTCCTTGGCTGATTCTTCAATCTGCATGGCGCGCAAGCCTTCCAGCACGGTTTGTAAATAAGCCAGGAATGAAGTTGGCGAAACGATTATCACATGGTACTTAGAAGCGGCGCGCTGGATCAAATTCTCCGTATCATCGGTAATCGCCCCGATTTTATTGACCAGTAAATCATAATAAATTGCTTCGGAGGGGATGAACATAAACGCGAAATCCATGGTGTCTTCGTTCGGCCGGATGTATTTGGCAGTTTCCTGAATCCGCATTTTTAGATCATTAACAAAAGCTTTCTCTAAAACTTTTCGCTCGCTCTCCACGCGCGTGGCCGCCAAGCGATTATAATTCTCCAAACTGAACTTAGAATCGACCGGCACCAACTTGCCTTTGATTTTCACCACCGCATCGACTATCTCCCCGTCTTTGAACTTATATTGCATTTGGTAGGAATTTGGGGGCAAGACATTTTTTAGGACCGTATCCAAAAAATATTCGCCTAAAATACCCCTTTGTTTGGGGTTTGTCAAAATATCCTGCAAGTTTCTTAGCTGATCGGAAAAATTCAAAACCTGCTTGTTTGTTTCATCCAGCCGGGTCAGGCGCTCGGTCACATCTTTGACAATCTTAGTCGAATGGCCGAATTGCTCTTGCATGGCCCGAGTGGATTCGCCTAATTTGGAATCCATCACCCGGGTCATTTCCGTATTTTTTTCGTTTAACTGAGCCAGTCTTTCTTCCAAACGAATCAGTTTTTCGTTACTGCCGCTATCGGTACCGCCGCGGCTTTGACGGAAAATAATAATCCCGATTCCGGTCAAGACTAAAACTATTAAAACAATCAATAGGATTTCCATAAGCTCCATTTTAAGCCAAAAACCAAGTTTCGTCCAAACCCGCATTATTTTTTAATAATGACCACAACGATACTGATTCCCACAACCAAAACTAACCCTCTTTTTGAAAGTGACGGGGACAAGCTTGATTTTTTTTGGTAAGGGTGTTAATTTGGTTTTACCCTAAAAATCAATATAAAACCCGTCTTAAACCATGGAGGTTTGAATGCCTGGTCAAAGTGCTTCTGGTTCAAAAACCCTCACCGACCAAAAACCACAAGACCATCCCGAGAAGGAGCTCAACCTTGGCCCGCCAAAAAAAGGACGCGGGAAAAAAACTTCTGAAAGACGCAAACAAACCCGGGCTTGGACCACGGGCGGCGGCACTAAAATTACCCGCCACAGCGGCAATGGCCACCGGTAAAACCAAATTTTTTTGAACCTTTATTCATCCGCCTGCTTCTTTGGAATAAGCGGGCGCTTTTTATTTTGGTTCTGGATGTGACTTAAATGCTTTGACAAAATTATTATGGCACTCAACGCTTAGCTTAAAAAATTTCTCAACTTCAGTCTCATTAAAAGCCAAGCGATGGTAAGAAAAAAACCCATATTTGTTTTGTTTAAAAATCAACGAATTATACTGGAAATCATTAAACAAACAAATTAATTTTGGATCAAAAATTTCAGTTAGCATTTTACGCTCACTGCCATTTAGCCTGAATCTTTTATTGAAATATCTCGATTCTAGATCATGATCAAATTTTGATTCAAAGGCTCCTTCAGATTCAAGCGAAAACCAATGCCGGGTTGGTTCGACTGGAAAGTGACAAAAAATTACCCCCCTTACCTTGCCGGTTTTATGATTCGAAAAATAGATGGGCAAGAAAAACACCTTGACTGGCCCCATGGCCGTCAAACCGCTTGCGATCCACGCAAACCTTATTGGCGCGCGATAGTCATCAGAATCGCTGTAGTAATAGATAAAGGTAGAAGAAAAATCTGGTTGTAAAAGTAAAGTTGATAATGATATCCAATAAATTATTCTGGGTCTTGGCTGAAAATCAACTCTTGGCGAAGATAAATTTTTAGAAAAATCATTCTTTCCTTTGGGAGTAAATAATTCAAATCTTTCAATGTTTAAATCATTTCTTTTCGCAAAATATAAAACCTGCTGATTTAAAGGCTCAAACCTCTCAATATAAATTTCAATTTGTTTTTTTCGTTCTTTTTCATAAAATTTAACGCCAAACCAAATTGCTACTGAGCCGATTAATAAAATAATCAAAACAAAAATAATCATATTGTTAATTTAAAAAGTTTAACGGCGTTCTCCGTCGTCTGTCTTTCCACTTCCTCGTAAGACAAATCCTTAATTATTGCAATCCGCTCCGCCACATACTTAACATTTATAGGCTCATTTCGCTGGCCCCTGACCGCCTGGGGCGCCAAATACGGGGCATCAGTCTCCACCATTAATTTATCCAAAGGGACGGATTTCACGACTTCAGCCAAGCTTTTGGTATTGGGAAAAGTTATAATGCCGGTAAAAGAAATGAAAAAACCCGCCTCTAGAAATTTTTTGGCGACTCCCAAACTGGCACTGAAACAATGGACCACTCCCCGGTTAAAATTTTCGTGTTTTAAAATTTCCAGCATCTCCAAGTAAGCGCGATCGGGTTCGGCTCTGGTCGAGCGGCAATGTAAAATTATTGGCAAATTTAATTTTTTTGCTAGGGTAATATGCTCCTCAAAAACTTCTTTCTGTTTTTTTATAAAGTCAAGCTCGGAAACGCTGGCAGGTAAATGAAAATAATCCAGGCCGCACTCCCCGATAGCCACCACGCCTTTTTCTTTGGCTAAGGCTTCGTACTTTGCGGCCGCAAAATCCTCAGCCCGGCTTTTAAACGGAATCTCCACTTCGTCCACAAAAGTTTCGTGCAAATGAATGGGGTGTAAGCCTATGGCCGCGAACATTTGCCCAGGATATGCCTGGGCGATTTTAACCGCCCTAAGGCTGGTGGAAAATTGCGAGCCGACATTAATTACCTTCATGCTTTCAGCCAAAGTCCGCTTAATAACCGGCTCAAGGTCGTCTTTATAAGCGTTAAAATTTAGGTGGGCATGGGTGTCTATCAACATAAAATTTTTGGATTTGGCCTTATGCTGTTATAATACACTTAATTAACTCGGCTTCCAAAATTATGGCAAACAAGAAATTGCGCATTGGTTGGTTCACCTTCTCCTGCTGCGAAGACAGCACGATTATTTTTACGGAACTGCTGAACGACCATTGGCAGGAATGGAAAAAACTCTTGGACATCCGCCACGCACGGGTTTTGCAGGACAAAAATGTTCTGGACGAGCTGGATGTGGCTTTCATTGAGGGCGCTTTAAATTCCCAAAAACAAGTGGACATGGCCAAGGAAATCCGTTCTAATGCCAAAAAGGTGGTGGCGATCGGCGCTTGTGCCTGCACCGGCCTGCCTTCGGTCCAAAGGAACACTTTTCCAGAAAAGGAAGCCAAAGAAATCAAACCCTTAGTGAAAAAATTCAATTTCCTGCCCAAAGGCCTGAAATTAGCCGAGGCGATCAAGGTTGATGTGAATGTCCCGGGCTGTCCCATGGACGAAAAAGTCTTTTTAAACGCCTTGGATAGTCTTCTGAAAGAATTCAAAATAATTTAATTTATGCATACCGTTGATTTATCCCTAACCAAAGAAATCACTAAAGTCGAAGGCTCAGCCACCCTGGACGTAAAAATCAAGGGCGGGCAAGTGGAATATTGCCGATTTGGCATTACCGAATACAAGCGTTTTTACACCCAAGCTATGCGCGGTAAGCCTTATCGCGGTTTGCCTGCCTTGTTGGCGCGAATTTGCGGCACCTGCTCAAATGCCCACCTACTCTGCAGTATTGAGGCTTGCGAGCACGCTTTAAGCGTCCAGCCCAGTAAACAGACGCAAATTCTGAAACACTTAACCATGTATGGCCTGAATCTTCGCGACCATGCTTTGCACCTATACCTTTTCGCTTTGCCAGACATGTACGGAAAAGATTCTTTTCTTTCTTTTGACGAAAATGATTCGGAGCAACATCAAATTTTACACGACGCTTTTGATATTAAAGCGGCTGGCAATTATCTTTCCATTATCGTTGCCGGACGGAGCGTGCACGCGGTGAATCCCAGCATCGGCGGTTTTTTAAAAGTTCCCTCCGAGTCCGAAGTTCAAGAAGCTATCCACAAACTCGAGCATGTTAGACCGGCTATCTTGCGCACTGTGGAAAGGTTTGAAAGGTCCGAGTTTAAGTTTGACCGCAAAACCCACTTTATGGCCTTGATAAACAATCCCTTTTCTTTTCTCGATGGCGAAATTGCCAGTGACTTGACCCCTGAACGCATCCCGGAAACAGATTTTCGGAACCATTTGGAGCGCGTCGTTATACCCTATTCCCAAGCTTCAGGCTATGAATTTAAAGCGGAAACTTACATGGTCGGCGCTTTAGCCAGAATCAATTTAGCCAAAGACTCCTTGCACCCCAAAACCAAAGCTGCTTTGGAATCAACTTTAAGAAAATTCCCATCAACCAACATCTTCCATAACAATCTCGCCCAAGCCGTTGAATTGCTCCATTGTGTTGACCAATCTTTGGACTATCTACAAAATACTAAGTTCACCAAAGAGCCTTTGGCTTTACCCCGGCGCAAGTCGGGCGTGGGCGTCGGTGTGATTGAGGCGCCGCGCGGGACTTTGTACCACAAAGTAGAAATTGGCGAAAACGGGCTGGTTATCAAGGGTGAAATTGTGGTACCGACCGGCCAAAACCAGATAAATATCGAGCAGGATATGGCCAGGCGCTTGCAAGAAATGCTGCCCGCCGATCCAGACAAAGAAGCCATCCAGCTGGAATTGGAAAAAATCATCCGGGCTTATGACCCGTGCATGAGTTGCGCTTCGCATTTCCTGAAAATCAAATTGCAGACAGCTTAAGTTGGAGTTCGGTTAAGGCCTGGTTTAAATCCATCTCCGGCGGAACGCCGAAAATTTTGAATTTTGGCAGTTTTTTTAATTTCTGCAAAAAAGCCAGATTGGAAAATAAATCATAATCGTGCATGGTCACCCTGGGCGAGTTTTCGAATTGACCCAATGAATCAAAGACCTCGACTTTTCCCAAACCCTTGATCGTATCAATGATCAATAATTCTTTGGGCATTTCCCATTCGTCCAAAGGGTCCTTGATTAAAAACTGGTGTTGGGGAAATCTTCTTTGCAAAACCGGCAGAAGTTTTATGGGCAAACTGTCTTCCGGCAAATCCGGGTTGCCGAATATCCAAATTTCCATAGGTTTATAAAGTTCGGTTGGCTAATTCAAGATGCTTGTGCGTGTAAAATTCCAGCCATTTTATGTTTTCCGGCTGCACTATTTCGCAAGCTTGGTACCAATGCAGGGTCACTAGATCCCCGGCTTTCAACTCGTCAAAAGTATTGTCGGCCTCCAAACGCCGGTGCAGCGTAAAAGCTTCGGGTTCGGCCAAAACTAACTTTTGGTTTAGTAATTTCAGAGGCTTTCTTTTTAAAATTACTTTCGGCCCGTCAATCTTTTCCACCCTGCCCCAACTGACGCGGCAGGCGTCCATGCTTTCTAAAGTGTGCAGAACCTCAAGATGGCCCGTGCGCTTGTAGACATTAAAGACATGGAACGAGTGGTGCATACGGGCGCCCTGAGGTAATTTTTGGATTAGCTCATCAAAATTTTTCGGGTTGCTTTTCTTTTTCAATTCCAAATTATCACGCAAGTGCTTATAAAAATCTTGGTTTGGCACGCTCTCCAAAAGCGAATTGCCCAACCAATAGGCTTCCACCACCCGATCATCAAAAGGATCGCGGATGTGGTTGGCCCTGGCAATCGAACGCAAATACGGAAAAAGTGTCTGGAATTTCTGCAAGATATGGGTGAGGCCCGCATCGGTCGTGCCTTCTTTAAGGTAGGCAAAAACTTCGCGGTTCGCTTCGGGTCCGCACATATGAAGCTTGTTTGGGCCAAATGCGTATTTCGCGCAACGCGCCACACCATCACGCCATGTCGGCATGACATGGGCCTGCCCAGTTTTCAAGTCAGGCTCACGCCCAGGGCTGGGTTTGGCTGACATTGACTTTGGAGAACTTGGATTTTCGATGGTTGACAATCAGCAAGATTATCCCGGCCGCAAATAATACTCCGCTCAAATTATTCAGATTGGTTAGGGGTGATTTTAAGAAAATCGTTGATAAGATCGTTGTCACAAATGTCGCCGGCACCAACAAACTAGCCACTACCGAAGCGGGCGCATGTTTTAAGGCCGTGTACCATGTTAAAACATATGCCAAAAGCAGCATCGAGGGAATCAGAGTCCAAAGCCATTGCTGGCCTGAAAGCCCGGCGACTAAACCGACATTCCCCTGCCAGGCAACGACCGCGAATAAAATTATTGAACCAAAAACCATCCGCGCCGAAGCCACGGCGACGCTGGAAACCTCCCGTAAAACTTTTTTGGCGATTATATTCTCCGCAGCCCAAAGCAGGGTCGCGGCTAAAATCATAATTTCGCCTTTGCCAAAATGAAAATTCTGAAAACCGCCCAGCAAGAAAGTGCCACCTAAAAATAAACCTAAAGCGCCGATTTGCAGCTTGGTTATTTTCTCCTTTAAAAACCAAACCGCCAAGATTGCCACCCAGATAAACAAGGTTTTATGGATAAAGCTGGCGGCCAAGGCTGAAGTCAAAGACAGGCCGGTAAAAAACAAGATAAAAGGCGCACTCCCGCCGATTACGCCAACGGTTAAAAGTTTAAGCCAAGTTTTTCTGTTTAGGGATTTAAATTCTTTCATTTTGCCCAAAAAAAGCACCAGGCCGATTAAGAAGACGGCGACAAGCGAATTTTTAAGGGTGGTAAAGACAACTGGATTTTTTACGGCCGTCACGCCGATTTTGGTGATGAAGTTTGCGATACCGGAAATCAAGGCGGTGGTTAAAGCCAGGCTCATGCCTAATTTTAAATTTTTATTCATAATGCTGATATTTTAGCATAGACCTTGACCCCGCACCACTTTCCAAAATAAACTTTAAGTTTTTTGTAAGGCTATTTACCTAATAAACATATTAGTGATAAGTGTTGGCGTTTTGCTGGAAAGTGGTGCGGGGTTGACAAAAACCAAAAAATCCTTTAATATCATCAGCTAAGTCTGCTCAAAAATTCTTTTAAAATTTGAGCCTAATAAACCGATCATTACATAAACCACTGGAGGTTTTCGAATGGATGTTGAGACAAAATGGGGTTTCCCAGTAGTCAATGCGGAAAACATTTTCCAATATTTGGAAAGTGTTAACATTAAGCCTTGGCCTCAAATCGAGCCAACGGTCTCACTCGATGAATACCTAAAGCGAGACTTGACAGATGATCAAAAAGGCGAGCTCCGCTTCGCGCCCAAAGCAGAAGTAATGTTCTTAGAACAGCCGAATGGCCAACCTTACACGGCCTTTCGTTCCACCCAAAAACCTTGGGCCACGACCTTCTGCCTATTGCCCGGCGACCTAATCCCGATCGTGGCTGAATGGAAGCACGGCGCCGAATGCATCTCTTTGGCTCCGCCTTCAGGCTCGCTTGGCAAAGCAGACAATGGCTCCATGAAAAATTGCGCCAAACGGGAATTTGAAGAAGAAACCGGTATTGAGCTATCGGGGATTATTCCTTTAAGCCAGGCTGGGATCGCTGTCAACTGTCGAAGCTCCGGCCAGAGATTCTTCCCCCACCTTGGCATCGCAGCCACGCCAATTTCCCCAGGCCCAACTAAACTTGACCAAACCGAAAACATCAGCTTAGTTTTAATACCCCTGAAGGATTGGCTAATGCTGATTGAAGAGGGCGGAGTGGTTGAAAATTGCTCAATCTCAACGACCCTTATGGCTCTTCAGTACTTACAGCGCCTCGAGCTGAAGTAATTGCTATTTTTAAAAACCCTGTTCATGATACAGGGTTTTTTATTTTAACATCTTATAAACAATGGTGTTTAAATATTGATATGGAGCCCTTGAAAATTTTTCATTTAAATCAGTTGCCAGTGGGTTATTTTGAACATATTTAATGGCCATTTTCACAGATTCATCAGAATTTAAGATTTTAGCGTGAAATCGCGCTTGCCATGAAAAATTATCTATTTTATAAATAACCCTTAATTGTCTCACAAAATAGGATTTAATGCCGTGCATCAGGTCAGAAATTGTAAAAACCTTCGAGTTTATTAAATTGTCTAACCTGCTCTTCTGGAACCCAGCGCGGGCGGCTCTGCCCGCGCCTGGATGCAACAAAATTTTTCCAATCGCAGGCACAGCGGCCTGCGCTCGAGACAAATTAATATTTGATAATTTCGTGGCCGCCCGCGCTGGGTTAGTTTTTAATGATCTTAGATCTTGCCAAACAATCAAATGAACATGATCCGGCATTATGCAATAAGCAATTAACAAGAATCCTTTTTTCATGCTAGTGCCAATAATAATTTTGCTCAATAAATCCGCATATTTATCATGAATAAAAAACGCTTTATCGCCTTTAATATTTGTGGTGATAAAGTAAGGAAATTCTCCCTGGTGGATTCGCCGTTGAGTCATCAATAATCACTCCGTAAGTTTTTCGTCCAGATATTCCATTAAATCCCCTATTTCCACCCGGTCTTGTCCCATAGTGTCCCTATCCCTGACTGTAACTTTCTTGTCTTCCAGACTTTCAAAGTCCACGGTCACGCAATACGGCGTGCCGATTTCGTCTTGACGGCGGTAACGGCGGCCAATCGAGGAAATTTCATCATAAGCAGTCATAAAGTGCTTCTGCAGATTTTGATAGATCTCCAAAGCAGGCTTGCTTAACTGTTCTTTTTTGGACAAAGGCAGAACCGCCACTTTATATGGCGCCAAAGACTTGTGCAAGCGCAAAACAACTTCCACTTCTTTATTACTTTCCGTCGTGGTTGTCCGGCCGCCTTTAATTTCTTCGTAAGCGTCCAGCAGGATTGCCAACATGGCTCGATCCACGCCGGCCGAAGGTTCGATGACATATGGCACGAATTCCTGGTTATTTTCGTCTTTGTAAATAAAGTCGTGGGCTTTTAAATCAAAATCCGTACGGTTGGCAATGCCCATCAATTCCGCCCAGCCCTTTTCGCCGCCTTTGGCCGAGAAAGGAAAATTATATTCAATGTCCGTGGTGGCCTTGGAATAATGCGCCAATTCTGATTTGGGCTGTTTGTAAAGACGCAAGTTCTCTTTTTTAATGCCCAGATCAATAAACCACTGATGACTTTCAACAACCCACTTTTCAAACCACCTTTCGTCATTTTTTGGTTCCACGAAGTATTCAATTTCCATCTGCTCAAATTCCCGCGAGCGGAAAATGAAATTGCCGGGCGTGATTTCGTTGCGGAAAGCCTTGCCGATCTGGGCGATGCCAAAAGGCACTTTTAATCTGGTGGCTTGTCTGATATTTTCAAAATTTACAAAGATGTTTTGAGCGGTTTCGGGACGCAAATACGCCGTGGCCGAAGAATCTTCCACTGGACCGACAAAAGTCTTAAACATGGTATTAAAATCTTTTGCCTTCGTTATTTTCTCACTATGACAATACGGGCATTTCAAGGGCCCTGGTTCACTGCCGTCTAAATCGGCATCTTTAAATCTACGATTACAGTCTTTACACTCAATTAATTTATCCGAAAATCCCTGCACATGTCCACTTTTTTCCCACACTGTGGGATTGGTAATAATACTGGAATCCAAACCGACAATGTCATTCCTTTCCTGCACGAACCTTTGCCACCAGGACTTTTTTAAATTATTTTTGAGCTCCACGCCCAAAGGCCCAAAATCCCAAAAACCCTGCAAGCCGCCGTATTTTTCGGCGGATTGAAAAATAAAACCGCGCCTTTTGCACAAAGAAACCAACTTTTCCATTTTTGAATTCTGATTCATGGTGCTTTTAGCTTACGATTTTTTGCTCAAAAACACAAGAAAAAAGCGGACCTTAATTGATCCGCTTTTAAAAACTAAAGAACGCTTTATGCGGGCAGGTGGAATTGCACCACCGACGTTCGGGTTAATAATCCCCGACATTCTACTCCTGAGTTATACCCGCAATTTTTATAGCCCCGGGCTGGATTTGTCCCGCCATAGAGGCGGGATGCCGCCGACTTTTGTTGACTTCAATAGATGGCGGCAAACCAGCAACCTTCGGTAAATTCCTGCACATGCCCATTAATACTGAGGCTCCCTGCCTGTCGCCAGGCAGGTACCGACTAAGCTACCGGGGTGACTTTTTTGCGAATTTTCACCTTAGCATACGCGCCGTTTTCAAGTCAAAAAACTCTAAATCAACTTGATGGTATTGCTAAAAGTGCCGTGCGCTTTTTGGATGTCAAAAATCTCCAAACAAATGATCACCTGACGCAGGCCCGCAGTAATCACGATTTTGTCGAAGTCCCGCATCTGGGAGGTGTCCCAGCTGTTCAAAATGGCGATATTGATTTCCAGCCTGCTTATGGTTTCTGAAAAATCAAAATCGGTTTTGGGAAAGCGCCTTTTTCGGCTGACCGCGAACATCAGCTTTTCTAGTTCAATGCGCAAATCCCGCAATTGAAAACCGGCGTAAGTGGTTTTTAGAAGCGCATGCGCTTCGGCCACCTTGTTGGTTTTCAAAAACTCTGCCGCGTGTTTGAATTCGTCCGTCGAATACAAAAATGTCGGGCGGAAAGGCTGAATATCAATGCCTTCAAAAACTCGCGCGTAAATTTCCAGCTGCTCCGCGACTCGAATACGGCGCAGAATCGAAACTTCATGCCAGTTGTCCAAAACTTGCTTCAAGTAATCCGCCGCGGCTTTGACTTGGAATTCTAAAATTTCTAAACACATTGAAACCACTCGTCGGCGCAAGGCCCAAACCGCATTTATGTCAACAGCATCAGCTTCCCGACGCATAGTTCTTTCTCTAATCGCCACCAGCCGTGCCAGCAAAGCCCCGTTGTTCACCCGCCCCAGACTGTCTTCGATATTACCGATGGCGGTAAACTGATTAAGAATTTCTTTTTTTAAACTATTGGTCGCGTTTGGGTTCACGTCCAATATAGCCTTTTCCACCATGCCCACGATGATCACGATTAATTCATCGACATTTCCTTTTCGCAAGCCTAAAAGCACGCCGTTTAAACGATGGCAGACTTCCAATACCTGGTTCAATCTGGGAATCTCGCCGCTTTCCTCCTGAAGGTAAAAGCTGTCGCCATGTTTTAGGGCCCGATTTAAAAAATACAAATCAGCAAAAACAATGTAACGCAAAACTTTTGCCACTCGCTTGCGATTGAAAAATCTCAAGTCTTTTTCAGTTGGTACATTTGACCAGCGCGGCACGGCTAAGCACCCCAACAGTCGTCTTTCCGGCGCCTGGGTTATGACATAAATTCGACTTTTAAATAATGCCCGTGCCCTGACTGAATAGCAGACATCCCCTTCCCAAACGGCTAGATCTTCTTCTTGACTTCCACCAATTTTTTCCAAAACTGGCATTTTACCTCCTGTTTCATTTCATTTTCAAATGGCAATTTTACTTTTCCCCTAACCCTAAATGCTTTTTTAGAAAAAGTCAACTCCGCCCTGCCGCTCGTGACGGGTCAAGCCCCAAAAAGCCAGGGCTTACCTGGCTTTTATTTACTGTTTTGATTTTTACTCCGTTGTCACGCCGTCAAATTCTTCAGCATCGGCTTCGGCTTGGGCTTTGGTGGCGTGCCGAACCTTATCGCGATGGTGTGCCGGCGAATAAATCGTGTACATTTTCAAGGATTCGTTATTTGAACTGTTAATGACATTATGCCGAGTTCCGGCCGGAATTATGACAGCCATTCCGTCACCGACTTCATGCTCAATTCCGGCAATCACGACTTTGCCCTGGCCAGCCTCAAAGCGGAAAAACTGATCGTTTTCTTCATGGACCTCTTCGCCGATCTCCTCCCTCGGCCTTAGGGCCATAAGCACTAATTGGCTGTGCGGGGCCGTGTAAAGCACCTGACGAAAGTCTTCGTTGGCTAAGGTTAACTTTTCGATATTTTGTACAAAACCTTTCATAAATTTAATAGTTTAAGAATGAAGCTTGCTTAGTATAGCAAACCCGTACTAAGTTTTGCGAGTTTTCGTAAAATCAGAACTGAAGCTTAGGTAAATGCGGCCGAATTGACAAATTCTGGTCGAGTGCTAGTCTGATCAGAAAATCAAAACCTAGGAGGCAAATGGATAGACCTTTAATAATTCAACCCCGCGCCTTTAGTTTGGGGGGGCGAATGTATGAGTTGGGCGCAACTCCTCGTTATGACTTTGATAGCGCTGTGCCAACGGCTCTGGTCTGCCGAAATCTGGCCGCGTGTATTTTTACTATCACTGAAGTTATTGCCAAAAATTCTGTGACACCCTATGTAAATATTGATTTTGAGGAAACCAATCCCCACATTACCCTGCTTTTGGATATTTCCCGATCTGAAGGCTGGTCATTTAATCTAGAAACCTTGGATCAGCATTTCACAGTCGGGTGGCGGCCGAAAGATTTTCAAGAAATACAAAAACTAGATTGGCTGATCTTTGGAGGCACCCTGCCGGTGAGCCCAGAAAAATGCGACCGATTTTTAAAACATTTCGCGTTTGCAAAGAAATTTTGTCTGACCATCGGCTATCCAGCACCAAATAACGCTGGCACCATGCTGCCCGCCCCAGATTTGGTCAAACCGATTTTGGCCGAAACCTACACCACATTAAAAACCGAGGCAATGCTCCCCTATGTAATTGCCATTCACCAAGCCGGTCAAAATTAACCGGCTTTTTTATTTAAATTTTCCTGGCTTTTTCCACCCGGACTATACCTCCCGGCTCAAGGATTGCCACATCCCTTCTGGCCAATTTGCCGGTCAACAAAGCGTTTGCCAGCGCATTATCAACATGCTCCTGCAAAGCTCGGCGCAAGGGCCGGGCACCAAACTGCGGATCAAAACCTTTTTCCGCCAATTCCACGATTGCTGGCTCCGTCACTCGCAAAAACACACCTTTTTCCTTTAAAATCTCACTTAGCTGTTTTAGCATCAGCTTGGCAATCGCGATAACCTGTTCAAATGTCAGAGGCTTAAAAACGATTATGGCGTCGAACCGATTTAAAAATTCTGGGCGATAGTATTGAGCCAGCTCTTTTTCAATCAATCTCTGCTTGATGTTTTCCAATGACTCTTTCGCCTGAATCCCGGCCTGAATAATTGCCGTACCGGCATTGGAGGTGGCAATCATAATGATGTTCGTAAAATCGATTGTCCGGCCAGTGCTGTCTGTCAGGCGGCCGTCATCCATAACTTGCAAGAACACGTTTAAAATATCTGGGTGGGCTTTTTCCAATTCGTCCAAAAGCAAAAGCGTAAAAGGGTTCTTCCGAATAGCTTCGGTTAAAAATCCGCTCTCCCCGGATTCGGGATTGCCGATTAGCCTGGCTAAGCTCGATTGAACTTGGTATTCGGACATATCCAAACGAATCATGCTTTTTTCGTCTCCAAAATAGACTTCGGCAACGGCTTTAGCCAATTCGGTTTTGCCCACGCCCGTGGGGCCCAAGAACAGGAAGTTGGCTATCGGCCGACGGGCGTCTCGCAATTCTGCGCGCGCCCGGCGCAAGGCCGCGGCTACGGCTTTGACGGCTTCTTCCTGGCCAATAACGCGTTCATGAATTTTTTCTTCCAGATGCAGTAATTTTTCCGTTTCGGCTTCGGTCACTTGGGTGACGGGTATGCTGGTGCGTTCGGCTACGATCGCTGCCACATCCTCGGCCGTCACAATGCTGCCTTTGCCGTGGGTTTTGTGAACATAAACGGCGGCTTCTTCAGCCAGGCTCACGGCCTTTTCCGGCAAATAGCGATCATGGATGTAGCGCTGAGCCAAAACCACGGCTTTTTCTAAGGCGCCATAGCTGAATAAAACCTGCTGTTTATGCTCGATGGCATTGGCTTTGCCTTCCAAAATCTGGATGCCGCCATTGGTATCGACTTCATTCACCGGCACGCGCTGAAAAACCGAAACCAGTCCGGATTTTTCCAAATACCGATGTTCGTCAACCGGGTTGGTCGTGGCAATGGCCAAGAACGCGTGACGACCTAGGGCTTGGGCCAACATTTCCGCCAAATCCATTTTTACCGAACCTTCGGTGGAGAGACCCATCAAATTTTGAATGTTATCAATGAATAGGGCAATGTTGCCTGACCGCGCGATTTCGTTAAGGATGATATTAAAACGCTCCTCCAATTCGCCTTGGCGGCCCGAAGCACCGACCAAAGAAGCCACTGACAGACTAACCAGTCTTTTGTCTTGCAGGACCGGCGGCACTTCGTCCGCGACCATCCGATGCGCCAAACCTTCAACAATTGCGGTCTTGCCCACGCCGGGCAAACCCACCAAAACCGGATGCTGCCGACCGCTTTCAAAAACCCGGAAAACTTCTTCAAACTCTTTTTCCCGGTCTAGACATAAATTCAAAAGCCCAGCCCGGGCTAACTGGGTCAGATCATGACTAAATTGATCGAGCATAGGCGTGGCTATGGCGGTAAAAGCCCGGTTCATGACGCCTTTAGAACGATATTTGGCTTTACTTCGCCAATTCTGGTAGCTGCGGGAAAGTCTTTTAGTAATATGAATCCAAGCCACGACATTCCGCAATTTAATCTCATCAATCGCCAAATCCGCCAGAATTTCATTCACCGTTTCGTCGTGTCCGACCGCGACAATAAGCTCGGTCACATCCACCACGGGCCGACTGGCAAATACCGCTTCCAAATAGGCGCGCAAAAGTGTCTCCACCGAGGCATGACTTAAAGCCGGCGGCTGCGCTTCAGTCGGTAATTTTGACAAAGCCCGGTTTACCCTTTGGCTTAAAGCCTGGCTGCTTATACCCAGCCGGCCGAAAACCACCTGCGTATCGTTAAACGCAAAAAGCGCGGCGAATAAGTGCAGCGGTTCGACCTTGGGATTTTTTAAACGCTCGGCTAACGCCCAAGCGCCCTCCACGGCTTTTTGCGCTGATTCTAAAAACGCCGGGGCGATGTTTTCAAATCGCCCGGCCTCCCGAATGACATCTGGCCAGGCTAATTCAGGCGCGGGCACGGCTAGCAATTCGCTATCCCGATGTGCTACCAAAAGCCTTTCCTGCCGGGCTTTTAAGATTCTAGATATTACTATCAGATCGCCGACAAAAGAAATTGAGACCAATGCGTTCCAAAAATTTCTAGCGCCCAAAAATTCCAAAATGGAATTTAAGTCCAACAAGACTTTAGTCGTCAGCGCCTGCCAAACTAAAATTGCAAGGCCGGCTAGGCCAAAAATAATCAAAAGCGCGTTAAAGCCTTTGTGTAGACCGCGCTGCAATTTTTCTTCAGCGATTTGCCAACGATCAACTTTTTTGTCCCAGACAAAATAACGGCCCATTAGCCACATGGCCGCGCGCCGATCCTGGCAAGCCGGACAAACACCTTCGGTCTGGAAGCACGCCGGGCAAACAATTATGGAAAATGGCGGTTGGGCTTTGAGCATGAATTAAAAATTAGGCCACGGCAGATTAAATACTTGGTGGAGAAAATAGTACACCACGGCGATAGGCAAAGCTAAATACCCTCCAAAGAAAATTAGAAAGCCAAACAGATACAGAATAAAGACGACTGACAAGACTAAAGCAACCACCAATCTGACAAAGAAGCTGATGGCACGGCCGCTCCGGCTGTAATCGCCGTACATGGGCACGAACAAATTTTGAAACCAGACTTTGGGGCTTAACCGACTCCGGTTGGTAAACTCACCCACTTTGTTCAAACAAAAAGTGCTGAATCTGGCCAGGCCTTTCAGGTACCACCAAAACGGAAACAGTAAAATGTCGCCAAGGAATTCGCGTAAGATGAATTTAGTCGCATTTTTGGTCAGACTTTCAGCCATGCTTAAAGTATATCATCTGATTATTAAAAAATCCCGCCTTTTTTGAAAAGCCGGGATTAGTCGTTTAAAAAATTCTCCTGGTGATTAAGTTTTAAAATTTCAATCACCTGCTCGGGCGTTAGGTGGTTACCATTGCGGTTGTCGTAAGGAAAACGCAACTCCCGCGTGGAAGCATGCACCAAGCGGTTGACCAGGCCGCCAAAAGGGTGGGCACTGATATCATAAGCCGCGCGGTAAATGCCGATCATCCCCTCCTCTTCGTAAATACAGCAGCCAATAACCCTGTGCATTTTCAAAACCTCCTGTTTTAAAAAGTGCGGAATTTTTTGCTTTACTGACTTAATTTTAAAACAAGTCGGGTATAAAAAAACCGTTTGTCAACCCCGCATGCCTTTTTAGAGCGGGGTGGTTTTAGGTGTAGCGCTCAGTATTGTTGTGGTTATTGGTGGTGGTTTAAAGCTTAATTTAAAAACCACATCCCCAAAAACGATACCGATATCTATACCCAAAGCCTCTAACTACAACCATTTATCCGCTGGCAAGCCTTCATTGCGCTGGCGCCACCAGACCTTTGCCTTGGCCGGCAACATCATTGGTTAAATCGGTGGTTAAAATTGGTTTTTCGATGCGCAAATCCTGACTGGTGAATTCATCGCGGGCCGTTACTGAAGTCTGATTCAATAGAACCAGCAATTTTCCCAGATCCGCCGCCGTGGGGGTTATGGAAACTTCAAACTTGGCTTCCAGACTGGCAAACAGACTGCCAGTGCCCGGCGGCACGCGGTTAATGCGCCAAACCACTTCCCGAGTTTCAGCGTTAAATACAACGGTCTGACCCGCAGTTACGCTCTGCTTGCCGGTCCAAGTGACGCCGTCAGGTAAAGTGGCGCTGACCACTATCTGTGAGGCTTCGTTGGTTGGATTGGTCAAATTCCAGCTTAGTTGGTAAAAAGTGGTCTGACCGACCTGCGGCGGCAATGGCCCTGAACCAACTGGCAGCTGCTCTTCGCTGTAATAACGGGCTTCGGGTTCGACATTCAATTTCGTTGTGATGTTGGTCTGCAGATTCTGCGCCTGGGTTTCAAAATTCTTGCCCTCCACATCTGCGATGCTGGCCACCGATGCCCGGGCCGAAGTGATAATGACGAAATTCCGGTCCTCTTGAGTCTTTATTTCGGGTCCGGATTTCAAAGCCACTCGCAACAAAATATCGCCGCTTTCGCCAGGTTTGACTTTGGCTAATTTCGGCACTTCCTGTTTAGTCCAAGTTATGGTCCGGCCATCCAACTTACCGGGCGTGGCGCCCGAACGGTTATCCAGATCCAAAATGCTGACATCCTGATTGCCAGCGTTCTTTTGGATAAATTCCACGGTCAGGCTAATATCTTGCATTTCACCATCACTCTCATTTTTATAAGTCAGCATATAGTTCAAGGTTTCGCCCCAAGCCGCAACCGTGCCTTTGCCGGGATTGGTGATGGCGGCCCCCAAAGTTAAACCGGCTTTAACAATCGTGCCAATACCGCTGGCTTCGGCCTGGACCTCAAATTCTTTAAGGCCTTCGCGGCCGGCGCGGAATTTAAATTCCGGCGTTTCGCCCGGCGAACCGCCAAGGCTCCCGCTAATGACCACTTTTATTTTGCCGCCGGCCGCAAGCTCGGGAAAAAGCCAAATGTTCTCTTTTTCAGCGGGCTTGGGATCAGCCGAGGTGTATTTAAAGACTTCGGGATAATCAACAATCAACTTCACCTCGGTCAATTTATCCGCACCGGTATTCTCCAAAGTCACGGTGAATTCCGTGGGCGTGCCGGCAATGATGCGCAAAGGCACCTCAGGAGTGACTTTGAGCACCGAGCTGGAAATCTTTATTTTCAGCTCCGTGGTTTTCTGAAAATCATAGTTAAAATTCGCGGGGCGGTAACCCAAGGTGAAATTGAAAATCTTTTCTTCGTCCTGGTTGCCAACCAGCCGGCCCACAATAGTCACGGTCGCACCGGAATTTTTGTTAAGCGTGCCCAAATCCCAGGCGTTGTTAAATTCATTACTGGGCGCCGGTGTGGAAGATTTGAAAGTAAAGCCTTCGGGCGGCGTAAAAGTCAGTTCAGAATTCCGGATGGCAATTTTTTCGTTGTTTTTGATGGTAATGGCAATGTTGACTTCGTCCCCGGCCGCCGTTGCCGCGGGCGCCACTAAATTTAGATCAATCCGTTCGTTGAATTGATTGTTTTTTCGGCTAAAAACCAAAAAACCGGCAGCGCTAGCTACGGCCAGTAACAATAAGACGCCCAAAGCCCAAAAAAGTTTTTTGGTTTTGCGGTTCTTTTTAACGATCTTCTTCACGTCCTGAATCTTTGACTCTGGGCTTTCCGGATTGTAAATGGCGTCTAAAACTTCTTCCCTTAATAATTTTACCTTTTTAGACTTGAACGCCGGCTGGTTTTCGGATTTTTGGGTTGCGTTGAATTTGTCCCCCGCCTCCGCCGGGGTTTCCGCTAAATCTCCGTCCTGCTTAACCTCGGCATCAGCTTCTGGTTGCTGAACTTCTTCGGTCTCTGGCTCCGGTTCAGTTTTCCTTATGTAAATTTTTTTTGATTTTTCGTGACCGGAAGGTCTTGCTTTGGGCATAAGTTATTTTAGTATACGAACTTTTCCTGATTTGGGAAAGCCTGAAATCTGTAAACTTAAGCCGTTCGAATGAAATTTACGAATTTTTCCGCGGGCAACGGTCTTTCCAAAATTTGATGAAGTTGGGCCTGGGTAATACGGGCGACAACGGTTTCCGTCGCCACATCAATCTCAAAACTTTCTAGTTCCTCCCAAGTTAAGCGGTTAAGAGCGTGGATAAAACTTCGGGCTTGGGTATTAACAATCGGCGCTTGGGCGTCAAAAGCCTGGCATTCCAAGCCCAACCATCCGCCTAAAATCGCGGAAAACCTCACGCCGCTTTCGGTTAAGGCTTTCCGACAATGCACGCAGGTGTCCAATTCCGGACCCAGACCCAGCAGCCGAAAAATTCGCCAAGCGAACCATAGTCGAAAACGCGCCAGATTGGTTTTTCTTGCTTGCAAAATTTCCAAGCGATCAATAACTTCCTGCAAAAAAGAAGCCAGCATAGGGTCGGGCGCTTCAGTCTTGGTGGCCGAATCGATTAAGTTTAAAACAAAACCCAGGCTGGCTAATTTCTCCAAACTTTGCATGATGTCGTTTGGGTAATGCCGGCGCTCCACAGCCGTAAGGGTTTCGCCCATTTTGCCCCGCACCAAAGTCAGTTTAACGGTTGCGCCCGGTTCCATATGACCGCCCAATTTTGCTTTTGGCTTCTTAATGCCGCGGGCAAAAACTTCCAATTTCCCGCGTTCGTGCGTAAAGACGCTGTAGATCCGGCTGTCTTCCCGCACATCACGGCGATTTAATATCACGCCAGTGACTTCATGCAAACTCATCTTTTCACGCCAATTAACACCCGCGCCTTACCAATGATTAGATCCTTTTTGAAATCCACTTCTTCCACTCTCCCCTTTTTTATACTGCGGCACCGAGTTAAATCACGCAGAACAGGCGCGTGCTCGGTGAAAACATGATTCAGGGTTTCGTCCGCCGTCTGCCATTCGATCTCAACCAAATCTTTTATGGTCAAGCCCGCGGCTTTTCGCAGGTCGTTCACCTGTCTGGCCATTTCCCGCACCAAACCTTTATGTCTCAATTCCTCGGTAATTTCCTTGGTTAAACCAACCTTCAAACCCGTATTGTCGGTTTCCTCGCTCCATTGAACATCCGCACCCGCCTTGGCAATTTCCTGTTCACCCGATCTGACCGTTTCGACATTCAACTCTTCGGCAATAATTTTTTCGTATTCCAAGGATAGTTTGGTTGAGACCAATGCCATTAAGAGCGGTTGTCTAACTTTTATATCCAGTAATCGCCTGAGGGCATGGCCTTTTTCAACCGCTCTTCTGACCACGGCCATCTCGCTTAAGGATTTTTCGTTGAAACTAAAATCAGTCGGCCAGGCAGCCAAATGCACGCTCATTTCAGCGCTGGTTTCTTTGATCTCTTGATAAATTTTCTCGGCCAAAAACGGCGCGAACGGCGCCAGCAAGACGCAGGTTTTTTGCAAAACTGACTTGAGCACCGAGGCGGTGATTGGATCAAAATTTTCGCCCGGCCGTAATTTTTCACGGCTGCGGCGCAAATACCAGGTGGAAAGCTCGGTTATAAAATTTTGAAGTTCGCGAACAGCGGAAGTCGGATCAAAGGCTTCCATTTTTGCCGTGACTGATTGGGTAGCTTGCGCCAGCCTGGCCAGAATCCACTTATCCATCAAGTTCTCCGGCTGCAAATCTCTGGCGGCCGGTTTAGCCTCGGCCACATAGGTCTGATAAAAAATGAAAATGTTCCAAAAAATCAATATGGTTTTTTTAACGGTTTCCTCCACGCCCTTCAGATCAAAAAGCTTAGGTTCGCCCGGCTGGCTCATGGCGAACAAATGCAAACGTAAGGCATCCGCGCCAAATTCGTCAATCACGGCTTTGGGTTCCACGACATTGCCCTTGGACTTGGACATTTTTTGGCCAGATTTATCTAAAATCAAACCCAGAGAAATGACATTCTTGAATGGCGCGCCCTTGCCTAAAAGCGTGGAAATTGCCAACAGGGTGTAAAACCAGCCTCGAGTTTGATCAATGCCTTCGGAAATGTAATCCGCTGGAAAATTTTTGTGCTTATCAATTCGGTCGGCATTTTCAAAAGGATAATGCCACTGGGCAAACGGCATAGCGCCGGAATCAAACCAAACATCCAGAACTTCAGGCACGCGACGCATCTCGCCTGAACATTTTTCGCAAGTCAATTTAATTTCGTCCACGAAAGGACGGTGCGGATCAAACTGAATCGGCACGGTTAACTCTTCAAATTCGCCTTTTTTTGGATATGGGGTTTCAAAATAGTTTTCTTCGGGCAAACCGGAATACGACCATTTTAAAATCCAGAGAGGATCTCCGTGGGAAACGATCAAAATGCGTTTATTTGTAAAATTCCGGATTGCGTTTTGCACTGCCCTTTGCATTCGGGTTTTAACTTGATAATAATTCTCTCCGCCGCCCAAATTTAAATCCAGGGGTGGGTATTTGGTTTTAAGCTGCGATTCCAATTCCGCCTGCACCTCTTTCACCGGCCGGCCTTCGTAATCTGGTTCGTAAATTTCCCTTAAATCCCGATCATAAACGATCTTGGCGCCCGTAATTTGACTCACAATTTCCGCCGTTTCCCGGGTCCGCTGAAAGTCAGAGCTGATAATAATATCAATTTCCCCTTTTAATTTTTCGGCTGTTTCTTTGACATTTTTTTTCCCCTCCTTGGTTAAAATATGTTTGTGATTATCCTCAATCCGGCTTTGGACGATGGAAGGAAAATTCTTGGTTGAAACGCCGTGCCGCATTATTAAAATCTGCGCTGACCGCTTTTCCGCTTTTGAACCCCTGGCTTCTTGCAGGTCCTTAAAACTTCCAACGACTTTGACGGCTTTGCATTTTTCACAAACCCAAATGGGCAAAGGCGTCCCCCAATATCTTTCTCTGGAAATAGCCCAATCCTTTACCTCCTTCAGCCACTCGCCAAATCGACCGGTTTTTAAATATGCCGGCACCCAATTGATATTTTGATTATTCGCTAATAATTCCGAACGCAAACTTGACATCCGAATAAACCAGCTGTCTTTGGCATAATATAGCAAGGGCGTTTCGCAACGCCAGCAAAACGGGTATTCGTGGGTGTAATTTTCCAGTTTCAGCAAAAGCCCGCGATCCTGCAAATCTTGGATTATCCCCGCTTCCACATCCTTGGCTTTCACGAATTGGCCTGCCCATTTTTTCACGCTTGGTAAAAATCTTCCAGTTTGATCAACTGTATGTTGAGTTGGCAGGCCTGCGGTTTTGCCAAGCTGATAATCTTCTTCGCCGTACATAACCGCGGTGTGAACCACGCCCGTGCCGTCAGCCGTGGTGACAAAACCCGCAGGCAAAACCGTCCAAGCGGTTTGGGAATTTCCCCGGTTAACCGCCCCGGCAAACAACGGCTCATAGCTTAAGCCGATTAAAGCTTTGCCCGAAATCTCGCCTAAAACCTTATAATCTTCCAAGATGCTCAAACGATCTTTGGCCAAAATATAATATTCATCTGCTTTTTTAACGACGGCGTAGTTTATGTCTTCGCCTATTGCCAGCGCCACATTGCCCGGCAAGGTCCAGGGCGTGGTCGTCCAGGACAAAACATATACCGGCTCATCGGTTTTAATAAACTTTTTCAAAGCTGAAGAACCCTCCAGTGAGGCTTTTTCTATTTTAAATTTCAAGTAGACCGAGGTTTCGGTCACGGTCTTGTAGCCCTGCGCAACCTCGTGGGAAGACAGCGCGGTCTCGCAACGCGGGCAGTGCTGAACGACTTTATGGCCTTGAAACAACAAAGGCTGGCCCTGACTGTCGACATTTTGCGAAATTTGTTTTATTATCCACCAAACGCTTTCAATATATTCGGGTGTGTAAGTAATGTAAGGGTTTTCCAAATCCAGCCAAAACCCGATCCGGCTGGTTATCTGCTCCCAATCCTGGCGGTAACGCATTACGCTGGTTTTGCATTCCGAATTGAATTTGATTATGCTGGCCTTTTTGTCGCCGGAAATCAAACTCTCAATCTCTTGTTTGCCGGAAATTTTTAAAGCTTTTTCAACCTGCAATTCTACGGGCAGGCCATGCGTGTCCCAGCCGGCCTTTCTTTCCACAAAAAAACCCTGCATGGTCTTAAAACGCACGATTGCGTCTTTATAAATTCGGGCGAGGACATGGTGGATGCCGGGCTGGCCATTGGCAGTGGGCGGGCCTTCAAAAAACACAAAAGGCTTTCCGGCTTTGGTCTGCTCAAGCGTTTTTTTAAAAACTCCGGCTTTATTCCAAAAATCCAAAATTTCCTCTTCCATTCTTGGAAAGGGATTTGGTAATGTTTCTTCTGATTTTAACTTCCTGGGTTTTTTGGCACGCATAAAAAGCCTGGCATGAATGCAACCCCTACTTTAATGTAAAATCCGATTTTTGGCAAGACTTAAGGCTTACAAAAAAATCCAAAAATTAAAATGTTATCCTTTATTTATTGGCGACTGTCTTTCGATAAACCTTCATGGTCTCCCGGGCGCAGACCTCCCAAGAAAAATTCTTGGCTTGCGCCTGGCCGGCGGTGGAAAGTTTTTTGGCTAAACCGGGTTTTTCCAAAATATCCCGCATGGCTTTAGCCAGGGCCTCCAGATTCAGAGGGTCCACAAAAATGGCGGCCCGACCGGCGATCTCCGGCATGGAAGAAACCGGGCTGGTAATCGTGGGCGCACCCAGGGCTAAGGCTTCTAAAACCGGCAAACCAAAACCTTCGTATAAAGAAGGAAAAACAAAAGCGGAACAATTTTTGAGCAATTCGACCTTTTCATTATGGGAGACATAGCCTAAATACCGAATGTTACGTTTTAAGCCCAAGTCCAGAATTTTCTGCATCACCTCTTCCGAATGATAACCGACCTGGCCGGCAATCACTAAAATTGCATCGCGGCATTCTGGATTCTTGTCTAACAACATTTTAAATGCCCGCATCAGGCTGATCACATTTTTCCGCGGTTCTAGCGTGCCAACAAAAAGCACGTACCGTTTGGGCAATTTAAATTTGGCCAAGGTTTCCTGGTTGCTACGCTTCAATGGAATCTTCTCCACATCATAGCCGTTGTACACCACATCCACTTTTTGGCTTTTAATATTAAAAAGTTTTTTTAAGTCTTTGGCCGTGCTGCGGGAAACCGCAATGATCCGATCGGCTTTGCGCAAGCTTTGCGGTACCAAAATTGAACGCGAAATGAATGACGAAGGGAACCATTCAGGATTCCGATAAATGGCCAGGTCATGAACCGTATAAACGACTTTCTTAGGGTAAGTCAGCGGTATCACGCCAGCCGGAACGTGCAAAATATCCAAGCCCTCTTTTAAAAGGTACGCGGAAATAAGCATATGCGAATAGCCAAAAGACAAAAACCGGCCGTATTGGGAGAAGGGAAAATGTTTCAGTCTGACATTTGGCTTTTTATACACATTGACATCTCGGTTTCGGTAATCGAAATACAAAACAAACTCTTCTTTAGGGTATTGCTCAAGCAAGGCCATGACCAGGCCTTCCACATAATGACCGACCCCGGCGCGTTCGCCTGATTCCGGGTTTAGAATGGTTCGGCAGTCTATGCCAATCTTCATAAAGCTTTTTAGTTTATCTAACCGTCTGGTTTATTATACCTTCATTTCATTGTGCCGAGGACATTTATTGTTGCTGCGGGATGAAACTCTGCAACCAGCCAAGTCTTTATTTTAACGATAATACCAGCAGAGTTTCACATTTTTTCGGGTGCGGAAATTCCAAGGACATTCAGTATATCAGCTAAAACTTGTTTTGTCGCTTTAATCAATTTCAAGGGCAGTTCTTGCGTCTGATCCTCAGAAATTACCCGGACCAGAGTGTAAAATTCATGAAATGTCCGGGCCAGGCTCAAAGCATATTGCGGAATGCGATGCGCGCCGCAGTCCTGACTGACATCGGCCAAAACCTCCGGCCACTGGATCAATTTCAAAAGAAGTTTTCTTTCCGGGTCAACCAATTTCGACGATTGAATTTTCTGAATTTTCAAACCCTGCGCCTTTTTTAAAATGCTGCATATCCGAGCGTGGGCGTATTGCACATAGTAAACAGGGTTTTTCTCGTTCTGGGCTTTAGCCAGATCCAAATCAAAATCCAAGTGCGTGTCTGCGGCTCGCAAAAGAAAGAAAAACCTGGCCGCATCCAAGCCAACTTCTTTGATGACTTCTTCGGCTTCCACATAAGTTCCGCGGCGTTTTGACATCTTTATTTCCTCGCCGGCTTTTAGCAGGCGGACAAATTGAATTAAAATCACTTCTAAGCTGCCTTTGACCGCCAAGGACTTTAAAGCGGCCTGCAACCTGGCGACATAACCATGGTGATCGGCGCCTAATATGTTAATTGCCAAATTGGCTTTGTGTTTGGAAAATTTCAGCCAATGGTAAGCGATGTCCGGCAAGAAATATGTCATCTCCCCGTCGGCTTTAATCAGCACGCGGTCTTTGTCGTCCCCATACCGTGTGGTGGCCAGCCAGGTTGCGCCGTCCTTTTCGTAAATCGCCTGCTGGGCTTTTAATTGAGCCAGGACTTGCGTGACAATTTTGGAATCTTCCACCAAGGCTTTTTCCGAAAACCAATTGTCAAAATGAATTTGCATCACATTCTCAACTACTCTCTGGATTTCCTTCAACATTTTCGCCACAATTTTATCTTTTAGTTTGTCCCTAATTTCGGCAATTTTGTTGAGGTCAGAAAGCTTATAATTCGGCAAATGCAGCTTGCCGGCCAGCTCGTCAATATAAGCGCCCTGGTAGCATGTTTCGGGAAAATCAATGGTAATGCCTTGGCGTTGCCAATAGCGCCTTAAAACCGATTCGGCCAGAATCGCCACTTGGTTGCCGCGATCATTTACGTAATACTCGGAAAAAACCTTATAACCAGCGCTTTTAAAAACTCTGGCCAAAACATCACCCAAAAATCCGCCGCGGGCATTGGCCAAGGTCAAAGGCCCGGTCGGGTTGGCAGAAATGAATTCCAAATGGATTTTCTGCCCCTTACCGAAATCCGATTTTGCAAAATTTCTGGCCGAATGGCTTAATTGCTCAAGTTGTGCCAGCAGCCATTCGTCATTCAAAGTGAAATTCAAAAAACCCGGGCCAGCTAATCGGGCGCTGGCGATTATTTTGGATTGCGTTTGGGACAGGTGCGCAATCAGGCCCTCGGCGAGCTTTTTTGGATTTTGGTTGGTGGCTTTGGCTAACTTTAAAACTAAATTAGTGGAATAATCGCCAAAATTAAGATTTTCCGGTATTTCAACCTGGAAATCGATTTTGGCATCTTGGAATTTCTGCAGTAAAGCCCGAATTTCGTTTTTGACATTCATGGCATTAGTATATCACTTCGGCCTTTTGGAAATTTCTTGAAATCTTCAGTACTTAAAAACATTTTTATGCCTCGATGCTGGAGATGCGATGGAAAGGTCATGGCCCCACCCACGCGCCCATTGACATTTCCTCCCAAATACATTATTCTGACTTATTCTTTGACAATATCCCGAGTAATAACCTCGGGCCGAAATCTCGCCGGGACGCGAGAAAACAAACAGTAATCCTGAAAAGGAGGATGAAGACGATGTCACAGAAGACATTGATCCCGTCCAGAGTCACCCGTGATTCCAAGAAGGGCCAGAGAATTCTGGACCTCGTGGGTGCCGTCATCAACAAGCTTGGCCTTGATGAAGACCAGGCCCAGCGGGTAATCGAGAATCCCGAATTCCCGCCAGCTGTCGAAGCCGTATTGCGAACCTACGCGATTCCGAATGAGTACGCCGATGAAGAGGTCTCCTCGAATTATGGCTACTTGTCCGGCTATCGCGAGGCAGCACCGATCGCTGACCAGATGCGCATCTTGCGCGAATACTTCCCGAACCTTGGTGATCCGGATGAAAGCTTCGCCAAGCAGGAACGTCCGGCAAACAGCGAAGGGTACTTCTGTATCCCGCGCTGGAAGCTGATCGCCCCGACCTACAACGAGGCTGTCGAGAGGGTGCTCGAAGCGCTCAACAAACAACGCAAGGGCAAGTTCGTCAACTACCACAAAGGTGAACTCGGCCCGGATCGTTTGAGGCAGGGCGAACGGAAGCGTCTCGCTTTCGAGCGGCTCACCGTAGAGCAGGGACGTGACGTCCTTGTGGTGGCTGCCCAGTTCGGCTTCCAGCATCACGGACGTTCGGTTCGCAGAGCTCGTGCAGTCATGCCTGGCATCGAGTTCGGCCTTGGTGCCTTCGAGATCGGCATCATGCTGCTGACGCATGCGATCCGTCTCCAGCATCTCGACGACCTCTGGATCGACTGCCCTGGTGATGAGTACTCACCTGACGCTGGTGGCCGCTTCGGCGACGCCCCGTACTTCTACTTCGGCAATGGCAAGCTCGAGTTCGGCACGGACCTCGTCGGCAATGCCAGCGGCCGCTGTGGGTCGGCGTCCGGGTTTTTACCCGCCGAAGCAACTGCGAAGGCGGGCTCTCCGCAGTAGAGTTGAGAATTGAACATTGGTTCCCCGCACCAGAACGAAGTTCGGTGCGGGGCAAGCTTGAATCTCTTGATCTATTGATTCTTGAGTTAGTTTTTTGGGGTTATCCTTACATGGATAACCCTCTTTTTTATTAACGGCCTTGACAATGACCTAAATTTACGGTAAGCTACCGGGTAAAAATCAAACACCAAAAAAGGAGTCTTTTTATGCAGATCAACTACTTCTTTCAGGCTGTCTGGAATAATATCCGGCTCTTGACTAATGTCGTTCCGAGCACAGATTCGGTTCCGGAAAGAATTTACAAATTGACTGACGAGGTCGATCCGATCCGGGTGGAAGAAGCCCTACTTTGGATAGCAGACGCGACCATCGGCCGGGAGGGCTTGTACATACATGACGGCGGCGATCCTGCTCAGGTCGTCGGCCAGCTAAATTTGATCGCCCAGCAATTTCGAGTTCTTTATCCCAGCAAACTTGAATGCACTGACCTAAGGCTCTGGAGCGATCTTCTCGCCGGTCTGGCGCTGGCCTACCTGGCACCGAAAAGTTCGGTTTTTCTTGACACCGTTGCCAAAAAACCGAATTCCATCTATGAGCTTGTGGCTGCCTAAGACTTTGCCCGCGTCGAATTGAATTAACGACGCGGGTTTACTTTTTCTATATACTGACTGTATATGCCGCAATTGACCAAAAACCGCAAAGCCAATTTTAATTACGATGTCCTGGAAAAGTACGAAGCCGGCATTGTTTTAACCGGACCTGAAGTCAAATCGGTAAAAGCCGGAAATTTAAGCCTCCAAGGCGCTTATGTTAGTTTGCGGGAAAATTCCTTGTGGCTGGTGCACGCCTTTATCGCGCCTTACAAGCCTGCTAGGACTTTTCAAACCAATTACAATCCCGAAAGGGAAAGAAGGCTTCTGCTAACGAAAAATGAAATTTCCGGACTGGTCGGCAAAATGCACAGCGCCGGGTTGACTTTAATCCCTCTAAGCTTCTATACTCAGCGGGGTTTGGTGAAAGTTGCTTTAGGCTTAGCCCGGGGCAAAAAAGCCCACGATAAAAGAGCCAGCATTAAAAAACGCGAAATTGCCCGGGATATTGGGAGAGCCTTAAGAAATAAGATTTAGCTGTAGTTGATTGCAATAGCGTGATTATTAGTTTTGTTTCCAAGCCCAAAGCCACAAAAACTTTTTAAATCCTAAAGAACGTCAACATAAGAAAATTTCAAACACTTTTCTCATGGGGATGTTCATAAGTTGATAGTTTGCTTTGACAATTAGCCTGCGGACCGCCTTTTTCGGGAATGGCGTAAAACTTTCTGAAAATTAGACAAATGCCAATTCATTTGTCAGCAAAGTGAAGACTGCATTGGCCAAAACCTTTGCCGTCCCAGCTTTCGCTCCGGTTGTTGCTTAAAAACCAATAACCCATTCGCCCCGCAGCCTGATGCGGGATTCGCGAGTGTTAAATTTCAGGCTGGATATTTTTCACCGCGCGCTGAAAAATATTGAGAAACTTGCGCGCTTTGGCGTTTTGCGATCTTGGTTGTTCCCTGCGCAAAATGTCGAAAACCCTTGAACAACCTATGTCCGAAGAAAGTTAATTGCCGGTAAACTAGACAGGGGTGCAAGACCCCTCATCTCCACCATGAACCATTCGCTTCGCTCATGTTCATGGCAAGCCATAAATATGTCAGATTGAAAAAGTATTTGTCGTAGAGTCAAGTCTTGCGAATGGTTCATGCCCTGTACCCGAGCTTCGCGGGTGGTACAGGGAAAGAGTAAAAAGGGACAAACTATGAACTTCAAATTTGTTTACATTTTGCAAAGCTTAAAAGACCACCGGCTCTATATTGGATTTACCGAAAAGCTCAAAACTCGGATGAAGGCACATGCAGCCGGTCAAAATCAATCTACCAAAAACCGAAGACCATTGAAATTAATTTATTTCGAAGGCTTTTTATCCGAAATTGATGCTCGAAGACGAGAAAAGTACTTCAAGTCCACCAAGGGGAAAACCACTCTCAAAATAATGCTTAAAGATCATTTTAGAACCCAAGAGTAAAACATCTGATTTAAAAAACATTAATGCTTTTGCATTCAACTTTACTTGGCTACTCAATATTTAAGAATAAACGAATTTTTCCGGGTAGGTTTTTGATGTGATATAATATCCCTATCTCGCCCTTAAAAACTCAAGATCATTAGCACAAAAAGATTCCGCATAAATGAGCAAATCCGGCTGCCGGAAGTTCAAGTTATTGGCCCGGACGGCAAGTTCCTGGGGCAGATGCCCACTTCGCACGCCCTGGACCTGGCCCGAGACCAGGAATTAGACCTGGTGGAAGTGAATCCTGTCGCCCGCCCCCCGATCTGTAAAATCATCAATTGGGGTTCCTACCTGTACCAGCAGGAAAAGGCCGAGCGCAAACAAAAAGCCAAACAAAAGAGCGCTGAAGTAAAGGGTTTAAGACTTTCGCTTAAAATCGGGACGCACGATTTGGAATTGCGTAAAAATCAGGCTTTAAAATTTTTCGAACAGGGTGACCGGGTCAAAGTGGAAATGATTTTGCGAGGTCGGGAAAGAGCGAGAATGGATCTAGCGAAAAAAATCATCAGCGATTTTATCGCGAGTTTAGGCGACGGCGTTATGGTCGACTCCCCGATCAGCGCCATGGGCGGCCGCTTGACCGTTCTGCTAAGGCAGAAAAAGTGAAGCGCTCCCCGGGCTAACTATCTGGAGTTTCAACTCTTGTCGGCTTTCGGGGCGCGGAACCCCGCACCATCACACAAAATTCGGGACTGGTGCGTGGGTAAGCCCAACCTTATCCAGACACTTGACGCATCGGCAAAAAGCCGATAGAGTTTAACTCACCTTTAACGATTTTATGCCAAAACTCAAGACCCACAAAGCCACTCTTAAGCGCTTTCGCCGTTCAGGCAAAGGCAAAATTTTGCGGCGGAGGGCCGGGCAGGATCACTTTAACGCGCGGGAATCAGGCAAAATCACCCGCAATAAAAGACGGGATGTTTTAGCGCACGAAACCAATTTAAAAGCCATCCGAAAACTTACTCCTTATTCCTAATTCCTAAAAAACCATGCGGGTCAAGCGCGGCACCAGCCACATCAAGCATCGGAAGAATTTGCTTCAAAGAGCCAAGGGTTTTCGTTGGAAAAGAAAGTCCAGCGTTAAACTGGCCAAAGTCGCTGTGCGGAAGGCCGGCCGCTATGCCTACATCCACCGGCGTTTGAAAAAGCGAGAGAATCGCCGGCTTTGGCAAATCAAAATCAACGCGGCCGCTCGGGCAAATGACCTGAACTACAGCAAATTAATAAGCAACCTCAAAAAAGCCAAGATTGATCTTGACCGAAAAATCCTAGCCCAATTGGCTGAATTTCATCCGGAAGCTTTCCAAAAAATCCTGAACCAGGCTAAATAAACAACCGAATTCCGAATGCAAACACCCGGGCGGAAAAACCGCCCCGCTTTTTTAATGCCGAAATTCTGTTAAAATTATTTTATGCCCGAATCAAAAAAACTGCTTTTTAGCTTCTTGGCCGTTGGGCTTTTGGCCGGCGGTTTCTTCTTTTGGCAGCTAGGCAAAAACCCTCTGGAAAAATGGGATGAGGCCATACACGCCCAAGTCACACACGAAATGCTGACTTCGGGTAACTGGCTGGAGCTGACCTGGAATCACGAGCCGTATTACCGAAAACCGCCTTTAAGATTCTGGCTGCAAGGCGCGGTTTCCGGACTTGTTGGTGAAAATGAATTTACCATCCGCTTTTGGTCGGCAACGGCTGGAGTCTTAACAACTTTGCTGATTGCCCTCTGGGCCTGGCAGGCACTTAGAAAATTGCCCGCAGTCTGGTTTTCGGTTTTGGGATTTTTATCGGGCAAATACCTTTTCTACCACGCTTTCCGTACGGGTGAGACTGACGGCCTCTTGGCTTTTTTTACGCTTTTGGCTTTGTGGCTGTATTGGCAAAGCTGGAAAAAGCCTAAATATATTTACTGGCTAGCGCTGATTTTGGGTCTGACTTTTTTAACCAAATTTTCCGCGGCGGCTTTTGCCGGCCTGGCCATTCTGCTCCATCTGATTTTTACAAAAAAATTCAAAAGTTATTCTGGAAGAAATTGGCTCATCGCTGCCGGCGTTGGCCTATTATCAATTGCGCCGTGGGTAATCATCCAGCTGATTTTCCGAGGCCAGGCTTTTATCCAGGAATACTTCCAGGCCGACATTATTGAAAGAGCCACGACGAATTTGTACGGTTTTGTGGCTGGACCGGATTTTTACTGGGAAGTGTTTATTAAAAGATTCTTTCCGCTCGCCTGCTTTGCTGTGCCGGCGATACTATGGTCGGCTTGGCGTGGTTGGAAAGAAAAAAATCAACTACTGTTTTTATGGCTGATTTTTTTGGTCACCACCGCCGCGATTCTAACGCTCAATGCCAGCAAGACAAATTGGTATCTTTTGCCGCTTTATCCGATCATTGCCCTCGTGCTTGGAAACTGGCTGTCCAGTTGGCCCAGCTTGACCAAGCGGGCTTGGGAACTGCTGTTAATCGCACTGGGCTTAAGTTTTTTTGCCTATCGCCTACCCAGCATGATTGATGCCACCAGCTCGCTAAGATATTTTGTTCCGCAAAATTATCTGCCACAATTTCTTCCCAAGCCGGGCCGGTGGCTCTGGGCGATTTTCTTGGCTGGGTTATTTTTGGCGATTTACTGGCTGGCCAAAAAACACCATTTTAAAAAACTCTGGCAAGCCGCAATCGCTCTTGTTCTGCTTTGGCTTTTTGGCTTGGGTTTAGGCGGCCAAATCGCCGAACTTAGGCTGAAACGCAGTGAAACGCTTTTGCCGGAAATCCGCGCTTACCTTCGACACAACAATGTTTCCGAGCTTTATTTTTACAATATTTACTTACCGCACGAGCCCAGTGTTGTTTACTACTTGGGCAATGAAAAAAATTCGCGACTTATTCCCCTCGATGCCCCGGCTTCAGCCAAGCCTGACAGCCTGGTTTTGGAAAAAATCCTGAATAAAGAAAAAATTATTGCGGGAAAAGCCGTTATGGAGTCGCCGGATTTCCAGTTGGTGGAAATAAAGTGAGCTTGGCATAAAATAAAACCCGTGATACAATCGCCTGTGCATTTAACAAATGGACCCGTAGTGCCTGCCCGCCACTACTAATTATTAGGCGATGGCAGGCGGGTAGCGGTTAACCCCGCACCATTCCTCGCTAACGCTCGGATGGTACGGGGCAAGCACGCCAAGTTTTTGGGCTCGTGGTGTAGCCCGGTCTAACACGTCTCCCTGTCACGGAGAAGATCGCCGGTTCAAATCCGGTCGAGCCCGCCAGAAGTAAGCCTTCCTGCCTGCCCCGCAAACACGAACGAAGTGAGTGTTGTGTGGGGTCACGGAGAAGATCGTCCCGCCGAATGGCGGGGTCAGGTCCGCCAAGAAAATTAAGTATCAAATAGACTCGATAGCCTTAACATAACTCAAGTGTAGAATATGGTTAGATAATAGCCAATATTCGTATAAAAACGAGTTGTGCGAAATTTGGCCTCAAACTTAACGATTAAACCTTTAAAATATGAGCAATGATAACAACAATTCTTTGGAAGTGTTTTGTACTAACTGTGATTTCAAAGGGGCTATTACCCTTCTGGAACTTATGCTACTAGAGGACTTCGAGTGCCCAAAATGTAGACACAAAGAACTTAGAAAAAGGTCGAGGGCGGGAAGAATACTTCCTGGTTCCGGAGAATAATCACATTTGAGATGTTCGGCCAAAAATCGCACAACACGGGCTAGCCGGTTCGTAAAGTTACTAATAATATTTTTATGAAAAAATATCTTCACATTATTGTGATTTTTATACTCCTGATCGTAACAATAGTATTCTGGGAAGAATACTCTTTTCGTAAAAAAATTCAGGCAATAAACTACGAAAAGTGTCTTGCTAGTGTCCCAGATGACGCTAACTGGTCGATGTTACAAGAGGTTACCTTTCCACACTGTCTTCAAATTACAAAGTAACTCACCCAAATTGCTCGCTCTCTTACGCGGTCGGCTCCGCCGCAATGATACCGCGACGTTCGCTCGCAACTTCGGCTAGCCCGAAACGTTAACGAACCGCAGTTCCTCAACTTTGTTCAATTCTCATTTCCCAACCCCTACCCACCTGCCTCAAGTCCCACAAAAAATTTTTATACACTAAAACTCCCATCTGCGAAGATGGGAGTTTTTTAAATAAACTTTAGAAATACTTTCTGGGTTTACCCGCAACTAATTGCTTATCCGGAAATAGGTTTTGGGGATATTGCCTTTGCTGTCAGTGATGGCAAAATTCCAATATCATTTATAGAAATTTGCTTGACTTATACAAGAATTTAACCTAAGGTCAAGAAAATCAAAAAATAAAGTACTTTAAAAAGAAGGAGATAAAATGCTAAATAGTCAAATCGCTTTAGGTAGCGTAATTCATACAAGCGATGATGCGTTTTGGTATTGTGCTGGGCACTGGAAAATTAACAATATCCAAGATGCATGCCCTTGTATTTTGGCATACATTCCATTAGAAGAGGCAAGAAGCAATTCTCTTAAGGTAGAGAAAACTCTCGAATTTAATGGCCGTATATATGTTAAAGTTTTTGGCCGCTATGGGCAAACTCTTGAAATATATAGAAAGGTATTAATTGCCACACGGCATAAGCTTATTTGGCCTTTACACCTAGGAAGATCGGCATTTGTAAAATATTCAGCAATAGTGGAAGTCCGCGATCCAAGGAGTTTTCTCCACGTCTTTACGGCAAATTTGGATGATGCAGAAGAAATATTTTCAGAGTTATCAAAAATATTACAAGTCCCTTTAAATCAAATGGGACTCAGTGGAAGCAACTTAGTCATTAATGTGCCTATGTGGAGACATGAGAATGATTTTGTTATTTACGGTACCTCTACGAGTCGAAACGCTTTTAATCTAATTGAAGCCAACCGTGATGAAAAAACATTTTCTCGAAGTGCATTACCGCCATTCCACACCCAATTTAAATTTAAAAACATGTGGTTTGACCCAATATTTAGCCCAGAAGTAGAAACTAGGCATTTCTTTGATGGATGTTTATTGGAAGTTGGGGAATCAATCGGAGAAGTGACCTCCATTATAAGTGAGGATAAAGATGGAATTTTCTTTCCGGCGGTATATACATTACAAAACGGGATTAGGCTATTTTCTTTTCGAATTAGCCATAGAGGATTATTTACAAAAAATAGGCCGGTCTCCTTTTCTTCTTTATCACGAATAATACTGACATACCCCGACGGTCACAAAGAAGACGCTTATGGTATACTTGACGATGAATGGGCCACACCCGGATAAGTCCACAAGTTGTCGTACTTCGTCATAACCAACAAGGCTATGAAGAGGTATTGTTAATCCAACGAGCTGATACGGGAATTTGGACAATACCCGGCGGCACTGTTGAAACTGGAGAATCTTTGGAACAAGCTGCGATTCGGGAGACCAAAGAAGAAACTGGGTATGATGTAAGTTTAATTCACCAAGTCGGAAAATATAGCCTCCCCCATATGCAATTCTTGGGAGAGGCTATTGTTTTTGTTGGAAAAATTAACGGCGGCGAATCTAAAATTGGCCTTGAATCCACTCAGGTTGTTTGGTTCAATGTTAACCGCTTGCCATATAAATTACTGCCTTTCCAAAAACCAAAAATTAAAGACGCCCTGGCGGGTAAAACCAAAATAAACAAAGAATTACCAACCACGACTTGGCAGGTTTTAAGGCATTACCTTATTTTCCCGCGAATTTTCTTCAGGCTCTTAAAGTTTTACCGGAAATACAAAAAGTAAAACTTGTGAATGCTGAATTACTCACTAATCCGGAAAAATTTTCGGGGTATGTTTCCCTTGCTATCGGTAATGGCAAACGCGCCTTTTTTGATTACTTGCTGGGTGTCGCGATTGACGATTTTCACATCATAAAGACCCGGCTGCATTTTGCCGTATGGGATCAACATATTTATGTTCGTGCTGCTTTTAACAAAAGTTTTCAAACGGTAAGGTCCAATTGTTACTTGGGTGCCGTTTCGGAAATTTTTGCCAAAAATATCCAGATACGCTTTTTGCGTGGCAGAACTTACCTGCTTTAGCCGCGCCACCAAGAAGCGGGAATAAACCGGGCCAGGCTGGCCGAATTTCGGGCCGCCCACCAAATCCACAGTTCGAATCAAGTCGTTGGTACTATCCGCAACATATAAAGTGTTGCCGTCGCGGCTGACGGCCAGGCTGGCCAGACCGTTAAACTTGGCTTGGAAGCGCGTGCCATTCCGATAGCCGGTTTCGCCGGCGCCGGAAACCAAGGTCATTATGCCGGTTTGGGTATTAACCACGGTAATCCGGCTCGAACCAGCATTACTAATATACAAAAGGTTATTCTGGCCCATGGCCAAGCCGACTGGCACAGAAAGGGCCGCGTTTACGCCTTTGCCTTCGGCGTAGCCGACGCGGTTACCCACCAAGGTGGTTACGGTTTGAGTTGCCAGGTCGATCACCCGGATCCGATGGCTGCCTTGCTCGGCAACATACAAAGTCAGGCCGTCTTCGGAAATCGCCAAACGCCTGGGTTGATTAAAGCTGGCCAAATCCCCAACGCCGTTTGTCGAGCCAGCTGCACCCGAGCCCGCGATTAAAGTAGTCAGGCCGTCGGAAATCCTGACGCTACGAATCCGGTTATTGCCCGTGTCGGCTATGTATAAAATTTGGCCGTCAGGCGAAATTTCAATGCCTTGGGGTCCGCGGAAATAAGCACAACCCGCAACGCTAAGATCTTGGGTTTCGCATTTCGTACCTTCTTGGTAGCCGTTATTCATCGCGCCCGTGGAATTTATCAGACCCGCTCCGGTAATCAGCGAGGATGTTGGCGTGCCGGCCAAGGTGACTTTGCGAACTCTATTGTTCCAACGATCGACTAAATACAAAGTGGCGTCATCAGAACTTAGTACAATCGAGGAGATGGTGCTAAATCTCACCCGAGTAGTTTCTTGATTTGCCGGCCCTTCCCCGTAATCGTCGACCATGTCGCCAATAACCGTGGTGGTTTCGCCGGTGGCTAAAATAATTTTCTTAATCTGGTTATTAACCGCGGCGTACATAATTGAACCGTCTGTAGTCATGGCAAAGGCCGCGGGTCGGCCGAGTAAAACCCCGCCTTTGATGTCGTCTACATTCCCAAACCGAGTTGAGCCAATGAAACCTTCTTCATCCGTAGGTAAAGATTTGCTGTAACGGTGAATTGTGCCTATGCCGGAATTCGCCACATAGACATTGTTGCCATAAACCCTTAAGCCGCAAGGAAAATTCAAATCTTGCATGCGAAAATCTGTGGCAAATAACGAAGTTTGTTTGGTGGTTAAATCAATGGCCCGCACATAATCAGTCAGGCCATTGCCGTCGCTGACATACAAAGTGTTGCCGTCGCGGGTAATGCCCCAGACATTCTGGAATATTGCCTCTTCACCCACTCCTTCCCAATACCCTGAAATGCCTGAGCCAGCAATAACACTTGCTTGGCCAGTGGCAATGTTAACGCTTAAAACTCGGTGTGAGCCGCTGTCGGCCACATATAATTCAAGCCCATCAGCTGACAAGGCCAGTTTTTTCGGCGCCTTAACCTGCGTGGAAACCGTTAGTAGCCGACCGCCGGTTATGCTGATTTTCCGAATGGCATTATTGTCTGTATCCGCTATGAATAGGGTTGACCCATTAACTAAAACGCCCTGGGGGTTCTTTAGGCCAGTTCTAACCAAGGTTGAAACTGTACCATTGGTTTTAACGACCCGAATGCGATTATTGGCTGAATCCGCTACATATAAATTGCCATTTGTGTCTCTGGCCAAACCCCGCGGCAAGGCAAAATTTGCACCACGCGCCACGCCGTCACGGTTTCCGTACCCACCGTTTCCGGCATAAGTTGAAACTGTGCCATCCGGTGAAACTTTTCTAATGACATTGTTGTATGTGTCGGCGATAAAAAAAGTGCCGTCAGCCGTTATTTCCAAATCTTCGGGAAAATCTAAAAGCGCTTGGGTTCGACCCAAACCGTCACCCGCGTAGATCTTCCCCAAAAATGTCGTGGTGTCGCCATAGGCCGCTAATGACATTTTTGGCAAAACCAAAGCTCCCGCGCTTAAAACCAGAGCGGAAATCAGAAGTTTTAAATAAAGCTTCATAAATTTTTAATAGTTTAAATTTTTATTTTTTTGCTAATATTATTATAGCATATTTTAAATAAAAAATAAAGGGGCGAACTTTTAAGTTCGTCCCTTTGAAAAAACAATGTTATTTTAACGCTAAATCCGGAATAAACCGGATCTCGCGCTTAATGCGAACCACGCCCTGATTCCCGTCAAAGCCGTTCTGAACATCATTGATGGTCAGTTCGACTTCTTTGGGATTAGGACTGTCGTTCACCACGGCAACATTGGCGCCCATTCTTAAAGGCTGCCAATCGCCGTCGAATTCCCGATAAATCAAAGCGTACCGATTCAGGTTAGCCGCGATATAATCCCCAACCCTATTCGATTCAGTGAATTTGGCACTGGCTTCCAGGCCGTTGCCGTCGCACCAGAATTCCTGACTCGTGCCATACGTAAAGCTCAAAAAGACATCGGGCATATACCAGGCTGAATCGATTTCTAAGGTTAGTATTGAACTTGGCGGAACCGTTATTGTCTCCGGGTTGTTATTCGTGACATCAAGCTCAATAACCACGGTATCCTGGGTTTGCGCTTGAGCTTGCCTGGTTTTGCCTGGCAGTGTAATGCCAGCGCTATCCATAACAGCCTCAATACTTCTTTTGGCTTTCTGAATATCGGTGCCGACTTTAAGAAAGTCAGCTTCAACCACCGAATCCATGACAATGGAATCAGCCGATTGCTTGACCAATGCCGCTCGCACGCGTTTCTCGGTGGCTTGGGCGGATTTTTGGACAAAAACCTGTAATCCGCCGATAACCACGCTCTGTTGAGCCGCGACCGGATTAAATAATTTGGCGGCTTCGGTGTTTTGATCAGACAATACATCAAGCATTTTGGAATACTCAATGGTCGGCTGCAAAGATCGGTACCATTTAACGCCTTGATAGACAATCACTATGGCGCAGAAAGCCGCCACGACCACGCCCGCCCAGCGATGAATGGTAAAGCCAATGGCCAGTAAGGAAACAATCACGATTGCTTCCAATGCCTTACTGTTATACTCACCAATAAAAAATTTAGTGAGTATGGCCAAGATAAGCATAACTGCTAAAAAGGCCGAGAGCTTGGGATACCGTTTAATATATTCCCTCAAGGTTTTCATGTTTTTCTCCTATGCTTGCCCTTTCTTGCTTTTTCGAAGCTCAAATATCTCATCAATTACAAACAGTGAGGCAATGATTTCCCCCGCGTTCTTCTTAATGAATTTTAAAAACTTAATCCAGGGAATTGGTTTTTCGGCCTCTGTGGCTGCGGCAGTTTGTCCACCTGAGCCGGCCACAACGAAAGTAGGTGCTGGCCAATTAATCACGCTAGTTGTGCCAGAGCTCTCCTTGCCCTCGGTTTTACCCCGTTCCGCAAAATTGCTAATGCCTTCGCGGATTGAAGCAAACATATTCTGGATAAATTCCCAGCTTTCCTCCCTTAAAGAAATCAAGCCGTAGGCCAAGGTAATTAGCCAACCTAAAGGCAGAGCAACAAACCACCAAACTAACCAGAAAATTATCCAACCCCAGGAAGTTTGCCGATTAGCCACATCTTGGGTGTCGGCAGAATCCTGTTTAGCCTGTGCATAGCCGAAAAATTTCTCCGCATCGGGTAAATACCCAGTGTGGATTACTGATCGGTCCATGGAAGGAATTGGGTCATTGGCCTGGATCGGCGGAGAATCATGGGTTATAACCAGCGCGGCAACCGTAATGACTGAAGCCAAAGTCAGGACAAACATGAAAATCAATAAAACACGAGCGCGGGCATTGTTAGTGCTCATTTGCCTGGCAAACCATCGACCTAACCAGGTCGAAAAACTTTCTTTGGGCGTTTCGATTGGCGTCCCCATATCGCCTTCTCTAACTCGACTTGCAACTCGCATGGCAGACTTAAATATTAGTTTTAATATTGCTATTAAAACGATTATTGCTGCCAAGATTAAACCTAAAAACAATAATACATATCCCATATCAACCTCTTATTCTATTCCGTTCATCCTGAAAGCCAGCCCAAAAACCTTGAACCGGTTTTTTTGCCGAGCTTTCAGTTACGGCTTTGGCCGCAGCGGGTTTTTTGATGTTTCCGACTTTCGGCGCAAAACCTTCCACATACATTGTGTATTTGGTCAACCTGCCCTTTGGCTCAAAGTTGAAGGGTCCCAGAGAAACTTGGCCAGTTGCATCAGTTTTGTCCTCTTTTGGTTTTTGTGAACCGCAGCGGACAACCACTTTACAATTTGGCACTGGCTCACCGGTTTTAGTTTGCCAGACCGTGCAGGTAACTCGGAAGGTGCCCTCGTCAATAACCGAATCCAGAATTTTAAATTCCCTCGCCGGCCAAGACTTAGACACTCGAATCACCTGACGTCGTTCGCCAGTCTGCAAAGTGGACGCGACAATTTCGTAATCTCTATCCTCTTCAATCGGGCCAAAATACGCTTCACACCGACCATTGGCATCCGTCAGCAAATTTTGTTCAGCAAAACCTTTTACCCGCAGTTTTACTGAACAACCCACAACCGGCCGGCTTGCGCTGGTAACCTGCGTCCCTACCGCTAATTTCTTGACTTTCATGTCATCGATCTTAGCGTCAAAAACATTTGTTACTAAAGTAAGCGCAACCGCATTTGTCGGCGCGGTAAACGGGACATCTCGGGTAAGTTCCCAAGTCTCCCCGCCAATCTCCAAAGTTGCCTGAACGCGGGGCTGTTGGCTTAAATCCGAAATCGGAACCGAAACAACGGTCTGGCCTTCTTTGGCCAAATCCGCCTCAAAAGTCTGGCCATAAGCCGTGCCTTTGATGGTCCCGCTTTCGCCCTTCAGGTGATTGGGAATTTTCGGGCTGAACTTAAGAACTAAAGCAAGGTTGCCCCCGCGCATTTCCCAAGTCTGCCCAACCAAAGCCAATGACAACTTATTCGCGTTGTCTTTGTCTGGTTTTGCCATGACTAACTCCTTTCGTTTATAGTATTGTTTATGTTCTTAATTGTTGATTAAATTTTCAACGAACTTCCAACCTCATCGGCTGGAGCTATAACCTGGAAAGCCATGGCTATAACAATCCAAGCTAACATTTATTTGCGAATTTGTCAAGGTTTTTTGGAGGGGTAAATATTTTACACATTCACTTGATTAAAAACACAGTCTACACTCTTCTTATTTGTATTTCGTATATTCCCGCCCGTTTCGCCTTGTGAAGCGACCCGCCCGACTGAACGACTTCAGTCGTTCGGGCGGGTGGCGAGCAGACGTACTTTTATTTGTAATTCGTAGACAATTCCATAACCGGTAACTTGACATTTATACAATTTCCTGCTAGTCTCACGAGAATAAATCAAAAACAAAACGCATGAATTCAAAGGAGGAAATCATGCCGCTAATACTGTTCTTACTATTTGGATTGCTCGTGGCTTGGGGCATAAGGTTCGTGCCCAGTCAAAAACAGTGGCTGCCTATCTTTTTGGGCAAAAGATTGCATATTCGTCTGCTTGAAGGACCGGTTTGGCTGCCAAGATGGCTTTATACATACACGGAAGTTCCCATAACCGAAAACGAACTCGTAGTTTTGCGTGACGATCAAGAACCCGGGCGACAGTCGGAAACTATTATGACTACGAATGGCGTAATGGTGGAAATCAGGAATGTTTCGGTTTTTTGGAGCATCAAGCGCCAAGACGATCAGCCTTTTAAAGGCTGGCGAAAAATTTTGAGCTTGCTCGGTTGGCATCCAGGTAACCAACTCTTTGATTTTACCCAGATTGGGGACAAAATCTTCACTGAACGGATAAAAACGATAACCCTGCAAGAGCAGCGAAAGCATGTCCAAGTTTATTCTTTCCAAGAACTGCTGGGTATAACTTTGGAAGGTTTGGATATGCCGGCGGCTGACCGTGATAAAGTCATTGCCACTCGCAGCGAGTTGCATTTAAAAATCGCGGTGGCTGTTAACCAGGAAACGAACCGCTGGGGCGCCGAGATCTATCGGGTTAGTATCGGCGATATTGATCCGGATCCGGTGATTAAAAAAGCCTTGGAAGAAAAAACGCAGGCGCTGGGGCATAAAATGCAGGTTATGGTCCGCTTGAGCGCTGACCTGGAACGGGTAAAACAGTTACTCGAACTTGCCAATCAGCCAGCCACGTCTGAAAACATCATGAAAGCCTATGAGCTTATCCGGTCTTTGGATAACAACCGCATAGGCAACGAACAGCTCGGACTGCTCGCGGATGTCTTCAAGCGCTTGGCAGGCCGACCTGTAGCCGAGATTATTCCCAAAATTGCCGAGGCTATGAGCTGATCCACAAGCCTTTGTCTTTATAGACAAAGGCTTTTTTATTTATGAGAAATAATTATTAAACGCTCCTTCGTGCTTTGCGCCAGTATCTCGCCCTCCAAATCCGTCCGGTGGATTTCTGCATTGCTTTTCTGTAAACGCTCTAAAACGCTTGGCGCCGGATGGCCATATCGGTTTTTGGCGCCAACTGAAAGAATCGTATATTGCGGCTTGGTTGCATTTAGGAATTCTTCACTGGTTGAGGATTTACTGCCGTGATGTCCGACTTTTAACACTTCAACTGGGCGAAGCTGATTGGCGTCAACCAGCCGACTTTCGACTTTGTCTGGCGCGTCTCCGGTAAATAAAAAATCTACTTCGCCATACGAAAGCTCCAAAACAATCGAGCCGAGATTCAAATTCTTAGGGTCAAAAGAAAAATCTTTCGGCGGCCAGAGAATCTTCGCCCGGACCTGGCCGAAAAAAATTTCCAGGCCTTGCGCGCCGTTAATTACCGGCAGGTTTTTCGCGGCGATTTCAGCCAAAAAATTTTTTGACAATGCAGAATCGCTAAACGCTTCAGTCATCAACACGCGTTTAACCCGGCCAGTTTTTAAAAGCGCCAGCAAGCCCGTAATATGATCAGCGTCCAAGTGCGTGGCAACCAGCAAATCAACATTCCGGTCAGTCAAGGGCAATTTCGCGTCGACTTGCTCCACGAATTTCTGGCTTGGGCCACCGTCAATAATAATGGTTTCCTGGCTGGGCGTGCGGATAATTATGCCGTCACCTTGGCCGACATCGGCAAACCAAACTCTTAAAGTCTGGTCTGCACGGCTTTGCCAAAACCAAATTCCAAGGCTCAAAACCAAGAAACCAATCAGGCTTAAGGCGAATTTTTTACTAATCAAAAAGCGGTTTGACATATTTACCGAATAAAATTCGCAAAACCAAGACGATTGCGAAAACCAAAGTGACTGCCAGCCAGAGCGGCATTATCAAGCTAGCACCGGGCAAACGCGATCCGAAGACCGAAACCAGCTCGACAAATTTTAAAAAACCCCAAGTCGCTAGACCGACCAATTGGGCTGTGGGCGGCCAAACCAAATTTGCCAGGCCGACAAAGCTTACCAAGCCCATAATCCATGGCACCAGCGGTACGACAATTAGGTTGGTAATGGGACTGATGATGGAAATTTGCTGAAAATTTATCAAAACCACTGGCAGGGTTCCGCAAGTCGCGGCCAAAGTCGCGCTTAAAACTTCACGCACAAATTTCGGCAACCTGGCCAACCAAATTTGAAACGGCTGGCTAAAAGCAATTAGCCCGAAAGTCGCGCCAAAGGAAAGCTGGAAGCCGAGATTATCCCAAAGCAAAGTTGGGTTTATTATCAACAAAACCGCGGCCGCGGCGAATAAAACATTCAGGCCGGAAACCGGCCGGCCGATATTCTGTATCGCTAAAGCCAAAATCGCCATTACCGCCGCGCGTAAAATTGAAGCTTCACCCCCGGTCAGGATTACAAAACTAAAAGCCAGAACCGAGATTAGGCCGATTCTGATAATTTTTGGAAAGTATTTGTTGAAAACAAAAATAAACAAAATCAATATCAGGGAAAGGTTTTGGCCAGAAACCGCAATTAAATGACTAAGCCCGGTCCGTCTGAATTCGTCAAGGCTGGTCTGGGAAAAAAATGACGTTTCACCGATGGTCATGCCCGCAGCCAGACTGGCCTCTTGGAACGGTAAAACCTTTTGCAGGCTTTTAATAAATTTCATCCGACCTTGCCAGATAAGATCCCGGTAATTAAAACTGGCCGCCGCAATTACTTTTACGCGCGGGTTTGCGCAAAATCCGGAAATTCGCTCACGCCGGATCTGCGCAGGGGTTAATTTTGGTTCGGAAATCTCCCGGCAAAAAACTTCAAGCGTATCATTAATTTTTATCTCCCGATCTTGAATTGTCGCCAAAACCCGGAATCCTTTTTCCAGTTCAATGATGAGTTGCTGCCGGTTTGTGCTTTTTAAAGTGATGTTTTTAACCGACCCCCGGCCGGTAAAATCGCTTTTTACCAGCTTAGGAAAATTTAAAGCCTGCTGGGTTCGCAAAAAAATTAAACCTATCAAAAGTAGGCTGCAAAATATGCCGCGCAAACCCGCGCGCCAGATAATAACCCAAACTAGTAAAAAAATCAGCCAAGCCGCTTTTAACCAAATCGAAACCCCCGGATACCCAAGAGTGATTCCGGCGCAGACGGCGAAGGTTGAAATAAAAAGCCAGCGAGAGGGCGTCATATTGCCTGCTCGTCCGCTTGTCTTTTTTAATTTAATAGAAACATTTAAAGATGTCAAAACACCCTAACTTCTTTAAGTTAGGGTGTAATAAATGTTCAAATCACTTAACCGTCACGCTCTTAGCCAGGTTGCGCGGTTTATCCGGGTTCAGGCCGCGGAGCCGGGCAATGTGGTAGGCAAAGAGCTGCAGAGGCACGACCGCAAGGATCGGCGTTAGGTAATAATCAATCTGCGGAATCCAGATAACATCATCCACGCAATTTTTAATTTCATCGTCGCCATCGGTGGCCACGGCGATGATCCTGCCTCGGCGGGAACGAATCTGCTGGATGTTTGTGGTTATCTGGGAATAATAATCGTCTTGTTTTGGTGCGATGACCAAAGTCGGAAAACCGCCGTCGATCAAAGCGATCGGCCCGTGTTTCATTTCGCCGGCGGAATAACCAATGGCATTCACATAGGCAATCTCTTTGAGTTTTAAAGCGCCTTCCAAGGCCACGGGATAATTCACGCCCCGGCCTAAATACAGAAAATTGGGATAACCGGCATACCGCTTGGCCGCGTCTATTATTTCGTTTTCACGATTTAAGACTTCGGTCACCAGCAAAGGCAGTTTGCGCAAATCGGCGAGAAGCCGATCATGCCAATTGATTTTTGGCAAACCGCGAATTTGGCGCAAATACATCGCAATAAGGAAGAGTGTCACGAGCTGATTGGTAAACGCCTTAGTGGAGGCCACGGCGATTTCCATGCCAGCGTGAATGTAAACGCCTTTACCGGTAAGCCTGGCGATTTCACTGCCGACCTTGTTGACAATGCCAAAGCAAGGCAGATCCTGCTGCTTGAGGGTTTTTAGCGCGTCCAGCAGGTCTTTAGTTTCACCAGACTGGCTAATCGCCCAAAACGCGGTTTGGACAGGGAATATCGGTCGCTTTTGGTTGGCCAATTCCGAAGCGCTTTCCCAATCGGCCGACAACTCGGCAAGCTCTTGGAAAAAAATCTTCGATATCATACCGGCGTTTAAGGAAGTTCCGGCGCCCACAAAGACATGGTTTTGCATCATACGTAAAAGTTCTTGGTGCGAGTCTAGTCCGCCGAGTTTAACTGTACCGTCATCCAACAGTCGACCGCGCAGAGCTTGCGTAAGCACTTGAGGCTGCTCCTTAATCTCCTTGCTCATAAAATGGTCATGTTCGCCTTTTTCCGCGGTTTCTAATGACCAAGGAATTGTTTCGACCTCGTTTTCCACTTTATCGGCGTTCATATTCACCACTTGATAGTCTGAACCTGAAATCCAGCCTAAGTTCCCATCTTCCAGATTGACCATGCGGTCAGTGTAGAACCGAAACGCCAACGGATCCGAGGCGATAAAATTACCCTTGAGGCTCAAGCCTAATGCCAGGGGCGCGCCATTTCGCGCAAAAAAAATCCTATCGGAAAAACCCGCCATCAGCACGGCCAGGCCAAAAGTGCCTTGCACTTGCTGCAGCGCGGTCCGCAGAGCCAGCACAGGATCATCTTTGTAAACTTCAGCGATCAGGTGAACCAGCAATTCCGTGTCCGTTTCGGAACGCAGAACGTGTCCGCGCTTGAGAACGAGGCTTTTTAAAGTCTCAAAATTATCCAGAGTACCGTTGTGAACCAGCGCTATCTGGATTTTACACGCTTGGCCGTTTCCACACCCCCGGTGCGGGTGCGCGTTTGTTTCATTCGGCTCGCCGTGCGTCGCCCAACGGGTGTGGGCAATGCCGGCGGTAATGTTTGGACGGCATAATTTTTGCGTGGTGGTTTCTAAACCGTTAACCGATCCAGCCTGCTTGATTACGCAAAGCTCTTTGTCGTCAAAGACGGCAAGGCCGGCTGAATCATAACCTCGATATTCCAGCTTTTTCAGCCCAGAAATCAATCTGGGGAGGGCTGGCTCTTTGCCGACATAACCAACAATTCCACACATAAGCGTTTCCGCCTTTCTTATTTAGTTGTCAAAGCAATTCTCTATTTTTTGGTTTAAGTCAAAAACACCTTAGCGCATTCCCCTGCTAAGGTCAAAAATATGGTTTATTTTTTGCCGGCTGACCAACGCAGATACCCTTCAATAAACTTGTCCAAATCCCCGTTTAAAACCTCGTCGGGCTGGTGGCTTTCAACCTCGGTTCGATGATCTTTGACTAATTTGTACGGCTGTAAAACATAGCTTCGGATTTGGTTGCCCCAGGCGGCTTCACTGTATGCTCCGCGCAATTCTTGTTTTTCAGCTTGCTGTTTGTTAAAGGAAATTCGGTGAAGCTTGGCCCTCAAGATTTTCATAGCCGTTTCCTTGTTTTGTTTTTGCGACCTTTCGTTCTGGCAGGTTACGACGATATTCGTTGGAATATGCACAATTCTCACGGCCGAGTAAGTCGTCTGTACGCTTTGACCGCCGTGGCCTGATGACAAAAAAGTGTCTATCCGCAAATCTTTTTCCTCAATAGGAATCTCTTCCACTTCATTAAATTCCGGCAAAACCTCCACTAAAGCAAATGAAGTATGCCGCATTTTTTCCGCATCATAAGGAGAAATCCTGACCAAGCGGTGAACGCCGGCTTCTGATTTTAAATAGCCATAAGCATATCGACCTTCCACGATCACGGTAGCGCTTTTTATGCCGGCTTCCTGGCCGCGGGATTCATCGACAATCTTTGCAGCCCAGCCCTTCTTTTCGCAAAACCTGATCAGCATGCGCAAAAGCATTTCGGCCCAATCCTGGGCGTCAACGCCGCCAGTGCCCGCATGTATCGCAAAAATCGCATTTTTTTCATCATGCTGGCCAGCCAGTAAAACTTGGAATTCCAATTTTTCATATTGGTTCTTCAGCTCAAAATATTTTTTTTCAATCTCCGCTTGTAAATCCGCCTCCGCTTTCGCTTCTTCCGAAAATTTTAGCAATTCATCCAGATTTTTACGCAGATCCGTCCAGGCTTTTATTTCCTGACGCATTTCTTCCGCATGGCGGCTGACGGCTTTAGCATTAACCGTGTCCGCCCAAAAATCCGGCTGACTCATTTGGTCATCCAGTTCTTGAATTTTTTGTTTTCTTTGGTCTAAGTCAAAGCAACCTCCAAGTCGAAGTCAGCTTCGCCTGGAGGTCTTGAATCTGATTAAGAATTGCGGGCATACTTAAATCTTAACAATTCTGCGCTACTGCTTCAATTCCGCCAAAGTGACTTCGATTGTTTTTTCTTTACCGCCGCTTAAAATTTTCAGGGTGACCGAATCGCCTGGGGCGTGTTTTTGGATTTCCGAAGCCAAAGAATGGTCGTCGTCAATCTTCACACCATCAAGTTCCAAAATAATGTCGTCGGCCTGCAGACCGGCTTTTTCTGCTGGGCTGCCTGGCACGATTGCGGGCTCATTGACCCCGGAACCTTTCTGAATCAAGGCCCCGTAGTCCACGCTTAATTTTTCTTGTGCTTGAATTTCTTGGGTGACTTGGACGTACCTAACTCCCAAATACGGCCTAACTACCTTGCCGGTTTTTCTTACGCTTTCAAACACCTTGCTGGCTTCGTTGGAAGGTATGGCAAACCCAATCAGCTGGCCTTCCTGGCTGACTGCCGTATTCACTCCGATCACGGCACCGCTTAAATCCACCAAAGGTCCGCCTGAATTTCCCGGGTTTATAGCGGCATCAGTTTGGATGACATCCGAAAGGTTTTCCGAGCTATTGCCGTCACCGGCCGTCACTTCCCGCGCTAAACCCGAAACAATGCCTTTAGTGACTGTATTTTCATACTGACCTAAAGCGTTCCCAATAGCAATGACCGTCTGGCCGATCTGCAAGGCATCGGAATTTCCCAATTGCAAAGACTTGAGGTTGTTTGCCTCGATCTTAACCACGGCCAGATCATTAAATGGATCTGTGGCTACGACTTTGGCCGCGTAAGTTTTACCGTCATTGGTGACTACGGAATATTCAGCTTGATCATCGTTAACCACATGCTTGTTGGTCATGATGTAACCATCGGCCGTCAAAATAAAACCTGACCCACCGCCAACTTGTTGCAAGCCTTGCCTTGGTTGGGGACCAAAAAAGAAACTGTAGGGGCCGGACTGGCTGTAAATTTTACTTAAATCTTTGCTGATGATGATGCTGACGACAGATGGCTGGACTTTTTTTACTACTTCCACGGTTTCCGACTCTTCTTTCACGCTTAGGGTCTGCGTCGTGTCAGACGGGGCACTGGTCTTATTGGAAAAAGTTTTATTAAACCATTTGTCGAATTGCCCCGTGGCAAAAAGCCCGGCTACGGCCCCGCCGAGCGTGCCTAAAACCAAACTCAAAATCACGGCCACGACCAAGGTTTGATATGTGATCGCAGGCTGGCGCGGGGACTTTTGCGTTTTAGCCAAGTCAGCTGGCCGATTTTCCGGATTCCCCGGTTCGGGATTTGGGTTTTGGATAAACATAATTTAAGGGTAATTTATTAAGCTTAGAAAAACCTGAAAAAACGGGGATAAAGAAAAGCCTGGATATTATACCACAGCCCGTAGTAAGGGCTTAAAAAAATTTAGGCTGGCAAAATCTTTTCGGGGGCAACTTGAGTCGGACTTTGGTTTAGATTTTGATTTGTTTCCTGGGAATTCACATTAGCCGGAGTATTTACATTACTGCTGGTATTGTTTATTTTTGCCAGGTTGAATAATTCAGTCAAGCTGACAAAACGATAGCCCATAGCTTGCAAATCGCTGACGATTTTAGGCGTGACGGTGGCAGCCAAATCACTGCCGGCGTGCAACAAGATTATCCCGCCGGGTTTAATGTAGGTTTTTATTCGCGTGGCAACTGAATCCAGGGTCGCACTCGAAGAAATATCCAACCCGTCAACGGTCCAGGTCAAAGGGCAATACCCAGCCTGGCGCATGGTTTCCACCACGGCCGGCGTGCTCTCGCCAAATGGCAAACGCGCAAAGGGCTTGGCCGACACTCCGCTCACGCTTTTAATCAAATCTTCCGTGGCCTGCAGTTGGGCTTGGATTTCCTTATCGGACAAGGTGGTAAATTTCAAATTGTCGTAAGAATGATTGTAGATGGGAAAACCAGCGGCATGAATGTTTTCGATCAGCGGTTTGTTCGTTTCAATTATTTTGCCTGTGACGAAAAACGCAGCCGGTACATTGGCGGCCTTGGCCGCCGGCAAAGTTTTTTCCAGATCCCCGGGTAAAGTACCGACATCATAAGTTAAAGCCACGGCTTTTTCCGTAGTGCTGGCAACACTAATCACGCCCGGGCAATCCGCTGTCGTCAAGCTGGCTTGAGCAATAGCCGCGTTGGTTGATGGCAAATTCAAATTGGCGATATCTTCGTTCTGGTTTTCCACCTTTTTGCCGGATTTCAAATAAGCGATAAACAGCAAAATCAAAACCAGAATAATAAAACCCACGGTTAGAGGGCTTTTGCCAAGCCGGTGTGGCCGGCCTTGGCCAAGACCGCCCCGGGGACCGGGCGTATAGCGGTAATAGTGTCGCATGCCCGCAATTTTACTGCGAAATGACAAAAAAAGCAATTACCGGCTGGCATAAACTTTAAGGCGATAATTAGCTAGGTCCGAATGGTAACTTTTCTTTTCTGCCAGGCTAAAACCAACTCCATTACGCCGAAAAATACCCCGGTGTAAAACAGATCGCCCAGCACAGTGTTTCGGAAAAACGGCAAGCCGTATTCATACGCCAATATCAATCCCGAAAAATTGAAGGCATAGAATTCGCCGTGATTGAAAAACCAGACCGCGGCATTGGTAACCAAAAAGAAAATCACTGAACCAAGCAAGATCCCGCCCGCGATTGTGTAAACATTTTTTTTCTTTCTAACAACCCGGCCGATTAGGCCCGACAAAATCATACACCCCCAAGTGAAAAAAATTAGGTTATGCAAGCCCAAAAAGATGTCCGAAGCCATCATGGCCAGCACTGGCACGACAATGGAGGCGCGCTTGCCCAAATATACGCCGCTGAACATGGCCACGGCTGCCACGGGCGCGAAATTCGCCGGGTGAGGCAAAAATCTGGCCGCCACGGCAAAGGCAATCAAAATTCCGGCTGTAAGATTTTGGGTAGTAAGATATTTTTTAATCATCATAAAATTAAAAAGTGATTAATTTCCATTCGATTTGATCATCCGTCTTGGTTTGATATTGACCCGCGCCGACTGGTGCGGATTTTCCGTTAACATAAAAACCCCAATATTCTTTTTCGCCGGCCTCGCGGCCATTAATGCCGGTCACATATTCGCCCTGGCCCGAAGTTTTTGTGGTTACGCCTTGAAATTTGGACTTAAGCAATTCCAAAGCGGTTTTGCCAGCTTCGCCAACATAAGAAACGCTCGGCACGGCATTAGTGTTTTGCTGGCTGACATTGGCGTTTGCGGTATTGGTGTTGGCGTTTTGATTTAAATTTTGGTTTTGATTGGAAATTGGCGTACAAGCCACCAACGCAACAACTAAAACAACCAAAAGGCCAAAGGGTTTGATAGAATTTATATAATTCATAAATTTTTTAAGGTTAAGAATTAAAAAAAGCCTGGCGGCTTCAGGTTAGCCGTCAGGAAAGATATCCGATCCTATTCGACCTTTTCCCGAAGGATTTGTCTTAATCCGCCGATGAGGCGGAAAGGCGTCGGACTCTCACGACCTTCCAGCAGGAAGGGCGGAATACCGTGGCGGGACCGTTCCGGATTCGCACCGGATTGCCTGGTTAAATTGTTAAGTAAAAGAAAGATACCATACCTTGACAAAGCCCGCAAATTTGCTAGGCTAATTTGAAAATTAAAAAATAACCAAAAACGACACAAAGGAGCTTGAAAATGGGAAATACCCAATCCGAACGAACAATGCCTTATGCTTTGGAATTTCTGGGCAAAAACACAGATGAAATCACCAAGCAGGCTACCCAAATCTTGGGTGTTCTGGTTAATCTGCCGGAATACGACCGGAAGGATCGAAAAGGCGGGATTCTGACCCTTATGGGATTGCGCGGAAGTTTTCTGGTTGGGTTCGCCATTGGCGAAGTGCCAAAAAATGACCCGGCCAAGTATTACGAAATTGCTTGCAAGAAATGCCGCTTATTACACAATCTACATTATAATGACCATTTTTCCGACGAAAAAGAAAAACCGCCCATCAGTTCGTTTGTACGGCGAAATGAAAAGTATGAGATATACGGTGGCGGGATCCCTTTGGGTACGTTTTATTCCTCAGATCCTTGTAAATATAACTGTGGTTTTCTGGCCTTTTCCGGCCTGCCTGAACTGGCTGATGAAGCCCTGGTTCTAGTGCTGGCGCTGGACATGGAGTGGATTAAATTAGACCTGGCGCGGGAGATCGCCCAGGCCTCAACAAATCCATACTTTGAAGCTTTACTTAAAGCTTCTCGAGCGTAAATCACTATCGTTCCTAAAAGCGTCGCTTAACCAAGTGACGCTTTTTTATTATATAAAAAGTGGGAAGAAAATTTTTCTTCCCACTAAGTTTACTTTGTGACTCTTGTTTCGGCATCAAGATGACCGTTGATGGCGCTTATTACTAATAGCGAGAGAAACACAACACCCATAAGTAGACCTGGGACTTCCTTAATCAGCTTATTCAGAAAAACCTGATAAGGTTCCCAGAAAAGCAGCGGGTTCAGATCTGACGCTTGCAAAATAACCAACGAAGCCGCCAAACCAATTGCATAGAACAGTTTTCTCTTCACTTACCTGCCTCCTATTTTTTTATTTTTTAGAACTTATGTAATGTCAGCTTAAGCTGTAGAGATGAAATTGTCAATGTAAAAAAATCAAGCTTGGAACATCAATAATCAATCCCCTTCACGGCTAAGTACCCCTTATAAAAAGGGTGTTTAACCATTTTCATTTCCGTAATCAAGTCACAAAGCTTTGCCAGTCGTGGATATTTTTCGTGACCCGTAATTACCAAATGGATAGCTTTTAATTTTTTCGACCTGGCTTTAAGTTTCAGCAAATCAACAACTTGTTTTTCGGCCAACAAACCGACTTCTAAACATGAAACTATTTCATCGAGTATTACGACCTGATATTTCCCCGAGGCTAATAACCGCTTGGCTAAGCTAAGCGCCCGCACAGCCAAGCGCTGGTGTTCAGCAAATGATTTCCGGTCGCCCCAGATGCCAACAAAACCCGCCCCGTGAATTTCAACTTTTACGCCCAGTTTTTCCAAGGAGATCCTTTCGCCGGAAGGCCATTTGGGATTTTTGAAAAATTGGAAAAACAAAACTTTCAAACCATAGCCAACGGCTCTGACCGCCAAACCAATAGCGGCAGTGGTTTTGCCCTTGCCTCGGCCCCAATAGTAAACATTTATACCTTGGGGAAAAACCTTTAATTTGGGAATAGATTTTTCTGGCATACAAGCTTTGGCTTAATATAGCTTACTTAATGCCGCAAAAAAGCGCAAAATTTTGAAAAAAATAAAGTTTAAGGTATAATATTTTCGGAGAATCGCCGATAAAAGTCATTTCTCCAAAGCCCCTTAAACTTCGCTAGCGAATCCTAAAACTAACGAAGTGTTCCTTCATCCGCCTGCTCGCTCCCAACCGGGCAGGCTTCTTCATGTTTGCTTTAACTAAAAACTGTCATATACTGATAGCAGATTACCTGATGGTTTAGAGCTCCTTTCCCGCTCAAGGAAGCACATGGAATGCGACCATCAGGATTTCCCAGGCCAAAAAACGCTTCAAAACACACGCTCGTTGTTTTTTAGGAAGCAATCGCCGTATCGGCCTCCCGGCCCAACTAAATGGGTGGGGTTGCATTCCAAATTTAGGGACTCGGCTTTTACAAAAGCCGCCTATCATTCCAAGCCCTCAATATCATTGAGGGCTTCTTTTTGCCATAGGTCGGGGCTTGACAATAACGCAAGACCATGCTAACCTTAGCGGTTTTGAAATTAAATTATTTTTATATTATATGGAAGAATTACAAGCGCACGCTGAAAGCATAATTTCACGAACCCAAACTAATGACTTGGGTTTAGATGGGGTGATTCAGGCTCTGGCCGAATTGCACGATGAGCTTAAAAAACACTCCGAAACTACGGCTTAAGCTTAGAACTAAAAAACGAAAATCCCCTCTCGTTAAAATCAGGGGATTTTTTGTACGAAAAATCTTGACCACACTCTTAACCCCGCACCACTTTCCAAATTAAACCTTAAGTTTAGTGCAAGGTTGTTTGCCTAGTAAATATCTTAGTACTAAGTGTTGGCGCTTTACTGGAAAGTGGTGCGGGGTTGACAAAAGCCATTTTTTGGCTTATGCTGTCTTGAAAATAAAGGTAAGCTTTTTTCAAGGAGGAAAAATGCGGGTAAACTTCATACTGCATATGCAGAACGCCGTGGTTAACGGTAAGTCTTATGACGAATTGATAATTGATTGGTTCGAAGAAATGAACTGGGAAGAAGTTAATGCCGTTTCCCAGAAATGGCTAAAGGATCACAATTTTTTGACCAGCCGGATGTCGGGCTTAACCCGAGTCAGTGATTCCAGTCTGAGCATAGAGCCGATGGAAGAAGCTAAGTAATTTTTTAACCCCCTTGAGGCTTTCTTGGGGGTTTTGACAAAAATTTCGGTCCACGCTAGTGTGAGGAGAAAATAAGAAACTTAACACTGTTCAGCAATCGGAACCGCTGAATTCACCCGCGCATTGGATGCCCAAAAACTTATTTTAAAGAAAGGGCAAAAATTGCAGGTGAAATTCAAACTCATTATGGACGGCTTGCTGGTTATGGGCAATTGGTTGGATCGGGTAATTATCGAGTGGGAAGAAGAAGCCGACGAGGTCCGCGTCCAGGAAATCGCCAATGAATGGCTAACAACCCGGAATTACTTAACCCAAAGAATGCTGGGATTACATTCCGTAGCCGAGGCAAGCCTGACTATTGAACCGCAAGAATGATCTCTTTAACCTTTTTGGCCTGCCTGGATTCTCCGGCAGGCTTTTTTGTTTGGTTTCAGCTTGACTTTATATCAAACCTCATTTAAATTTAATTTTCCAAAAACCAGAATCATGGAGGATGAATGGATATTGACACCTTACAAAAAGCTGTTCGCGACAAAAAGGTCCCGAATGCGGAAATCGTGAAAAAACTCAATGCTTACCTAAAAAGCCGGCATTCCACCGGTGGCTTGATCGGGTTTTTGCACATCTTGGAAAAGCACCGACCAGGCCTTTTTAAACAAATCCATCAGGCCATTCGGCAAAAAGCAAAGGGATTCAAATAAAATACGTTCAGTTTTAACCCCTCTGAAAGTAAGTTAAAGAGGGGTTTTTATTTTTGACAAACCTTTGGGTATTTGAGAAAATATAGTAAACAAACTGAACATTGCAAAAAACGGAGGGCATAACATGGCCAACCCGGATGTTGAGCTAAAAAAATTCTGCCAAGAAATAAACCAAATTCTTGCCAAAGCCAAGCCGGAAGAACGCCAAAACTCAATCTTGGATCTTTATCGAACATACGCCAAGCGGGAAGAAAACTCCAAGATCGTGCCGGATTTGACCACGATTACCTGCCGGTGCGTTTCGGCGGACTGCATTATTCTGGAAGCCATTGAAAAACCGCAAATTCCAGATGAGCTTATCGAAAGATTCTTTTTTGAAGCCGTGGGCGGTTTAGAGACTGAGGAATTACGCAAAGCTTTCAAGCTTTTAAAGCTGTATCGTTACAAGGCTTTTGATTCCGTGGTGAATAAATATTTGATCCTCAAAGACCAAGAGGAATTTTTCGGCGACCTGATTAAGCCGCATTCTCGGGCCTGAAAAATTTGTAAAGCCCCGAGCAAACTTGGGGCTTTTATATTTACAAAGTTTAATACCCAGTGTAAGTTAAGATTATAAAAAAAATACCAAAATTCCTGGAGGAACAATGCACTTTACTTTATTCTGGCTTTCCGTCAGCGCCGTATCTATTGTTTGTCTTTTTCGCATCGATAAACACTTCCAAAAAAAAGCGCTACAAACCCGCCGGCAAACGCTTTACAAAAACTTGTTTCTGACAGCACAGTTCTTGACGATTTTTTTCGTCATTTCTGCGCTTCAATTTCTGGTTTTTGATGCCGGGGCCTATAGCAATTTCATGAGCGCTTTGGCTTGCGCCTTGCTGGTCTGTCTAATCGGTTTCAGAGCTGACTCTCGGGCTTTTTATTGCAGGGTTGAAAAATTGCGGGAGGAGATTTCGACCACCAGAGTATAACTTTAATATGACCCAAGAAAATTCTTCAAGGGTCATTTTTTAATCCCTTCTTGACCAAACCACAGAATTAAGATAAGGTTATGTAAAATAAAACAAAAAAATAAGGAGGTTTTAAATGCTCCTTTCAATTACCTATGTCTTGTGTTTGATTTTGGCATGCACACTCGCTCTTTTCTGCGCTTATGTGATGAGGCCCTGGTTCCACCGCAAGGCTGTAACCAAAGCTAAAGTGAAGCCTTTCCTCGGCTTTTTCTTGCTGCTGCAATTCCTGCTCTTATTCTTGTTCTTTATTTTTGGCCATCTACTTGCGGAACAAATGGGTTGGATAGACGAAGAAGGGTGGGTTATTAACTTGGTCGTCTCGCTTATCGGAGCAGCGGCTATCTGTTTACCTTTTCTAAAAAGCGATTCTAAGGAATTTATTTCAGCCGTGGAAAAACTGCAGCAAAACGCGATGGGCATAAGCCAATGACCCCCCTTTAAATGACCATTTGAAGATTCAGATGGTCATTTTTTTTCAAGGGTTGACAAAATTTTTTAAAGTATTAAATTTTTTCCATAAAACCAGAAACCAAAAAAGGAGTTTTAAATGGCATTAATACCCTTGACCGAACACAAGGATTGGCCGCTGCATGTCAGAATCTGGAATCTGACTGCCGAAGAAATTGCCGAGCACGCCAAGGATTTGGAAACACGCATTTGGAACAATTTCGGCTTCGCCTTGGGGTATGACAGCTCCAAACACGACATTTTATTCTCTTTCCCCACCGAGGCCGGCTTGGAAGCCAGCGCTGAAATCCCCATCCGGATTGAAATTGCCATCCGGCACAAAGCCAAGGGTCTTGCGCTTGACCGGCACCTTAAAGCCATACTGCGCGAAAGGTCGGGGTGCGTCGCTCAACGCATCAAAAAGTGGAAAAATCGGCAGGATGTTCCGATTATTTTTGACCTTAGCACTCCTTAAGTTTTTTTAAAGAGCGATCCAGCTGGATCGCTCTTATTGCTATAAAAAAAGGACTGCCACCAGGCAATCCTTTTCAATGATCAAAACAAACTGACTTTCTGGTTATCCTGATACTGCTGGGCACGCTCCGCTTCATTGAGCGCAGACCAACCAGCAGTCAGGTCAACTACGAGTGACCGGATTTCTTCCACTGTGCCGCTCATGCTGTGCAGGCCAACATTGTAGTATTCGCCTTCAGCAACCGCAAAGGTCAGATCGTGTGAGCCGCGTTGCAAAGTCAAAGCGACTCTGCCCGCGGCCACCCAGCTCATGAGCTCCACACCGTTAAAGGTGCCGGACATGCCACGTATTTTTGACCTATCAATAAGCGCCTTCAGTCCCTTCGCATAAACCTGCGTGCTAAATTCCTTGGCGATCTTGTTAAGCTCAGCGTGAAATCGCTGCACATCTGGCCGCTCAGGGCGACAACCCAAAATAATTACATCAATCATTCGCTCAATGGGTACATTTTTGCTGAGGTCTGTCGAGACCAGGAGCTCATACCACCCGCACTTTGGCGCCTGATAAATAATTATCTCCAGATCAGTCCCTTGGTACTCACCCAGGTTGCTTGCCGCAGTGAGCACATCCTGCTCTTTGTGCCAGGTAAGAACGCTTAGCAAAATAATCCGATTGATAGCCGGCAATTTCGATGTGCGGGCAAGCAGCAGATCAATGCAGAACGCCTTGCGGAAATCCTTATAAGCGATTTCGTCGTTAATAGCGCCATTCGCTTCAACAAAGAAAAGAAATTGGTACCGCGTAGCGACGCAACCTTTCCGAAGGGTTTCATCATTGAACGGAGCAACATAATTTCGCTCGCCATCAGCAATCTCTGCGTAACTGTACAGGAACGCAGGATCAGCCCGTTGGACTAAAATGCTAGTCCGGTGCGCTGGGCCGTCGCCGCGTTTAAAACGCTCAATAATATGCTTGAGCTCTGGGAACTGCGCTTGCAGCTGCTGCACGCGCTTGGGTGTTTGGTACCGCATGTGGGTACCTCCTTTCACATCCGCTCTGGCCTTCCGCCAGAATTGGTTTTAGGATAACCAGCCAGCCTTCCGCTGGCCGAGTGTCAAAGAACAGTCTGCCGAATTTAACAAAGTTTAATTTCTTTGTCAATACTATGACTAAAGCCTGTTATTATCTTTAGACAGTATTACGGTTTGATAAATCCTTTGTTTCTATCTTAATTATCTTGTGCTATTCTAAAAAAACTTCCCATAAAGAAAGCCGTTCGGCCAATTGGGCCTGGAGTAATAACGGTCTATAAGGTTCTTTTAAAAACTTTATAAGAAGATTATTAAGTTCCTTGGGGCAAGAATACCCCGTATCTCGTGGGGTTTCCAGGCCCAGAAAAAATAGCCGTCATACCTTTTGACTGATTTTTCTTAAAGAGCGACCGGTTTGTTGCTCGTTCTTTATTTTCTACTTTAAATTGACAAAATTATCTTGTTAGGATAAAGTCATCTATTAAAATTGAACATTAAAAGCGAGGTTTGTACATGATTCAAAACACGAAAGAAATTGAAATCCTAAAAGGAGGAATACTAATGAGCCTATGTCCAGTTTGTGGAAGAGCGTACTGTGATCACACCCCAAAAGAACGCGGGCAGACTGAAGTGGAAATGACGCGCCCGCTTACTGACGAAGAGCAGAAAGTCTGGGAAGAAGAGCCGGATGGCTCCCTAAAAAAAATCGCGGTTGCTAAAAAGCATGCTCATGACCCAGTCTGACACACGACCTTTAAGAGCGGACCTTACCGGCCCGCTCTTTTTTCATTTTGTCATTGCAACGACTAACGCCGCGATTCCACAAGGGTAAGTGAGGCTGTTGTCACCGCAGAGCGGGATCCCGCCCATAAATTTTAATAAAGGGTGCGGGAAAAGGGAAAACCGTTCAAGGTTTTCCCTACAAATTTTAACTACACCCTGTGGTTTCCCCGCAATCCAAACAAAGGATGCAGGTGCCGTTTCTTTTCATTTTCATGCTCCCGCAGGCGGCGCACTGGTCGCCGGTGTAGCCCTGCTGCCGGGCTTCGTCTTTGGAATGCATGCCAAAGGTCACATTGCTGGCGACGGCTTCGGAAATGTTCACTTTGGGCACATTCATGGGCAAAGGCTCTTGCACGGCTTTGGGTTTGTTTTCCATCTGCGGCGTGGTGTCGGGCTTCACATGCACTAAATCTGTCCGGCCCAAGTATTCAAAGCCCAAAATCCGGAAAACATAATCCAAAATCGAAGTAGCCATTTTTACATTCTCATGGCCTTGTACCGGGCCGGCGGGTTCAAAGCGGGTGTAAGTGAAAGTGTCCACATATTCTTCCAGCGGTATGCCGTATTGCAAACCTTTGGAAATAGAAATGGCGAACATGGAAAGCAAGCTGCGGTAGGCCGTGCCTTCTTTGTACATGTCAATGAAGATTTCGCCCAAACGACCGTCGGGATATTCACCCGTGCGCAAATAGACTTTATGGCCGCCGACATAGGATTTCTGCACAAAACCCCGGCGCTTGTTGGGCAAAGCCATTCTAACGATCTGGCCGGCCACAGCGTCGGAAACCTGTTTGGGCGTCACGGCTTCGTTTATCTCCTCGGCCTTGGTTTCGGTTTGACCTAATTCGTCCAGACCCGCTACAGAATTCAAAGGCTGGGAAAGCTTGGAGCCGTCGCGGTACAATGCTACGGCTTTGAGCATGTATTTCCAGCTTTTGGTGTAGGCATCGGAAATGTCTTTGATGCTAGCTTCGTTGGGCATGTTAATGGTTTTGGAAATTGCGCCTGAAAGAAAAGGCTGGGTGGCGGCCATCATTTTCAAATGCGCGTCATAAGCAATAAAACGTTTGCCTTTGACCCCGCATTTGTTGGCGCAATCAAAAACGGGGTAATGTTCTGGCTTGAGGTGCGGCGCGCCTTCCACCGTCATGGCGCCGCAGACATACTCATTAGCCTCGTTAATCTGCGCTTCCGTAAAGCCCAGGGCTTTTAAAACATTCAGTTCATGATCAGCCAGCTGTTCTTCGCTTAAACCGACTTTTTTCAAAACTTCTTCGCCCAGGGCATAGGGCGTGAAAGCGAAACGAATGTCAAAAGCGGTTTTTAAATTCTGCTCGATGGCCTGTAGGGCCGAATCGCTAAAGCCTTTGGCGCGCAGAATTTCCGGGTTTATGCTGGGGCAACCCTGCAAGCTGCCGTGGCCTTTAGCGTAATTTTCAATATCCTGAATCTGCTGTTCGGTATAGCCCAGGCGCTTTAAAGCCAAATCCAAAGATTGATTGACGATCTTAAAAAAGCCGCCGCCCGCCAATTTCTTAAATTTCACCATGGCAAAATCCGGCTCGACGCCGGTGGTATCGCAATCCATAATCAGGCCAATGGTGCCGGTGGGCGCGATAAGCGTAGTCTGCGCATTGCGAAAACCATATTTCTCGCCCAAAGTAATGGCCCGATCCCAGGCTTCTCGCGTAGCAGCAACCAAATATGCCGGGCTGGCTGCGGGATCAATGCCGGCGGGTTTAATGCTTAAATTTTCATATTCATCCTCGGGCGCATTGTAGGCGGCTCGGCGGTGGTTGCGTATCACCCGCAGCATATGCCGCTTGTTCCGTTCGTAGGCCGGAAAAGCGCCCAAAGCGCTGGCCATCTCCGCCGAAGTGGCATAAGCCTCGCCGGTCATAATCGCCGTCAGGTTCGCGGCCACTGCTCGGCCTTCTTCCGAATCATACGGAATGCCGAGCATCATCAAAACCGTGCCCAGATTGGCATAGCCCAACCCCAAGGTGCGGTATTCATAACTCTTGCGCGCAATTTCCCGGCCGGGAAATTGCGCCATCAGAACCGAGATTTCCAAAGTAATCGTCCAGAGCCTGATGCTGTGCCGGAAGCTGTCCAAATCAAAAACCCCGGTTTCCGTGTTCAAATACTTAGTCAGATTCATGGAAGCCAGGTTGCAGGCCGTGTCGTCTAAAAACATATATTCACTGCAGGGGTTAGAGCCGTTTATCCGGCCGTCTTCCGGACAGGTGTGCCATTCATTAACCGTGGTATCAAATTGCAAACCCGGATCCGCGCAAGACCAAGCCGCAAAAGAAATCTGATCCCACAAATCCCGGGCGGAAATAGTCTTGGTGACTGCGTCATCAAGCCGCCTTCTTAAATTCCAAGGCGCATTGGCTTTGACCGCATCCATAAATTCATTGGTGACCCGGACGGAATTATTGCTGTTTTGGCCGGAAACAGTTTGGTAGGCTTCGCCTTCAAAATGTGTGTCAAAAACCGGGAAGTCAATGCTGGTTTTGCCCTGCTTGACCAAATCCAAAACCCGCACAATGTAATTTAAAGGCACGTGGTGGTTAATAGCTTGCTGGACAACATTTTTTAGCTTGGGAGAAGCATTAATTTTGGTAACGCCCTCGGCTTTAGCAACTTGCATAATTTCATTTAGGAATCTGGCGTTAATTTTGCTGCCGGCAACCAAATCGGCGACCTTCTGTTCTTCTTTCGCTTTCCAATTCACATATTCTTCAATGTCCGGATGATCCGCATTTACGATGACCATTTTGGCAGCCCGCCGCGTGGTGCCGCCGCTTTTGATCGCGCCCGCAGCTTTATCAAAAATCTGCAAAAAAGACATTAATCCCGAGGAAGTGCCGCCGCCGCTTAATTTTTCGCCTTTGCCCCGGATATCTGAAAAATTACTGCCCGTGCCCGAACCAAATTTAAAAAGCCTGGCTTCTCGGGTGACTAAATCAAAAATCCCACCTTCATTAACCAAATCGTCCTTAATACTCTGAATAAAGCAGGCGTGCGGCTGGGGGTGAGTGTAAGCATCTTCGGATTTTTTTAATTCACCAGTCGTGGGCTCGACATAATAGTGCCCTTGAGGCTTGCCGGTTATGCCATAAGCAACTTGCAAACCCGTGTTAAACCATTGTGGCGAATTCGGCGCGCCCATCTGTCGTATTAAAATATGCTCCATTTCATTTTCATACGCCTCGGCGTCTTCGGCTGAAGCAAAATAACCATGACTCTCGCCCCACCAGCGCCAACATACAGCCAAACGCTTGACCACTTGTTTTGCGCTCCGTTCCGAACCTAAAATCGGGTTACCTTGAGCGTCCAGCTTTGACTTGCCGTCATCATCAAGCATCGGCACATCGCTTTTCCGGAAATATTTTTGGGCCAGGATGTCTGTGGCCACTTGGGACCAAAAGCTCGGCACTTCCACGTCTTTGATTTCATAAATAATCCGACCGTCGGGATTTTTGATAATTGACGAGCGTTTTTCGTAAATAATCTGCTCTAATGGATCGACCCCGGGCGAGGTGTAGCGACGCTTAATTCGCAAACCGGTTGGCGGATATTCAAAAACCCTAACCTCGGTTTGAGTCTTGGTTTCCCTTAAATTCGCCTGGGGCATAAGCTTATTTAAAAGTTAATAATGAATTATTTGATTTTTTTGAAAATTTAATGACGGTTTTTGCCTTTGGCCCGACGGGGCTTCAATAAATCGTGGAGTTCCCTTTGAAAAGTCTCGACGTCTTTAAATGATCGATAGACAGAAGCAAAACGGATGTAAGCTACCTGATTTGCCCTTTTTAGGTGCCGCATGACAATTTCGCCAATCTCTTTGGATTTAATCTCGGTCCGGCCGATAATCTGGATATCCCGCTCGATGCGGTTCACTAGCCGCTTGAATTCGTCCTGGGTAATCGACAATTTCTGAAAAGACCGCCTTAAACCGGTTTCCAGCTTTTCACGGCTGTAGGGTTCGTGCCGGCCGTCCCTTTTGACCACGCTGAGGTTCAAAATTTCAGTCTGTTCAACCGTGGAGAACCGAAAACCGCACTTTTCGCATTCCCTTCGGCGGCGAATCGTCATACCGTCTTCGATTAGCCGGGAATCCATGACCCGAGTATCTGGTTTATGACAAGCTGGGCACTTCATAGGATTAATTCGGAAATTTATCTTACCCCTTTGTTCTGGCTAAAGCAATTCCCTCGGCTTTAAAAAAACAGCGACAAATAACGCCCTGCGTAAGCTTCGTCACCGCAGCTAGCCAAAGTAATAAAAACCCTAAAAATTAGCGGTGGTTTTTGATTTTTTAAAAAGCGTGCGACAAGCTTAATTTTTTTTCACGCTCCCTCTTAAATCCGGTCGGTAGAGGCTTGCTTAGCCTTGGCCTACCAAATTTCGAGGTTTTGTCTAAATACTATATGTTGTGGTATGTATCCTAAGTATACCACTACATATAGTATTGTCAAGCCCAACCAAAAAACGCCCCGATTAGGTTAAAGCCCTTGAAAATATTGGCTATTTTTGTGTCGCTATAATTTACCAGAACTTTTGAACATCGCTTTTACTGTGCAAAAGCCTCTAAAGAGATGCGCTACAGATCACTGCGCTGTCCCTGGCCGGGATTACATCATTTTCCGACGAATAAATGCCGGTATTTCCAAATCTTCTTCGGGCTTCTTGGGCTGTTCAGGCCGGGCGGGCGGAGCTGATTCGAGTTTAGGCGCTGGCCGGGCGGGCGGAGCTGGCTTGTAAGTTGGCTTGCTTTCAAAAATTGAGGTTTTTCTTTCTGGCTCCTTAGCTTCAAAAGACTCGAGGCCTGTGGGTGTGATTTTTTTTGATACCGGCCGGGGCGTAACCGTGCCGCCTTTGCCAAAACCTGTGGCAATGACCGTAATTCTGACCTCGCCTTTCAAATTTTCATCGATTACCGTGCCAAAAATGACCTTGGCATTGGGGTCAACCGAAGCCGTAATCACCCGAGCGGCTTCATTGACCTCATACATGCTCAAATCCGAGCCGCCTGTCACGGTAAAAAGAATGCCTTTGGCCCCGTCAATGGAGAGCTCCAAAAGCGGGCTGTCAATTGCAGCTTTGGCCGCATCCACAGCTCGATTCTCGCCTGAAGCCCGACCAATACCCATCAAGGCCGAACCGGCGTCCTCCATAATTGATTTCACATCCGCAAAATCGACATTAATCAGACCGGGAATAGTTATCAACTCTGAAATTCCTTGAACGCCTTGCCGCAAAACTTCATCCACGGTGCCAAAAGCGTCCAAAAGCGAAGTCTTCTTATCAATAATCTGCAAAAGCCGGTCATTAGGAATGGTAATTAGGGTATCCACCCGATCAGCCAGGTCGCTTAAACCATGATCAGAAATGGTTTTTCGCTGAATGCCCTCAAAAGCAAAGGGCTTGGTCACTACAGCCACGGTCAAAGCGCCCACATCCTTGGCGATTTCTGCCACGATCGGCGATGCGCCCGTACCCGTGCCGCCGCCTAAACCACAAGTAATAAAAACCATATCGGCGCCTTTGAGGTTTTCGTGAATTTCGTCCTGGCTTTCTTCCGCGGCCTTCCGGCCTAAGTCGGGGTCCATGCCCGCGCCCAAGCCGCGGGTAACGGTTTTGCCAATATGAATTTTTGTCGGGGCTTTGGAATGATGCAAGGCCTGCGCGTCAGTATTAATAGCAATGAATTCCACTCCGCGTATTTTGGAGGAAATCATGCGGTCAATAGCCGAACCGCCCGAACCGCCCACGCCCACCACCTTAATTTTGGCAAAGGTTTCAATGTCGGGTTTAATTTCCATAGCGTTTTTTGGCATTGTTGATAATATGCGTTAAGAGGCCAGGTTTTTCATCCACCCTCGTATCTTACCAAGGACTGTATTAACTGTCGAAAATTTCGAGCCGTGGCCCGTACCCGCGCTCTGCAGCGCCAGACCCCAAAAAGCTAAACCCACGGCGGTAGCATATTCAGGTTCATGGACCTTATCAACGGCGGTGATGATGTTCAAAGGCGTACCCACTGCCGCTGGCAAACGAAATTCGCGTTTGGCCACATCAATAATGCCGGGTAATTTTGAACCACCACCGATCATGAAAATGCCGGCTGGCAACAAACCCGAACGATCGACCTTTTGCAATTCCTTGTCCAGCATGGAAAAAATTTCCGAAACCCGGGCTTCGATAATTTCCGCGACATGCCGACGGGAAACTACACCGGTTTCTTTGGGGTCGATTTCGGCCAGATCAATCTCATCGCGCTTCCCTACCTCATTGGGCAAAGCTGTGCCGTATTCCAGCTTTACTCTTTCCGCCACATCGATTGAGGTGCGTAAGCCGATGGCAATGTCGTTAGTGATATGGCCGGCGCCTACAGGTAAAATCGCCGTATGCAAGACATCACCTTCTTCAAAAACAATCAGGCTAGTGGTGGAAGCGCCAATGTTGACCAAGCCAACTCCAATTTCTTTTTGGCGTTTAGTTAAAACACTTTCGGAAGCGGCTAAGACGCCCAAAACCAAATCGTCAATTTCCACGCCGGTCCGGTAAATGCATTTAGTTAGATTTTTTACTTGCGCCTGCAAGCCCTGGATGATCTGCGCATCAACTTCCAAGCGAATTCCTGACATGCCAATGGGATCTTTTACGCCTTTTTGATTATCCACGGTGAAAACCCGCGGGATGACATGCAAAACTTCCACATTCGAAGGCGAAACCGTGGTCTGAGCCGCTTCAATCACTCTTTCCACGTCATCTTCTTTGATTTCCCCGTCAGCTTTGGCCACGGCCACCACGCCATGCACCTCTTGTGAAGAGATGTGCGTACCATTAATGCCGACAAACGCGTGCGTGACCGGAATACCAGTCATCCGCTCGGCTTGTTCCAAGGCACTGGAAATGGAAGAGATAGCGTCTTCAATGCTGGTGATGGTGCCTTTACTAATTCCGTCGGCCGAGTGTTCGCCCACACCTAAAATTTGCAGTTGCTGGGGCTGGCCTTCGGTCGGCTGAGCCACTACAACCCGAATGGTCGTCGTGCCCAAGTCCAAACCAACAAGGGTATTTTCTCGAGACATAGAATGCGCTAAGTATACTATAAAAACGGGCTTTTCACAATTGTTTCTAACGGCTTAAATAAGGCCAAAATACCACCCCGCCAATAACCGCTGCCATGATTGAGGCGAATAAAACCGCCGCTGCCATGGCGTCTTTAACGATTTGCGCCACTGGCGCCAAGCGGGCGCTGACTAGGTCAGTCAGGTGCTCGACCACGGTGTTGATGAGTTCCAAAATCATCACTAGGGCAATTAGCATCGCCAGGACTATAAAATCCCGGGTCGTAACTTTTAAGTAAACCATTAAAACAATCACGACCACTGCCGCGACACTTTGGATGCGGAAACTCTGCTGGGTTTGAAAAGTATGCACCAGGCCGCGAAGAGCGTAACGAAAGCTATTTTTTATTCCGTTGGGCGTGATGACGACCATAAGGTTTAATTGTTCGAATTAGAACTTGGGTTAAATTTTCCATTTTCCGGGCCGCGCTTTCTGTTCGGTGTTCGAAACCAAGCAAATGCAACAAACCGTGGATAAAACGATGGATTAGCAAAGACCTAAGCGACATTTTAGGATAGCGCCGGGCCAAGAATGCCGGGCAGACAAAGATGTCACCGCTACCATCACGGGGATTTTGTTTGGCAGCGGCAAAACTTAACACATCTGTAGTTTTTGCTTTTTTGTGGTACCGTCGGTTTAAGCCCTGCATCCGTTTGGGCGTAATAAAAATCAATGCCACGCTAGTTTTGGACCACGCTTGTTGGGAGCGCTCGGTAGCTTTAAAAATCTGCAGCCACGGCGCGGCAGCCCACCGCTGCCCAGTTTCATTTACAACTCGGAATTCCATCCCCTTCTTAGAGGTTGGTATTGCTGTTGGAATTAAGGTTGCTGTTAAAATTCGCGTTGCTATTCAAATTACTGTTTTGATTCAAATTAGTTGCGTTGTTGGTGTTGAGATTTATCTTGGTAGGATCAATGGTTAAACTGCGCGCCAACATTTCGAAGGTCGTTCTAGAATCCACGGTAGGTTTTAGGCCATAACTTAAAGAAACGATATAAAGCTGGCTGCCATTAGCAAAATAATAAGCCAAACCATCTGGACTGATAATGCCGTTGCTTTTATTGTCCCAGCTGGTGACATCAACTAAGGTAGTTGGGTCAACAGTCGGCGACTGTTGAATGTACCACTGCTTGGCAGTCAGCCTCGCCGGGTTATCTTGCACGGCCAAGGTGATGGTTTCGTCGGCAGTGGGATTAGCAAATAGTTGCTCGGTGGCGCTCCGCGCAACATTACTCCAGCTCTTCGGGTAGATCACGCTGGCTCCGTATAAACTATTTGTAAAAGTGGAAATAACTGAAGAAACGGCAATTTTGCCAGGGCCATTTGGGTGATAGCCAAGTTTAACTTCTTGACCGTCTATAAAACCGTCGCCGTCACTGTCTTGCGAGCTTGGATTGGTGCTGAAAATCGCTTCTTCCGCATCAGTTAGACCGTCCTTGTCTGTATCCACGCTGCTCTTTGCCTGGGGATTTGAGGAAATATTTGTATTTTGATTGGTGTTGGCGTTCGCGTTCAGGTTTTGATTGACGTTAGTGTTCAAATTAGAGTTCTGGTTGGCGTTAAGATTGGCGTTGGTATTGACATTTACGTTCTGGTTGGCGTTCGCGTTTAAATTCATATTCTGATTTAAATTCGCGTTTGTCACCGGGGTATTAATGACCAAATTGGCATTATTGGTGTTGGCCGCGTTCTTATTCAAAACATCCGTAAACATAATTGCCGCCGCTGCTCCCAGGCCCACGACTAAAATAATAGCTAGGGCGATTATCAATTTACGGCTTACGCCCTTAGGCTTGTTAGAACTGGGACCGCCGGTTTTACTGGAACCGCCCAAAAAGCGATCGGGCATAGTGTGGATTTCCAGAGGTGTGGCTGGCGGTGGAGGCGCTTTCGGGCTTTCGTTCTTGGGTTGAGGTGTCAGGGATTCAAACATATTTTTTAAAAATTAATTATTGATTAGTATTTGAATTGTTTATTTTTGTCTTGGCCGATTCGAAATCCAATAAAGTGCCGGCTCCCTTTGGATTATACCCCTTTTTCACTTCTTCGCCATCAGTCCGACCGTCGCCATCAGTGTCTGGGGCTTTCGCATCAGTCTGATAAACATTAATCTCATCCAAATCACTTAAGCCGTCCTGATCCGTATCAGCCAAATCCGGATTGGTGCCCAAACTCGCTTCTTTTTCGTCAGTCAAGCCGTCGCTATCCTTATCTTGCGTTTGGGAATCAAGCAACGGAACCGCGGAGGTTGAGGTGTTAGAATTTTGTTGAACAGCGCTTTGGTTGGAATTAGCATTGCTGTTTTGGTTGGTTGTGGATTCTTCTTCAGAATTCCTTATCCAAATCATGACCAAAATCAAACCAACCACCAGCGCCAAAGTAATGCCGATTAACCAAGGCCAACCCAGTCTTGGGCGAAAAGGCAACGCGGCCGACGAACCAAATTGATTTGTCATCGGTCGCGGTTTAATAACCGGTTTGGGAGTCGGAGGTTTTGGCTCGGCCGAATTTTTCACCGGCTCGATTTCGTCAAATATATCTTGGGGATTTTTTTCCATAATTTTTTACAAAATTTCCAGAGTAAACACGATACCAATTATCACTTATCACTGTACTGTCACGTTTACTGTGGCGCTGTAAAGATTTCCGACCCTGTCTCTAACCTCGGCCAAGAGTTGGTAAGGCCCGGGGGTGACAGTGCCAGTATTCCAACTTAGAGTCCAATGGCAATTTCCTAAAGTGCAAGAGGCCAACGCTGCGTTACCCAACAGGGTGTTGGCGGGATTATTTCGATAAAGCGTTACGCTTGCCACCCCGCTTAAATTGTCAAAAGTATTAATATCAATCGTAATGGTGCCCGTAACTACCTGGCCATTTGTTGGCAACCAAAATAGTCCAATGGTCGAATTATCGATTCTGATGGCTTGGACTGTGGGACCCGAGGCATCGTTTGGCGGCACCCCCGTGGTGTTATAAGCAATAGCGCTAATATTGTAAATCTGGCCATTCACTGCTGTTGTCGTGTTCCAGGTCCAATTGCAGGTCAATGGCACGCCAGCCGCTGTTGGGCCATTGCAAGTCTGCACCACGGTGCCATCGCGTAAAATTTCAATTCGACTAATACCAGAATCAGGATCATTGCCAGTAGCGTCAACGCTCAAGGTGCCACGAGCGTACATAGTGCCGGAAACATTCACTAAAGGCGGGGTAAAATTTAAGGTCGGCAAGGGCGGGGGCGTAGTGTCAGCTGGCGGCAAAATATTTAGGTAGACTGTCCCTGACTGGCCTGGGTTACCAGCTCGGTCTTCTGTACGTGCGAAAAATGGCAAATTATTACCATAACCAGGTTGCCCAGTCCAAGTATACAAACCGCCTGACCCAGCTGTACCGACAGGAACCAAAGGGAAGAAATTCCTAAAAAAGAAAACTGCAGCGATGCCTGAAGCATAACCAGAAGAAAGCGGATCATCGGCTATAGCGCTTAAAGTTGTATCGGGCGGAACATTGATCGAAGTGCCGTCAGCTGGCGATTGCCAAACGACTGTCGGTGCCAAATTATCATAACCGACCACCAGAGTTTGGGTGGCTCCGTTATTTGCCACATCCCTAACCACAACCCGAACTATGTAATCTTTATTCACGCTCGGTACCCAGTTAACTTGACAAGGACTTGTGCTGCAAGTTTGCACAAGCGCGCTGTCAACAAGAATTTCAATCGTCGCCAGACCCGAACCGCCGGTATTGTCGTGCGCTGTAACAGTTATAGTTTCGGCAGTTCGAGTATACCGACCACTGCGAAGAGCAGGCGAAAAATCCACGCTGTCAATTATGGGCTGAGTAACATCATTAATTTGATTACTGACCACAATAGAAATCCGATCGCCGCCGCGGCAACCGGCACTATCCCTAGCAATGGCATACAAGGTGTGGCGACCGTCTGAAGTGGTTGCGGCCGAAGTCCAATTATAAGTGCAAATATTGGTGGCAACGCTGCAATCGCCTGCCGCTGGATTCATCGAATGAAATGGTGTCGTTAAGTTATCCAAATACAAATCTACGGCTTGCACGCCAGCCGGGCTGCAGGAACTTAAAGTCTGGGTGCGGATTAAGACGGTGGGGTTATCTTGAACCGTATCGTTGTCTCGCGGGGATGTAAAGTTGATGGAAATTTGATTAGTGACATTAACAGTGCGATTAATGGAGGCGATATTATTGGAAGTATCGTAAAGAATCAGGCTGATGGTGTTGGAACCCAAATTCTCGGGCAAGGTATTCCAGGCGTAATTCAGGCGCCAGCTAGTTGAGCTTATTTGACTTAAAGCCCCGCCAGTTAACGCTACATCCTGCCCGTTGATCCGGAGCTGAGCCCGCAACAAACCGGCGTTATCGCTGAGGTCAGCAGAAATCGTCACGATATTTGAAACATTTGTGCCGTCAGCCGGAAGGAAGTTGGAAATAATGGGTCGGGTGGTATCCGGGCCGGTGGCCGTTGAGTAAGTTACATTACTCACGGCCGTAGCTGAATTGCCCGCGCGGTCATAACCATTAGCTCGAACATTGTGACTTGAGCCGTCCGCGTAAGAGCCGGTTGGCCAAGCATACAAAAATGGCGCCGTGTAATCAATAAAGTCAGGCGTTAGCGAACCATCAACCAAGAATTCAACGCGATCAATGCCGCTTCCGCCATCAGTAGCATTGACATTAACATCCACATAACTTCCGCTGATGCTTGAGCCATTACTAGGCGTTAAAATCTGAACAGTTGGCGCCGTGTTGTCCGAACTGCGATTAAGATTAATCTGCAATTGCCTAATGGCGGTATTGCCCGAAGTGTCATAAGCCACGGCCGAATATGTATAAACGCCATCGCTGAAACCGGCGATTACCTCGGCTGGCACAGTTACATTAGCCGTGTAATTTCCGCACCCCGAAGTGCAAGCCGGGTCAGGCGCTTGGGCCAACTTGGAAGTACCCAAATAAAATTCAATCTTGGCAATGCCGACATTGTCCGTGGCACTGGCTGAAAGGTTTTTTGCGCCCGCGCCCCAAGTGGTATTTGAATTAGGATTGATTAAAGTAATACTAGGCGCCGTGAAATCGCCAGGTGGATTGTTAATAATGTAGTTTCGGTCGGCATTAGGAGAAACATTTCCAGCGCGATCTGTGGCAATCGCCCTTAAAACATAGCTGCCGTTAACCAAAGATCTGGTGTTCCAAGACCAATGGTATTTACCGTCCCGGCTCGGCGAAGTCACAATCCCCTGTTGGAGCACATTCGTGCCTGACCGAACAGTAAATTCCACCTGAGCCAACCCACTGCCGCCCGTGTCCGCGGCCGTGGCAGATGCGTCAACCGTACCCGAAATGTTTCCAGCGGCTGGACCATCAATGCTAACGGTGGGGGCGACAGTATCCAAAGCTAAAGCCTGGGTTTCGGAATTTATGCTGGCAAAATTACCTCCCGAAACTCGAAAATTAAAGCCAGCGCAACTTGAACCATTCGTACCAGCGCAAGGATTTATGCCTGAAATATTTTGCAAAGACGGTGGCTGAATATATTGCAAGGCCAGAGGCATCGCATAGACTAAACCATTCGTGCCAGGAAATTCCAGTGTGCCGAGTAAAATTGGTGAACCGCCAGAATCAATTGCGTACAGGCTCCCTTGGGATTTTGGTGGCAAAACTCCGTCCGTGGGATAAGTAAATCTTTTTAAAGTCTCGTTCCAGCAAGTCGCCGGGTCATAACCCGGTGTTGGACAATATTGTTGGACGAGAGTGCTGTTCCAACCAACTTCATCTTTGGGCATACTAAGATTCAATTCCCGGCCTAATTCATTTTGCCAGGAGGGCCACTTGTCCGTGCTAATGCCCTTTAAGAAAGAACCGGTTTCCAGTTTCGGGTAAAAACCCTTACTGGTTTTATAGGCCTCCATCGCGTAAACAATTTCCCAGTAACCTTGCAAACGCTTTACATCCCTTCGAATCGCGGTTTTTTCATTTTGATCCAGCGGCCGGGAAAGCGAATAACTGACGCCTTGGTTAAAGCGCAAATTTTTCAGAAATTCTTCGAAAATCTGGGTTGTGGCTGGCTGGGCTTTGTCTGTATGGGAAATTACATAAACATAAGACAATAAACCCGGCGAGGGTGTACTGGAAAATTCTGTCAAACCAGTGATGTAAACCGTACGACCTTCGCGAATGGCTGGGTAGCCGTCAATCGTGGTTTTGGATCCAGAAAAATTTTTATTAAGCTGCCGTTTGTACCACCTTTCCGGCGAAAGCAAATTTGGGTTTTCGTATATCCGCACGCCAATAGCATCGCCAGTGGACCGGAAAACACCATTGCTGTCTTTTTCTTGCACAAACAAGAAATATTCCTTTTTCAAGCCAGGATCATTGAGATTAAAACCTCGAGTTGGATTGGAAAGCGAGTAATCCCCAAGATTATCGCCGCAAAAACTTGTTTCAAAATTATGACTGCGCAAATCCCCGGCGCCAAAATTTGGATCTTGAAACGGCCAGGGGTTGGGCGCGTAAGGCCAGGGATTGGCGCACAAGAAAGAATTTATGGAAATGCTAGCGGTGCCTTCACCCGCGCCGTATGCGCCTGTTAATTTAACGGATAGACTTTCTGTCCCGCTTGGCACATTCAAGCTTGTTGCGCAATAACCTTCACCGGGATTTGTGGCCGCGCCCGCGCAAAGTCCACCTGTGTCGCCGCCCCGGAAAGTGTTTGAGGCGCTACCCGTCGGGTTAGTATCGGCTTCGGTCCAGGCTTGAGCCGTCACCGCAAGAAGATGGTCGTCTTTATCGTAGGCTTCGGCCCAAAACAAATGGTTATTCTGGGCCACGGCGGCTTCGTCGTCATCCACAAAACCGCCAACCGTGCAACCGCTTGTAGAGCAAAAAAAGGTGTCGCTGGTTCTGGCTAAGCCGTTCCGGAAAATTTTCACATGATCAACCTTGCAGACAACGGCTGTAACCGCCACATTGTAAACTGCTGGTGCTGACGGAAAGAAATAATCAGCGCTTAAAAATTTGCCGTCTTCAGCCACTACGCCATTGGCGCCACCCACAATGCGAATGCGGTATTGACCCACGGCCAAAAGCGAGCGGGGCATAATATCAACTTGAGTTTGAGTGGGGGTATTTATGCCGCGCAGGTCTATCGGCACTTCGGTGTTGGTGCTGACATTAATCAGCCTGACGGTGTTGGTATTCAAGGTATTAAACTGCATTCGACGAGCAAACAGCACGGAAAATATCTGATTCGTGCAAGTGAGGTTTCCGGCCGGTGGGGTGATGCTTTGAATCAAGTTGTCTGTGCAAAGCAGAGCTGTAGATTGGCAAGTATTGTTTATGCAACAACCCGAACTTAAACAATCGCTGTTTGCGCTACAACTAATTTGAATCGGCGTGGGTGTGGCAATGCAATAACCACCCGCGGCTAGAGTACCAACCGTGGCTTGCGGGTTAGGCGATGTCGTGGGCGTGCCTGTACCTACGGGCACGGTCGCATTGCTGACCTGGGTGGTCGTGAATGTGCCGCCACCCTGGCCCGAGGCTGGGAAATTAGGCTGGCCGGTTTGCGAAAAGAAAGTCTGACCCTGGCCCGGTACAGCGTTGAATAGATTGCCGTAAAAAGTCACGCGGGAATTCTCCTTGACCGCGCTAGGAGTGATGCTGCACAAAATTGGCACGCCTGTACCAGGTGGCGTGACTGTGCCCCCGGATTCAGACTGGCACTGGTTGGAAATTGTGTAGGTTAAATTCCCGTTACTGGTTAGGCCGCCGTATTGCGAAGAGGTCCTGACCGCCACGTTCCAAACCGAAGCACTGGGCGCACTGTTAGGCTGTGCTTGCACCCGAATAATATCATTAGTCCAGTTTTGCGGGCCGCACATCTGAAAACTGCCGGCATATTGTCCGATTCCTGGGTTATTAAAGTAAACTTCGCCATCCCCTTTGCTGTCACCAAAGAAACAGCCTTTTACATTCACCAAATTCCCGGCAGTGCCGGTGGGAAATTCAATCTCGTTTATCCAAGGGCCACATCGCTTCGCATTATTATCGCAGTACGAACCCGTGCACTGCAAGCCATAACTGTTAAATCGCGTTTGGCAATCATTATTGGTCTCGCAGTAAAACCGGTCAACGACCAATTGCCCCACCCCGGTTTTATTATCCAAAGTGGCGCGCAAATCCACAGTCCCGCTATTGGTGCCTGCTGGCACGATAGCAGTGTTTGTGTCATTCGGCCGGGTGCTGGTGGAAAGATTTATGGGTCCGGATAATGAAGCGTCTGAAGTGGTCCAGGAAAAACCTGCGGTTCCAGTTAATTCCGAGCAAGTGTTGGTATAACCACCCGCTACAAAAGCTTGGGATTGGCCGGTGTACAAAGGCCCGGCCCGGCCCGGCGTCACGACCACGGCGTCAACCGTGCAGATTTCCGTACTGTTCCTGACTTTAAAATGCCAGACAAAATCACTGGGCAAGGCGACGCCGGCTGCGCTTAAAATCCCGGCTTGAATTCGGCCTTCATACCAATAGCCTGGATCTAAATTCCCTGCAGGCGCAAATTTGACCAAGCTTGGCAGGGGCGCTGTCAAAGTTCCATTCAAAACTTGGGGTGAAGTACAGCCAAAATCCGGAGAATTATCGCACCGGCGGAAATTAATGCGGGTGGCATCAGTTAAACTGTTCGCCCCTGAAGTTTGCATGTTGATATTAAAGCGGGCGCTTAAAATAATGTTTCGGCAGACTTCGGTTGAATTCGGATAAGGATTTGGCGAAGGCAAAACCGAGGCGCTGGGATTGCAAGCCGCGTCTTGCACGACTTGCGGCACCGGATCTCGGGGAATTCGGTATTGTAAAGGGTTGGAATAACGGCCGTTAACATTCACTGAAAAATTATAAGTTCCGTTCGTTAAAGTCGCGTTCGGGGTGGAAGTTAAAGACTTGCCGTCGGCCGCCACATTGCTGGCCGTGCCTGCGATCGTGTTGTAAACGGTGGAAATCGTTCCGCTAAAACCGTCGCCCGTGGCGTTTAAAGAAGCATTGCCGTTATTGCTGCTGGTGGGGTTTATCGAACACAAACTTGGTGCGTCTATATCTTTCACATCAAACCGGGCAAGGTTGCTCATGCCTCTGACATCGGCAAAACGGTCCGAATCTACTTGGATGTAGGCAATATCATTGATATTCAAACCTTCGGGCACTTGTACGATTATCTGGTTGTCGGTCCAGCCGCTGGTAGCGCAGGTTGGCACCGAAGCCGCAACATCAGTGCTTGTCGGCCGACGGAATCTTATAGTGCCATTAGTGCCAAAACCCGAACCAGTTATAGTCACTAGTCTGCCGGGTTTACCTTCTTGAGGGTAAACTCTTTCAATTCTGGGGTTTTGAATGTCTATAGCCGCCGCCGATGCTGGACTTGATTTATTTCCGACTTCAACCGTTATTGGTCCGTCAACAGCGCCATTTGGCGTAGGTCCTAAAGGTCCAGCCGGGATAATGCTCTGAATTTGGGTGTGAGTGGCATTGACGCTTTGAACGCAAGCCACTGAACTAGCTTGATTTGGCAAAAACAAATTATTGAAGCACAGGCTGGTGGAACCGGTGTTCTGGTCGGCAATTACATTGCCGGCAAACCTAATAATCGGGCTGATGCCAAAATTCGAGCCCGTAATCGTCACCCTCTGTTGATTTGCGATATTGCCGTAATGGTGGGGAGCAGCGGAGAGCCCAGTGATAACCGGCGTGCAATCAACCGTATCCGTGTCCGCAGTCTGAAATTCCCAAATATAATTATCAGCCGGATCATCGTCGGAATTACCGTCGCCGTTGCAGGAACCTATTCCGCCTTCGCAGTCCAAAGCGTTTAAACAGGTATCTTTGTAGCCGCTATATTTGCCGTTGTTTAAAGTGTTATCGGTCTCCGCGCTTAAAGTTACGCGATATCGGATGTTTCTCACTAAAGGCTGGTTTAAGGTTACGGAAATCACCGAAGGCGTTGGCATGCTGACATTGGAAATCTGTGCTGTCACGGGCTGGCCATCAACCCTTTCCAGTTTGAGGTTGGCGGGATTCAATGCCGACAAAACATGCAAAGGCTCGGTGAACTGAACTTCAATTACCGGTGAAAGACACTGAATAGTTTCATTGTGTCCGGGTGAAGTAAGTGGATTATTACTGGTATCCAAAGCTACCCGCGGCGGGGTGCTGTCGCTGGTTGTGCCTGTGGTAAAACTCCAAGCGCCCGCCAAAGGAAAGCTGGAAGGTATGCTGCCCGGGGGCACGCTGCGAATGCCGGTCGCGTCAACTTGGTAAACCGTGTTGGGCGCATAATCATTGGCTGGAGTAAAAGCGACATATTCACCAGAAAAGCCCACGACGCCGTTAACATTCGTGCCCCCGCTATCTGCCACGGAAAACGCGCTGGCTGGATCAATATCGTTTGCGTTTGGATTCGCCGCGGTCGGGGTCAAGCCGCCATAACGCGCCTGGACCGTTGCGCATAAAGACACATTGGTTTGCTGATCATTTGGATCCAACCATTGGGCACGGTATTGTTGAGTTGTCGGATTTACGCAGGTCGGATCTGGAATCAAAGTGCCCAGACCATTAGTCGGATCGCCGTCGCCATTTTCATCACATAAAGTGCAGGTCGGCGTTGGGTTGCCCACCACACAGCCTGCCGCCGAGGCTGACCCACCCGTGGTTTGGGTAATGAACCTTTGGATGAACAAAACAATTGCCCAGGCCACCAAAATAATCACCAGGCCAATGGCGCCGTTGATTAAAATCTTTTTGGCTTTGTCGATTTGCTGCTGGTTGCCGCGCGCCATCATCCATACGAACCCACCATAGATCATAACAATCACTGCCACCAGGCCGACAATGCCCAAAACCCATTTGATGACATTGATGATGGTTTCTTTCAAATCCGCGCTGCCCAAACCCAAACTCGCCCCCACATCTTCAAAGCTCAAGGCTTTGGCCAGCAAAGGCAAAGCCAAAACTCCCAAACCAACCAGACTAAGACCGGCTAAGCCAAATAGAATTTGTTTTACAAGTTTGCTTTGAATTTTTTTCATGCTTTTTTTAGCCGACAAGCTAACTTTTGGGCATGCCTTCCCGCGAAAAGCAGGAGAAATTTTAAGTGAGTAATTTTTTTACTAGAACCTGAACCATCTTGCCGTCCGCCTGGGTGCCAACTTTGGCCATAACTGATCCCATGACCTTGCCAAAATCCCTCGGGCCCTGGGCGTTAACAGCGCCAATCTGTTCGCGGATAATCTTTTCGATTTCCGCCTCGGGCAATTGTTCTGGCAAATACTTTTTCAAAATTTCCAAGGCCTGCGTGTCTTTTTGGGCCAAGTCTTCGCGGCCGCCAGCCTGAAATTGCGTAATTGCTTCGGTTCTTCTTTTTATTTCCGAGGCAATCTGCTTTTCCACCTCGGCATTGGTCAAGTCTTCCCTTTTGGCAATCTTGGCATTATGCAGGACGCTTTTCAGAAACCGCAAAACTTCAACCTTATCGGTTTCTTTATTTTTCAAAGCTCCCACCAGGTCCGCTTCAATTTTCTCCGATAAATTCATTATTTAAGCTTTACGTTCAAGAGTTTGGCTAAACTTCTGACCCTACCTCGGCCTTTGGACTTGGCCATTATCTCGTCTAGGCGGCCAATTTTTCTTAAATACTCTTTTTTGTCAGAAATTTTGGCCTTGCGAATGGCTTTTTCCTTATTTTGTCTTTCGTTTGGCGCGGGCACATAATATTGGCCCTTTTTGGTGCGCAGCAAAATTCCGCTTTGCTGAACGCGTCGGTTAAATCGGCGAATTAAACTCTCGGATGATTCATTGTCTTTCTTCTTTACTTCAACCACGATATTAAGACACCTCCTTACAAGGGATTAAAAATAAAAATTTGAGTGAATTGAATATAACATTTCCACCAGTGTATGTCAAACCAAAAAATCCAAAATTTTATTGGATCAAAGTTTGCTCAAAAATATTTAAAAATGCGTGCCGTGCAAAATATGGATATGCAGATGTTCGACTTCCTGACCGCCGTCCCGACCGGTCCGGATCAGGGTTTGAAACCCCGAGTGCTTCAATTTCAGAATTTTCGCGACCTGACCTATGCCAGCGATAATTTCGGCCATAAGCTTTTGGTCAACTGGCTCAAAATCCACCAGGCTGGCAATGTGCTTTTTGGGAATCAACAAAACATGCACCGGCGCCATGGGGTGAATGTCTTTAAACGCCACCAGGGTTTCACTCTCCCAAACAATTTCGCTGGGAATTTCTTTTTGGGCGATTTTGCAAAAAATACAAACCATAAAAAAATTTACTTCACCTCGGGATTCAAGATGATTTTGTCACCGTTCGTTTTTTTTATTCGTTTCTGAATCTCGGGTATAGCCTTGGAAAAATCAATCACTTCCTGAATGCCGCTTTCCATATCCCGAACGAGAACTGTCCCGTCAACCATTTCTTTTTGACCCAAAATTAAGGTAAAGGGCGCGCGTAAGCGATTGGCGGCTTCCAATTGAGTCTTGATGCTAGTCTTAGAAAAAGTTGCGGCCACCTTGACACCCAGCGCCCGAAATTCCCGGAAAAGTTTTAAAGTTTTTTTCCGAGCGGCATCGCCCAGCTGCGCCAAAAATACATCGGGCCGCGGCGGCGTCGGCGGCTGAATACCTCGCGCTTTCATCTGAATGATGACTCTTTCGATGCCGCAGGCAAAACCTATTGCCGGCGTGGGTCGTCCGCCGAAAGTTTCCACCAAACCATCATAGCGCCCGCCGCCACCCAAAGCCGATTGCTGTTTCTCTGTGCCGACATCATCAGCTGGAATGTATTCGAAAGCCGTGTGGGTATAATAATCCAGACCTCTGACGATCCGGGGGTTTAGATCATAGACAACCTCCATATCGTCCAAATGTTCCAGGACTTTGGTGAAATGCTCTTTAGCTTCTTCCGAAAGATGATCCAAAAACGCGGGCGCGTCTTGCACCAAAGTCTGACAAGTCTCAACCTTGCAATCCAAAACCCGCATGGGATTTTTTAGCATCCGCTTTTTGCAGTCTTCACACAATTGACTCTTTCGGGATTTTAAATATTCGGTCAAAACTTTCACATAGGCAATCCGCGAAGCGGCGTCACCGACCGAGTTAATCTGAACTTTCACCGGCAGACCCAGCTCTTGTAAAATAGTCGCGCCCAAAGCCACGGTTTCCGCGTCAACCACAGGGTGACCGTCACCAATGATTTCAAAACCAAATTGCCAAAACTGCCGGTACCGACCACTCTGGGGCCGGTCATAGCGGAACATCGGACCTAAGTAAAACAACTTGATGGGCTGCGGCAAAGACATAAATCCGTGCTCCAGGTAAGCCCGAACCACACTGGCCGTGCCTTCGGGCCGCAAAGCAATATTATCGCCGCCGCGGTCGGTGAAGACAAACATCTCTTTTTCGATAATATCAGTGTCTTTGCCGACCGACCGCACAAAAAGATTTTGTTCCTCCAAAATGGGGGTTTCAATCCTTTCAAAACCAAAATCTGAAGCAATGGAAACAACCTTGTTCATTACTAAATTCCACCAAGGCCAATCCACAGGCAGAATGTCTTTCATGCCTCGAACGAGGTTGGGTGTTTTACCTTTTTTGAGAATGAAAACTTCTGGGGCGGGGGTTTTTTTAGGCAACATATTTTTAAAAGCCCTTAAGGATTAATGAGTTGATAACTCGGCAGGGTATCGTTCTGAAAAGTATAGGACGGGGTGCGGAAACGCGTTAAGCGATCAAACGGCCAAGCGCGAATCCAGGTTTTCCCAACAATGTATTTCCGCGCAACTGGCCCGAAAATTCTGGAATCCAAGCTGGCTGGCCGGTTATCACCCAAAAGCAAATATTGATCCGGGCCTAAACTTATGTTCAATGAGCCGGTTGTTAAAACAGTATTGGCTAAATACGCTTCTTCAAGCAAGCCTTGGCCATTTATGTAAACTTTATTATTGCTGATCGAAACATTCTCGTTTGGCAAGCCGATTACGCGCTTAATGAAATACTGGCTGGGATCTTTCGGGTATTTAAAAACCACCACTTCGCCGCGTTTAGGATCTCGAAAGTGATAAGTTAGCTCATCAATCAGTAAGTACTCGTGATCTTCGTAATTCGGTTCCATGGAAGCGCCTTTTACATAAAACGGCTGCAACAAAAGATACCGAACCGGAATAATGATGGCTAAAGAAATGGCCACAACTTTGATGGCTTCCCAGAGTACTAACCAGCCGGACATTGCTTGGGGATCTTTTTGGGGCGGATTTGGCATAAGTTATTTTTAAGGAAAAAAATTTATTATTAAATGGTGGCCACTGCTGGACTCGCCTGTCCTCCGCAGAAGCACCCGTCTGCTTCGCAGGATGGAAACCAGCGACTTTCCCGCCGTACGGCGGGACGCTAGGGCCCGCTTAGTCTGCTGATTATATTTCTGGTGGGGACGAGAGGACTCGAACCTCTGACCTTACGGATGTGAACCGTACGCTCTAACCAACTGAGCTACGTCCCCGAAACAAATTACAAGATATGAAACTTAGCATTGTTGAAGAGACGAAGCAGGCGCGGCGGGTAACTCCCGCCATTCGGCGGGATCCCCGATATTTCCGAAATCGAAGATTTCGGAAATATCGGGACAGCTGAGCTAGGTGGCCGCGACGGACTAACCAACTGCCTGTTTGCACACCGACCTACCCGCCAATGCTAAGCGAGAGCTGGCGGGGCTTGCAAGGTAGGCGGGCCCTCCTATCAAACCCCAATAAATATAGGCGAATGTGCGGAATTCTAACACATTTTCAAGTTTTGGCAAGGGCGAAGTCTAAAAATCTTAACGACTTGACGGATTATTAGAAAATTGTTACGGTCAACATACAAACAGCGGTTCTATGCCAGAAATGACAAAGTCAAAACGGGTTGAACCTCAACCTGCCGACCAGCCCGGACCGGAGACCAAAAACTCTCCGAGGATTTTGTTGTCTAAAGCTACGGAAAAACCCAAAAATAAATTGCGGATTCATTGGTGGCGGTTGGGTTTCATCGCGTTCGGGATTTTTGCGATTGCCATTATTTTGGTGGGCTGGCGTGTGCTGACGGTCGGCACCCAGGTTTTTCACGGCAACAACAATGCTTCAGCTTTAAGCCAATTGGGCAGATTAATTGTGCCGGGTGATCGAGAATTAAAAAATGACGGGAATAAACGCACTAATTTTCTTTTTGTGGGCCACGGAGGCGAAGGCCACGACGGCCCTTACTTGGCTGACACCATTATTTTCGCAAGCCTGGACCAGAACCAAAATTCCGTCGCTATGCTTTCGATTCCCCGCGATTTTTTGGTCGACCTGCCGGGCTATGGCTACCGGAAGATCAACAACGCCTTGGCCTTCGGTCTGACCGAGGCCAACCCCAGCGGCGGAGACGAACTAATGCTAAAGGTCGTGGAAAGCATCACTGGACAAAAAATTCACTATTATATGCGGATTGATTTCAACGGCTTTAGAAAAGCAGTTGACGATTTGGGCGGCATCGAGGTGAATGTTGAAAATTCTTTCACGGATTACCAATACCCAACCTACAATTATGGCTACCAAACCATAAAATTTGAGGCCGGCGAACAACATTTCAACGGCGAAAAAGCCCTGCAGTTTGCGCGTTCCCGTCACGGCACCAATGGCGAGAATTCCGACTTTGCCCGCTCTATTCGCCAGCAAAAATTACTTTTTGCTTTTCGAGAAAAAGCCTTGACTTTAGGCACACTGACCAATCCCGGAAAAATCAATGCCCTCCTGAAAACTCTGGGCGACCATGTTTCCAGCAACTTGGAGCTTTGGGAAGTTCTACGCCTAGCTGAAGTCGCAAAAAATCTTTCGACTCATAGCGTAATCACCCGAGTTTTGGAAACCGGTCCGACAGGTCTGGTTAAAGCAGCTACTGGCTTGGATGGCGCATATGTTTTGCAGCCAAGAATCGGCCTTGGTAATTACCAAGAAATTCAAGAACTAACTAAAGACATTTTTATTTTAAATCAAGTGGCTAAGGAGGCGGCCCCAATTCAAATTCAAAACGCAACCAGCGAAAAAGGCTTGGCCGAAACTGCGGCCACAACTCTTAATGGCTTTGCTTACGAAGTTACTTCAGTGACTAACCTAAAAACTACCCGCTACGACCAAAGTTTTGTTGTGGATCTTTCCAACGGCCATGCCGTGCAAACCGTAGCGCAATTAAAAAAACGCTACAACGCAGAAGTAGTCACGGAACTGCCGGCCGATATCACTTTGCAACTAAATCAAAACCTCAACGGCAACTTGAATCAAAACCGAAACTTGTCTCTGAACCCGCCAAAAATAATCTTGGTTTTGGGCCGTGCGTCCGTGACAACGGTCAACAATCAAGCAAAACCCCATCTACAAAAAGCTTCACCGACTAGTTCAATTTAGAAGTTATGGCTTATCCAGCCGTCCTGATTTTGGGACGGACTAATGTGGGCAAATCGACCTTATTCAACCGCCTCTCGGGCGGACGCTTTGCCATCACTCACGCATCGGCTCACACCACCCGGGATCTTCAAAAACAACCTGTCAGCTGGAACAATAAACTTTTTACCTTAATTGACAGTGGGGGTTTTGACCTGCGACCAGACACCGACTTGTCCGCCGCAGTCCTCAAACAAATTGAAAATGCCAGCCAGGCAGCTGAAGTGGTTGTCTTAGTGATCGACGGTGGCTTTGGCTGGAGCCAGGCGGAAAATCAGCTTTTTAAAAAACTTGCCAAAGCGCAGAAAAAAATAATTATTGCTGTTAATAAAATGGATTCCCCCGCAGCAAGAAACCAGTCGGAATTAACCCAGCGCTTGAAGCGGGGACCGGATAAGCCGATTTTTGTTTCGGCAAAAAACGGCGGCGGCACAGGTGACTTGCTGGACGCGATTACGGCCAAACTGGAAGCGAATTACCCCCCTGCCAAGGCCGCGACGACTTGCAAAGTCGCAATCGTTGGCAAAACTAATGTCGGCAAGTCCGCCTTAACCAATGCTTTATTAGGTGAAGAGGTTCGGGTGGTTTCCGGCCTGCCCCACACCACTCGGGACGTTGCCGAATATGAGATAATTTTTCAGAAACAGGCAATTATCCTGATTGATACCGCGGGCGTTAGAACTCGCGGCCGCACGGCTGACCAGATTGAAGCGTTAAGCCTGAAGGCCACTTTAAACGCTTTGGCCGAAGCGGATATCGCGATGCTGGTCTGGTCGGCAAATGAAAAAATCGGCTTGGTGGAAAAAACCCTGGCCGGTTATGCCGCCAAGAATCAAAAGGGCTTGTTGCTTGTGGCTAACCAAGTTGATAAATTGCCAAGCCGTGATTCTCGAGAACTTAAGCATTTGGAAAAAATTTATCGGTGCAGCCTGGCTTATGTAAATTGGGCACCCTTGCTCTTTGCCTCCGCCCTGAAAAAAACCGGCCTGGAAAAAATCCTAGATGTTCTGCTGCAAATCCGGCTGGAAAACAGCAAGCGCCTGACCCTGGAGCAGTTAAACCAAATCCGCAAGGAAATTATTAGGAGTTTGAATTTTAAAACCTCTTGGCAGAAAAAAATTTCTGCGCGGCTAGAACAAACGCCCAGTCCCAGCCCGAATTTTGAGCTTAAGGTCGACGGGCGCCACGCCTTACCGGAAGCGATTATTAAAATCGCCGAAAAAAAACTGCGGGAAAAACATGGATTTGTGGGCGTGCCTTTAGGTTTAAAATTACTTCAACCTTTTGCGAAAAAAATATGAAACCCTTTATAATTCTCGGACTTGGCAACCCAGGCAAAAAATATTTGAACCACCGTCACAATGTGGGTTTTCGGATTTTAGACGCGCTGGCCGCCAAATGGCAGCTTAGTGGCTTCCAGGAAAATTCGGATTTAAACGGCGCCTGGGCTAGCAAACCTGGCGACCCAATAGTCTATTTGGTTAAGCCTCTGACCTTTATGAATGAATCCGGGCACGCCGCCCAAAAATTCAGCAATTTTTACAAAATCCCGCCCGAAAATCTTTGGGTAATTCATGATGATATGGATCTGCCTTTCGAGCAAATTAAAATCCACCGCGATATCTCCGCCGGCGGACACAACGGGGTAAAATCAATCATTGAAAATTTGCATACCCAAAATTTCTGGCGTTTCCGAATCGGCATAAGCCGGCCGCGGTTAGGAGACTTAAATGCCGATGGTCGTATTGATTCCCGAGAGTGGGCCATTGCTAGATATGACAGTGCCGATTATGTTTTGGCGGATTTTGACCCACAGCAACAAAGTGCCTTGCCAGATATCCTAAACCGAACCTTGGCCGCGATTGAAATGGCTTTAGCCGAAGGACCGGCCAGGGCTGCCAATTTTTATAACCAAAAAACCAGCTCTTAAACTCCGGCTGGCTTTGGTCACTCTTCTCTTATACCCCGCGTCCACGCTCAAGACACATCGGAAAACCGAGGAATCTTGGTTAAAGCAATCGCTGAGGAATAGGAGGGGTACCCCAGGATCACGGTGTGGACGCAGGATAGAAGAGAACAGTTTAGGAAATTTTAATCTTCTTTGATTTTCGAAAAATTAACCTAACATTATTTATTTTTTTTGTCAACCCCGCACCACCTCGTACCATATTGATGCAGGGTGGTGCGGGGCCAACCCTTTTGATTAAATTTGATAAAAACCCTGAATTCAAACCTAGCCTTCATGTCAAATTCCAATTCTAAAAATCAAACTGAGTTTTTGGCTTTACCGCTGGAACCCGAAGTCGTAAAAAAAATCAAAGCCGGCAAACGGGTACAAACCGGCGGAATCCCCGAAATCACGGCTCAAGTCGCCTTAGTCAAAAACGTTTTAAACACTGCAAAACGAGCGTGTTTACTGTGGTTAGTTGACGATGAAGAACACCAGCGCCGCGTTGTTGCGGCAGTTGCGTCTCTGGGGCTTAATAAAAACCGCCAATTACGAACCGAAGTAACCCCGCCGGTTTTAACCGAACTGCTGTTTAAAGAACCGTTAATCTTGGTAATTAACGCTCGCAATTTTTTAACCCCCCTGCCGCAACCCAAGCATTTTACCGATGGGATTCTAAACCTCCGGCCAAAAATGATTTTGACTCCCACCGACCTCTCTCGCCATTTGGTCGCACACGGCTACATGGCGGAATCCATGGTGGCAGGGCCGGGTGAATTTGCGCGCCGGGGCGGGGTTTTAGATATTTTCCCGGTTGGTTCCGGCTTTCCGGTGCGAATAGAATTCACTAATCGAGAAATCCAATCCTTGCACACGGTGGATCATGCGAACAAATCCGGCGACGAAATTACCAGCACCCTGATTCCGCCCGCTCGCATGCCGGCTCGCGACGAAAACTTCAATTTAGGCGCCTATCTGGACGCCAAAGAAACTTTGGCGGTTGTTACCGATGCGGAAGATGCGGTTTCGGCGGAAGCTAGCACGGTACTTGGCAATTTGAGCAAGTTCCCGCTCTTGTGTTTGAGGACTTTTGGCAATAGCGAGGCCGATATTAATCTTGATATTCGACCCGCGCCGCTTTATGCCGGCCAATATACCCGTTTGGTCAGTGATATTAACTCTTGGTCCGACAAAAAACTACTTATCTTAACCGCCCGCAAAAAACAAATCGAAAAATTATTCAGCGAACACAAAATTCGCCAGCCGGAATGCTGGGAAATTCCCTTTAATGCTCCGGTTTCCGGGTTCCGCTGCGATTCGGCAAAATTATTAGTTCTGACTGACCGAGAAATTTTTCCGCGCGAGTCCCCCGGCATCAGAACGCGAGGCTTAGACACTTCTTTTCTGGCCGAATTAAAACCTGGAGATTATGCCGTTCACTTGGATCACGGTATAGGTATTTTTAAAGGCATGCGGACCGAAGCCATCAATGGCATTGCCAAGGAATACTTTGTTCTAGAATATGCAGAAAAAGATCGTTTGTCCGTACCAGTTGAGCTGGCAGAAAAGCTCTCTAAATATATTGGCGTTGCTCACCCGCCCCTGCATCGGCTTTCCGGTTCCAATTGGTACCAAGTCACCCGGAAAGTCCGCGAAGACACTCGGGCTTTGGCTAAAGAGTTGGTGAGGCTATATGCGGCGCGCGAGCTGATTAGAGTCGCACCCATGCAACCCATGACTGAAGAAGAAAAAGCCTTGGCTGACTCTTTTCCTTTCCAAGAAACCCCGGATCAAGAAAGAGCCATTGAAGAAGTTTTTACGGATATGCAATCCGACCGACCTATGGACCGGCTGGTCTGCGGTGATGTGGGTTTCGGCAAAACCGAAGTGGCAATTCGCGCCGCATACAAAGCCTTGGTAAACGGCTACCAAGTGGCTATGCTGGCGCCGACGACCATCTTAACCCAACAACACTTTGACACTTTTCAAAAAAGGCTGGCTGGCGCCAAAGTAAAAATCGGCCTGCTTTCCCGCTTTGAATCATTAAAAGAACAGCAAGAAACCATTGAAAAAATCAACCGAGGCGAGGTGCAAATCGTCATTGGCACGCACCGACTGCTTTCTCGAGACGTAAAATTTCAGAGACTGGGTTTAATCATCATTGACGAAGAGCAAAGATTTGGCGTTGAACAAAAGGAGAAGCTAAAGCAGTTCCGGCTGCAAGCACACGTTCTAACCATGTCGGCCACACCCATTCCCCGAACTTTGAATCTGGTTTTATCAAATTTGCGTGATGTCAGCATGATCGAAACCCCGCCCGAAGGCCGGCAACCCATTGAAACCACGATCGCGCCGTTTTCTGAAGATTTAATCAAAGAAGCGGTCACGCGGGAAATCTCCAGACAAGGACAAATTTATTACCTATATAACAATGTGGAAACCATTCATGAAAAAGCCGTGGAAATTCAAGAGCTTTTCCCCAGAGCCAGAATTGGAGTTGCACACGGGCAATTACCCGAAGAAAAACTAGCCGAGGTTATGCATAAATTTGACGCCTATGAGCTTGACATATTGGTTTGTTCAACGATTATCGAAAACGGCTTGGACCTTCCAAATGTGAACACTTTAATTGTTGACCAAGCACCGCGTTTTGGCCTCTCCCAACTTTACCAGTTGCGCGGCCGGATCGGCCGGGGCAACCGACAAGCCTATGCTTATTTCCTCTACCATAGCCAAAAACTAACGGGTGAAGCCAAACAAAGATTGGTGGGTTTGGAAGAGGCCAAAGCTTTAGGCTCGGGCATGCAGGTGGCTTTGCGGGATTTGGAAATCCGTGGCACAGGCAATATCTTGGGCAATCAGCAGCACGGCCATGTCGCGGCCATTGGCTTGGGCTTATACACCCGCTTGCTCGCACAGGAAATTACGGAATTAAAACAAGGCACGGCCTTGCCCTCCATCCATGATGTCACAATCGATTTACCGCTGTCCGTAGGCATTCCGCACGACTTTGAGCCTGACGAAAGAAACCGTCTGCGAATTTACCAAGACCTAGCTAACATGGTCTCCATCGGCGAACTCTGGCACTACCATGATCAATTGGTTAAAGAACGCGTGGCCCCGCAAAGCTTGGAAGATTTGTTCAAACTTTTGGAATTAAAATTACTGGCGCAAAAAACCGACATTACCAACATCCAGCTGGTCAAGCTCGGCCCAAATGAAAGACTGATTATCCGCTTTTTACGGCCGATTGAGGTAAAAAATTTAAAACCGCTTTTCGAGCTTTTGGATGGTTGGCAACTGGCTCCGGATCAGATAAAAATCGACAAGCCCAGGTTGGGCAAGGACTGGCTGGCTATGCTTAAAAAAATCATTGCGGTTTTTGAGAAAAAAGACGCTACCGTCAAACCGGAAAAAACCGAATCCAAGAAAAAAACTAAAAAATAAAAAGCGGAAAACTTGGGATAGTTTTCCGCTAAAAATAATTCAATCAACCTTGTATCGGTCAAGATGCCGTTGTTGTTTGGCCATGACCGCTTCTTCGTCGTGGAATATTGACCTTTTGCTGCCCTTGGCTTCGCCCAAGTATTTGTCCTTTGGATGCAGCGAGCAATTGGCGTTTAGGTTGAGACAAAGCTCATTATCGAAATATTGGTTCCGATAACCGTGGCTTAGCGCCCACTTTTTGACAAAGACCCAGGCCTGGGCCTCGGTAAAGGCATGGACAAAACCCAAGAAAGTCGCGCAATGGTAAACAGCAAAGCACATTTGATTTTTCAAAAAACCCTCCGTTTTTTCTTTTATTTTTAACATCAGATCATAGCGCGAAAATCCCGTCTTGTCAAGCTAAGACAACACCTTTGCCTCGCTTAGACTTGAATCGAAAACTAAACCACGAACTTGCCAACCTCCTAACCCCCGTGCTAGCCTCGATTACATAAATTCCTTTATGGATACCTGGGAAAAAATTTATTGGTGTGCGTGGAAAAAAATTTACGCCGTCGGTCCCAAAAGATTTGAACTTTTGCGGCGACATTTTGGTTCCATGCAAAATGCCTGGGAGGCTTCCGATTCCGAAATCGCCATGGCCTTAGGCGCGGAAAAAAGCCAAAATCTTGAAGAGATACTGAAGACCAAAAGCCAAACCGAGCCTGATGCAAATTGGCAAGCCATGGAAAAACACCAGGTCAAGGCCGTCACCCTGCTCGAGCCAGAATATCCAAAACTGCTGAAAGAAATCCACTCGGCTCCGCCGGTGCTTTTTTTCAAAGGCGAACTACCAAAGGCCGAAGAGATTTGCCTGGCCGTAGTCGGCACTCGAGCGATGACTAATTTTGGCAAAACCGCCACCGATCTTTTGGTCGAACCTCTGGCTCAAGCGGGTTTAGCCATAATCTCCGGCCTGGCTTTGGGCATCGATGGTGAGGCGCACAAGACCGCGCTCAATGCCGGCGGCCAGACCTTTGCCGTGGTCGGTTCGGGCTTGGACCAAACTTACCCACCCCAACACAAGCAGTTAAGTGAAGAAATGCTAGCCAAGGGCGGCGGGATAATGAGCGAGTTTACTATTGGCACACCGGCTTTACCCCACCACTTTCCTTTGCGCAATCGAATCATCGCAGGCTTGGCTAAAGGCACGCTGATTATCGAGGCGGGCGAAAAATCCGGAGCTTTGTTGACGGCACGCAACGCCTTGGATGAAAATCGGGAAGTTTTTGCCGTGCCTGGCGATTTCACCCGGCCAAGCGCTCTGGGGCCGAATCAGTTAATAAAGCTTGGGGCGACTACAGTCACAAAGCCTGAAGATGTTTTAAATGTTTTTGAGCTGAAAACAACGACCGCCACCAAGCCAAAAGCTTTGCCTCGGGCCGATACGCCCGAAGAAGAATTGATAATAAAAAATCTAGTCGCGGGCGCAAAACATGTTGACGAACTTTCTAGTTTATGCGATCTTGACCCAAGTATAGTCAACGCGACTTTAATTATGTTGGAATTGAAAGGTCGCATACGCCATTTGGGCGGTTTGCAATACGAAATTATTTAAACGGTTATGCCAAAAGCTTTAGTCATCGTTGAATCCCCTACCAAAGCCAAAACCATTACCCGATTCCTGGGTAAAGAATTTCTGGTGGAGCCGTCTTTTGGTCATATTCGCGATCTTCCCAAAAGTCGCATGGGCGTGGATGTGGAAAAAAATTTCGAACCAGCCTACGAGGTTAAAAAAGAAGATAAAGAGAGGGTGATGCATTTGAAAAAATTAGCCAAGTCCGCGGCTGAAGTCTACTTTGCCACTGACGAAGACCGAGAAGGCGAGGCGATTTCTTGGCATCTGTCCGAACTTCTAAAAATCCCCAGCTCAAAAATTAAAAGAATAGTTTTCCACGAAATCACCAAGGAAGCCATTTTAAAGGCTTTGGAAACACCCCGGGCTTTGGATATGAAGCGCGTGGATGCCCAGCAAGCCAGACGGATTTTAGATCGGTTGGTGGGTTATGAACTCTCGCCGTTTTTGTGGCGCAAAGTCGCTCGGGGGCTTTCTGCTGGGCGGGTGCAATCCGTGGCCGTCAGGCTAATCGTGGAAAGGGAAAGAGAAATTCAAGCTTTTAAGCCCGAGGAATATTGGACTGTTGAAGCGCTTTTCAAACACCATAATGACGCCTTTCCAGCCAAGCTTTTAAAACTTGATTATAAAAGTTTGGACAAGTTTACCGTTAACACTAAAAAACAGGCGGAAAAAATCGTGGCGGACTTGAAAAAGGCTGATTTCAAAATTGGGGAGATAATCAACAAAACAACCAACCGCTATCCTAACCCGCCTTTCACCACTTCCACCCTGCAACAGGACGCCAACCGCCGGCTTGGCTTTTCGGCCAGGCAAACGATGCGTCTTGCCCAACAATTATATGAGGGCGTCAAACTGGGCGAAGCTGGCCAGACCGGATTGATAACCTATATGCGTACAGATTCTTTGAATCTGGCGGACAAGTTTGTGAACGAAGCCAACGACTTTTTGAAAAAAACTTTTGGTTCTGACTATGCCATTGGCGGCCGCAGATACAAAACCCACGCCAAAGGTGCCCAAGAAGCCCATGAAGCCATCCGTCCGACTGATGTAAATCTTAACCCAGAAAAAATCCAGGCCTACTTACTGCCTGACCAATACCAGCTTTACGACCTGATTTGGAAGCGCGCTCTGGCTTCGCAAATGCCAGAAGCGATCATAAACCAAACCAGCGTTGACATAGTCGCAAACCGCCTTGGCGCCGTATTCCGCGCCAACGGCGCCACGGTTCGCTTTACCGGCTTTTTGAAAGTCTACCCGGATGGCGCCAAAGAGACCTTCCTGCCGGTTTTAAAAAGTAACGACGCAGTGGCTCTTCAAAAAATTGATGGCGTGCAACATTTTACCGAACCGCCGGCGCGTTTTTCAGACGCCAGCTTGGTAAAAACCTTGGAAGAATACGGCATCGGTCGGCCCTCAACCTACGCACCGACCATCGGCACGATAATTGACCGCGGCTATGTAATCCGGGAGGATCGACGCTTGAAACCCACCGAGGTGGCGTATTTGGTAAACGACCTTCTGGTCAAACATTTCCCCGAAATTGTTGATTTTAAGTTCACCGCCAAGATGGAAGAGGAGTTTGATGTGATTGCCGAGGGCAAAATAGCCTGGCAGCCCGTCATTAAGGAATTCTACGAACCATTCAAAAAACACCTAATCCAAAAAGACGCGGAGATTTCTAAAAAAGACATCACCGAAAAAGCGACAGATCACATTTGCGAAAAATGCGGCCGGCCCATGGTTGAAAAATTCGGCCGCTTCGGAAAATTTTTAGCTTGCACGGGTTATCCGGAATGCAAAAACACAATCAACCTTGACGCTAACGGCAATCACGCGACCCGAGCCGAAGCCAAAATTTTGGGTAATCACCCGGAAACCGGTGAACCGATATTTTTAAAAACCGGCCGCTTTGGCACTTACATTCAGGTTGGGGAAAAAGCCAAAGGCAAAACCTTGCGCTCCGCTTCCTTATTATCCGGCATGACGGCAGAAACTTTGACCCTTGAACAGGCTCTGGAATTATTAACCCTGCCAAAACTCCTTGGTCAGACCGATACGGGCGAAGATATTATTTCGGCCAATGGCCGCTTTGGGCCATACATAAAAGCCGGCAAAGAAACCCGCAGCATCCCGGCGGACAAATCACCTTTGACCATAACTTTGACCGAGGCTAAAGAACTGTTAAGCCAGCCCAAATCTTTTGCGGCCAGAAATTCCAAAAAAACATTGTTTGATCTGGGTAAAGACCCGGTTTCTGGCAAAGACATTAAAATCATGGAAGGCCGTTACGGCATGTACATAACCGACGGCGCCACCAATGCCTCTTTACCCAAAGGCTTAGCTGTGGAAACGGTTTCCTTAAGCCAAGCTTTGGAAATTCTTGCGGAAAAAGAAAAATCCCCGAAAAAAACCAGACGGAGAAAGAAAAAACCCTAAACCAAGTGGTTTGGGGTTTTTTAAAATACGCTATTTTTAGAGTAAGGCATAAGCAGTGGTCGTACCAGAACGGGTAATATATTGCAGCCTGACCACTTCTTCCAGAGAGTCGTAAATGCAGCGAATGATCGGCAAATTGCCGTCTTGGTTGGTGCAGACAATAAATACTGTGCCGATTTTTCCATTCACAATAATTTTTGCCTTGTTAAATATCGTACTCGGCAGGGCTAAGCCGGTTAGCTTAGTGGCTTCGGTTAAGGCCAAAGAATCATTGACTAACGACTGCGCTTTGGCCTTCCGTAGCAAGACTACGGTAAAAGCAAAAGCTGAATCCAAAGTTTGGCGATTTTCCTCACTGCAATCATCCAAAATTGCGGGTTTCTGGCTTAAAACCACGGCTAATTTGGAATCACACGAGTCATTTACTGTGTCTTCTGCCCGAATTTCTTGATCGAAATCCAGAAAAGGCGGCAACATACTGAACAGCACAAAGCTTGCGATTTTGAACATTAAAAGAACCTTCTATTTTTATTTTAGTTCATTTTGCAGAAAGCTTAGTGTTTTTCAACAAACTCTGCAAGTTCTTATCCAGTTAACATTAAGTGGTAATAAGTATTAAAAAGCCACCGGCATGGAACCGATGGCAAAGTTACAATATTTTAGACTATGTGGTGGAATTGACGATGGCATCGTTAGAACTACGCCGAAGCTCTCTTGCTTTTTGCACCACTTCATCAACCTGTTCTGCGGTCAAGACAAGGTGCAGCGCCTGTACCAGTGAGGTGTATTTACGCTCACTATCAGAAATCATCCGCTGCTGACTATTCTCTTTACGTCTCAGTCGTAGTTCATTCTGAATGCGCTGGCTGAGCTGCCCTTTCGCACCTTTCGCTGTCATCGCGCGACGGTACCAGTCTGGATCCGCATAAGTGCCGTTTGTGATACGCTCTGTTCTCGCCTTACCGAGCTGGTCGTTGATAGCGAGGATATCACCATCGATAATACTTTTGAGCTCTAGGAGTTCCTCTGAATCGGCGATCTTGATATCGGTCGTACTGATCCGCCGACTGTCCACGTACTTACTGCAAATGTTCATTCTACCTCCTAGCCCCTCACTTTCGGGGCTTTGTTTTCCCTCTTCGTACATCATTGCGGATTGGATGTCAATATATTGAATGTCTGCATTACAAAACTTGCGATTTTGAACATTAAAAGAACCCTCTTTATTATTTTGGATTTTTAAATTTTAATAACAGCTTAATGGATTTCGGTTTTTTTGACAAGCCGCGCACGGTTCCTGTATAACACCCCTGGTTCAAGAGTTAAGATTTACATAAACATCGAACAGAGCCCTCAAAACCACCAAAACTAAACTAGCGATACCGAAAACAAAACTAAGTCTTTGGAACTTTTTAATTGGGGCTTTAAATTTATTAATATCACCTGAATCGGTCGGCAAAATATAATCGGGCAACGCGGTGCTCCGCTTTTCCAAATATGCTTTGGCTTGGCGCCACTTTACAAAAAAGAAAATTGTCGGTAAAAAAGCTGACAGTATCAAAATTACCGAAATTAAGTGCACTTCATCCAAAACGGTTTTTCTAAATTTGTGGTATAAGGCGTGAATAGGCCCAGTTCGGCAAGAGGACCTGCGCCCTGACTGAATTAAAGCTTGTTAAAATACCTAGGGCCACCAGAAGGGGCACATTTGTTTTCTTTAAATAAATCCTAAGGATTTTCAATCTTTTGAATTATTCCCTCCAGCTCTTCCGCGTCGCCATATTCAATCTGCACCTGACCGCCTTTGCCCCGAGAATTAATTTTGACTTTGGTGCCCAAGGCTGACCTTAGCCGGGCTTCTTTGGCTTTCAGTTCCAAATCGTCCTTATAGCTGCGGGTGTGTTTACGGACCGAAACCTGCTTTTGCGCTTCGGTTGACCTGACGGTCAAGCCTTCTTCCAGAATCTTTTTAAATAACTGCAGACGGTTCTTGGGGTCTACAATACCCAAAAGCACTTTGGCGTGGCCTTCGGAAATTTTTCCGGCCTTCAAGGCGTTTTGCATTTCGGGCGGCAAGGCTAAAAAACGCAGGGTATTTGCCACGGCCGTCCGACTTTGACCGACTTTTTTTGCCACGGCATCTTGGGTCAAAGAAAATTCGTCAATCAAACGCTGATAGGCTCGCGCTCTTTCGATAGCGTTTAGGTCTTCTCTTTGCAAATTTTCCACCAAAGCCAATTCCAGCTTTTGCTGGTTAGTGGCGCTGCGGATTATAACCGGCACTTCAGCCAAATTCGCCAAACGCGCCGCCCGCAAGCGCCGCTCCCCAGCGATCAATTCATAGCCGCGGGGCGTTTCGCTGACGATTAACGGCTGTAAAATCCCGTGTTCTTTTATGGAACCGACAAGGTCTTCCAAGCCTTGCTTTTCAAAATTTTCCCTTGGCTGCTGCGGATTAACCATGATTCGGCTCAAGGGGATTTTTTCAACCGGTTCGGTTTTTTTATTAGTGGCTTCGGCGCTCCAATAATTTTTTCCCGAGGCGCTTGGGATCAGCGAGGATAAACCGCGACCGAGGGTGGTTTTATTCATAAAATCAAGGCTTAATGGTTGGGGGTTCGGTTTCCAAAATTTCCCGCGCCAGTTTTTCATAGGCCTTGGCGCCTTTGGATTTTGGGTCAAAATGCTTTATGGGTTTGCCGTAACTCGGCGCTTCCGCCAATCTGACATTACGCGGGATAACCGTGCGAAAAATTTTGTTCGGAAAATACTGGTAAAGTTCCTGAAAAACCGCTTGGGCAAGCTTATTCCGATCGTCAAACATGGTCATGACTACGCCCAAAACTTCCAGACCGGGCTGTAAATTCTGTTTGATTAAATTTATAGTTTGGGATAATTGGCCCAAGCCTTCCAGGGCATAATATTCGGTTTGGACGGGAATTAAAATTTCTTCAGCGGCGACCATGCCATTAAGGGTAAGCAAGCCCAGAGACGGTGGGCAGTCAATGATTATGTAATCATATTCATTCCGGATTTCCAGCATGCTTTCTCGCAAGCGATGCTCCCGTCTTTCTATGGTAACCATCTCCACATTCGCGCCGGCCAAGTCCAGAGTCGCCGGCGCCATCCGCAGACCATCCACGGTCGTTGGGTGAATGATTTCCCGGAAATTCTTCAAGCCGGCCAGGGCGTGGTAAACGCCGTGCGGCAATTTCTGATGCTCAAGCCCCACGCCCGACGAAGCGTTGCCTTGCGGGTCAATATCCACCAATAAAACAAACTTGCCTAAAGCCGCCAATTCACTGGCTAAATTGATGGCGGTCGTGGTTTTGCCAACGCCGCCTTTTTGGTTAACAACTGCAATTACCCGCGACATATGCCTTCATAATACCAAAAAATTCGGTTTTTGAGATGGGTTCTAAATAAAAAAGGATGCTTAATTTTATAATTAAACATCCTTTAAGAAAGATCTTTGTTTGGGTTTTGGGGGCAATAACAAGCCACCTGATGTTTCGCCGTTATAGGCGGCCATTAAAAATTCCCTCCGACTGGAATGCTGCAAGCGTCGCAGAGCCTTTTCTTTTAGTTGCCTAACCCGCTCACGAGTTAGACCAATTCTGTCCCCGATTTCTTCCAGGGTATATTTTCGGCCGCTGAAACCAAATAACAATTCTAAAATTTCGCTTTCTCTTGGCGGAATAGTTCCTAAGACTTTCCGTACAGCATGACTAATTGATTCATTTATCACCAATTCATCGGGTGAGGGCTGGCTATTGTCAACCAAAATATCTTTCAACGTACTGCCATCATCGCTGTCAACCAGCGGATCCAGTGCAGCCGTTCTATTTCTCATGTTCACGGCCTCAATCACTTCGAATTCCGTCAATTCAAGGTTTTTGGCGATTACCTCAAGACTTGGCGAAAAACCATACTGCCTTTCAAAATCTGATTTAAAGCGAAATACCTTACTTACCGAGAAAGCGCGGTTAGACGGCAGCCTGACAATCCGACTCTGTTCTGCTAGGCTTTGCAAAATCGCCTGTCGAATCCACCAAACGGCGTAAGAAATAAATTTAAACCCTCGTGTTTCATCAAACCGGCTAGCGGCTTTGATCAAGCCGCAGCAACCTTCACCAATCAGGTCGCTTAAGCTTAAGCCCTGATTTTGGTATTGCTTTGCCACCAAAACCACAAAACGCAAATTTGCTTCAACCAGCTGTGTTTGCGCTGCTTTTTCGCCCTTTCTGGCCCGGATTGCAAGCCGCAACTCATCATTTGGTTTTAATAATGGAATTTTATTAATATTCCGTAAAAAGGCCTTCAAAGCGCCATCATCGGTCGGAAAAATAATTTCCGGATTCCCTTTCGCGAAATCAGTCATTTGTACACCACCTCCTCTTTTTTTAATTTTTTAAAGGTTCGGTTTTCAGGGAATAACATTAGCAAAACCGTTAGATTCGTCAAATTCTCTAAAATACTCCCTTGACAAAAATATAATTTTTGCTATGTTTTATCGTAAATAAAAATCTAACCCCTTGATAAAAGGATTAAAAAATGGAAGTAAAAGAAATCCAAAAAGGCATGCGGCTTTCTTTTAAAACCATGCAGGACGGAGTCGTCCATATTGGCACAGTAAATAATGTCTACCAAGAAGACATTGATACCGTGGTCAGTTTCGGGGATGAAAACTTTTCCGGCAATTTGCTGGAAATCTACCTCCGCGCTTCCATTACGGTCTGGATGGCTAGATTCAACAAAGTGGAATGGGGCGAGGTGAGGGAGCTGAAAATAGTCCTCTAGGACGAATTAATAACGCGCTTTTAAAACCAAAAGCGCGTTTTTTCTTGACAAAAACCTTGGGTTGCATTATGTTGTGGCAGCACAGCAATAATTGTGGTAATTTAAATTTACTCATCGCGGGATGGAGCAGTAGCAGCTCGCCGGGCTCATAATCCGGAGGTCGGGGGTGCAAATCCCCCTCCCGCAACCAACGCAAATTTTCTTAAATTGAAAAATTGCGACCAAAAGAATAAGTAGAGTATAAAAAAGCCGTAGAGCCAGTGCCAGCATACCCAATGTTATACTGGCCTTACTGGTTCTACGGCTTTTGCATAAGCCTGAGGCAGGGTAGCTCAGTTGGTTAGAGCACGGGACTCATAAGCCCGGGGTCGAGAGTTCGAATCTCTCCCCTGCTACCAAATATTTTATGAACTCACTTGTCCGCCAAGGCTTTAGCGACGACGGATAAGTCTGGGGTCGTCCCGCGTGACAAGACTCCAGGTACCAAAATATGCCGGGATGGCCCCGCCACACCCATCATTAGACGGGGCAGGTTCGGCGGGGTAAACTCCACTGGTAGACAAAAAATTTTAATGCCGCTGTGGTGGAACTGGTAGACACGCACGACTCAAAATCGTGTGGGAGTAATCCCTTGTCGGTTCGACTCCGACCAGCGGCACCAACGTAATTGATTTCAAGTGAGATTCCCTGCCCCGCATACGATGAGCAAAGCGAATCGTTGTGCGGGGTCTCTCCCGGCACCAATTAGAAATTTGCAGGCAATTTAATATTAAAGCGAGCTAGGTGAAACTATTTTTTCTGTATGTTTCTAAATAGATTGGGATCTGAAGCAATCCATGTTCAAAGAACATCACATCTAACATTTTTTCCCGAAGGAATAATGTCAGTAGAAGCTGGTCTCAAAATGTTGGGCTTCCTCCATGAACTCATAACTACTCTATTCGACGGGGTTAACATGAAGGAAATATTGCCAACAAAGACCTCCCAACAAATCAATATATTTCACGACCTGAATAATAAATTTATTGCCCTTGCTTCTGCATACATTGTACATGTTTGCACAATAGATCGCATTATAAGAAAAAGTTACCTCGATATGAAGCGGGGTCTGGAAGAGACGGGGTACGGCTCCACTATCCCTGATGACACTCTAGAAATACAAAAACGCGAAAAAGAGATTGAGAATTATAAATGGTACAGAGACAAGGTATTTGCGCACACATCATTCTCAAAGCCTGTCAAGACCCCCAAAATTAAGACACTTTTTCGACGAGTGGGAGCAGCCGTTGGGCAAACAATACCGGCGGCATTTTCAGTACCGAATGAATACGGG
>QZJU01000003.1 GCA_003597955.1 Candidatus Parcubacteria bacterium
GCCTGGCAAGAGAGGTTCCATTCATCCCCGCACTTAAAGCGGCTAAAAGACTACTCCTGACGCCGCTTCCGTGCGGGGTTTCCTGGATTAGAAAAAATAAAAGCAGGATCGTTTAAAATCCTGCTTTTATTATGCTTCTTTTGAAAATCTTAATAGGTGGACCAAAGAGGACTTGCCACGCCCGCCTGGCTGCCGCACGGCAGTCGGGCGGGAACCCCTGACCCCTTCCATGCCATGGAAGAGCCTGGCCTGCTTGCATTTGCTTGGTGGAGATGAGGGGATTTGAACCCCTGACCCCTTCCATGCCATGGAAGTGCTCTACCAGCTGAGCTACATCCCCAGCAAGCAAAGGCCGGCAGGTCTATCAGCTGCCTGCCCGCTCGCCGACCTGCCCGCCAATGCTTGACGAGAGCGAGGATTGCGAGGCAGACGGGAGCTATTGGCCCAATGAATATCTAAAGTTTAAACCTTTTTACATAATAAACTCAAATTTTGGCTAATTATAGCGGTTTTTACTTAAATGTTCCACGTGGAACATTTTTCACTTTTTGCAGATCTTCCATCATGCATAATGTAAAAAATAAGTAGAGCGTGAAAAAATCTTCAATTAAAACCTATATTCTGTAAAAAAAGGACTAGAGGGCAAACTCCTGAAGCCCATAACAGATAAGCGTGTATTTCTTCGAGCAGTAAGTTAAGTAAGGAGCGATGACCAGTGTTTAACCGTGCCTCGCATAAACAGTAGAGCGGCTTTACTTAGGATGAATCAATATTTTAATGCTTGATTGGCTGTACTTGGTAGACCTAGGCGGAATCCCTGCTCAACATACTTATTTTGATAGGCAGGCGGGGAACCGCCATTGCTTGAACCTTTCCGTCGAACGGGCTGGTGGACCGTGCCGGATTTGAACCGGCGACCTCTGCAATGCGAATGCAGCGCTCTGCCAGCTGAGCTAACGGCCCCTACTTCGTGCGGCGGGTGCGAATGCCGTGTTATACCACTCAACCAAAAGCCAAGATAATGATTTTAATGTTTTTTGGGAATGTTCCAAGTGGAACAATTTAAAATAACCTCGTTTTTGGGAAAATCCTTTATTTGTCGTCTGGGTTTCTACAGAAAAACAGAATCGAGCCAATCGCCATTTGCAGAGTTAAGCAATATGTCTACAAAACCAAAATAAAGGCTTTAAAAAAAATACAACGAGCAAGGAGGCTGGTGCCCCCACCAGGAGTTGAACCTGGATTTACCCCTTAGGACGGGGTCGTTCTATCCAATTGAACTATTGGGGCTAAATACTAACAGCAAGGATTTAAAAATTACCTAAATTTAGCACTAATTTAGTGTCGTAAAATGAATTTTTGATGTAGTCTTCTCTACTAAACCGATATTTTTATCAAGAAAATACAGTCCTACAAAAACAATGACAATAAAAATCAAAAGCCAAGCTAGAACTTTTAGGTCTTTTTTGGTTTGAAAGGCGTGGTTAGTTAGCTCTTCATTCATATTTTCAGCTTTAAGAATTCGAATGTTAGTTTAACTTAATTTCCTTTTTTCGTATACTTTTTGACCTTTATTTTCGACTAAAGTACAATCCTGTTAGACAGTCTTTTTATTATTAAAACTCACTAAATATGGCTATTTTTAAGCAGGAGATGTCAAATTCCAAGCAAAATGAAACTATAATTGGTTCTTCGGTAAAAGTCGAGGGAACATTTGTGGGTGAAGGCAATGTGATCATCGAGGGCCAATTGCAGGGGAATTTAAAAACCAAACACAACATCAACGTGGGACCGAGCGCAAAACTCAAGGCAAATATCGAAGGCCAGGATGTTTATATTGCTGGAACTTTGCATGGCAATGTTAAAGCTTTGGGTAAGCTGCAGATGACTTCAACGGCGAAAATCGTGGGTAATGTTGAAGCTGCGGCTTTAAATGTGGAAACCGGCGCGATTTTGAACGGCAAATGCAATATGCTGGCTGAAACGACCTTGCCCGAAAAACCAGAAAAAAAATAATTATTTTAATCTTTCCAAATGTACACCTATATTGTTGAAGCGGAAATAAATTCCAAAAAATTCGAAAACGAGTTGGCTAGAATTGAAGCCCGACTCATTGAGCTTGAAGTCGCGGGCCGCATTGAAAAACTAACGATCTTAAAAAGTTTGCCTGAGACCATTAAGGACGCGGTTCGCGACCACGCGGAAACAATTGTACTTATTGGCACTGACAAATTAATTAATTCCGCCATTTCCACTTTGGCTGAATTTAAAGCCACAATTGGCATAATTCCTTTAGGTGAACCAACCTTGATCGCCGAATCACTGGGCATTCCTTACGGCCTGACGGCCTGCGATACGCTTTCGGCCCGAATCACCACTAGCTTGGATTTAGGCAAGATCAACAATCGTTACTTTCTTTCCACCGTGCATGTCCCGGATTGCCGGACTTTGACTTTGGATTGCGACAATCAATTCAAAGTTTCCACCATAACCCCGGCGACGATTGATATCACGAATTTCGGCGAGACCAGCAATCCTCATGACGGCCGATTGGAGGTTATCGTCAAGCCGGAAGTCCAAAAGTCTTTTTTCGGCTTTATGAAGCCCCGGCACTTTGACCGCCGCAGCGTATTCCCTTTTAAAAAATTAACAATTAAAAGCACGGGCGATTGCCTGCCGATTGTTTCTGACGGCGAAACCATCATAAAAACCCCGGCGACCATAGAAGTCGCGCCCAAAAAAGTTAGGATTATTGTCGGCAAAAAAAGAAGTTTTCGCTAACAACCGTTTAAATAAGAAGGCTAAAATGCCTAAAGCCAGGCGCTAATTACGGTGTATCTCACCGGATTTTGCGGCCTCATTATCGGCGTTATTATTTCTTTGGTACAAAACAGAAAAACCAGAAGGAGGGAACCTGAAAATCTCAAAGAGTCATAGCGGTTCGCGTGATCGGAAAATGCAAAAAATCATCCGTTCGCTAACTCGGCGTATCGTTGAAGTTGATGATTCGCCCAAAACTGACTGGCAAATCCTCAAAAGCAAGCGCCCAGCTTTATTTGCGCATTTCTGCCGGTCGCTCGCTTAAGCCCTTTTCCGCCCCTTTTCTCAATTAAGAAAGGGCTTTTTTATTGACGAAAATCTTAAAATTTATTAGAATTCACGCACTTATGAATGTCACTGAACTCGCGCGCCGATTGCGAATCCCGGTCCAAGATTTAAGGCAAGCCTTACCGCGCTTGGGTTTTGGTATTGGTTCCAAAGCTCACAAGGTTTCTGATGTCGTCGCTCAGGGAATTATTAAAAAATTCAAAGAAACTCCGGAATTGTTTGAACCAAAAAAAGAAGAGGATGAAATCGCCAAGGCGGAAACCGCGGGTCCGGTTGGTGAGATTGAAATCCCTTCACGCCTTTCGGTTCGGGAATTCGCCGCTCGTTTGAACAAGCCCGCGCCATTAGTAATTTCGCACTTGATGAAAAACGGGGTCTTGGTAACTTTAAACGAAGAGATAGATTTTGAAACCGCCGCAATCGTGGGTTCGGATTTTGGCGCCGAAGTCAAGCTTCAGAAAGAAAAAACCACGGCCGAAAGGGAAAGCGATTTGGCCACAAAGGTTTCCGATATAATTTCCGAAGATAAAAACCGCACCACGCCGCGCCCACCGGTGGTGGTGGTGATGGGCCATGTTGATCATGGCAAAACCAGCCTTTTGGACGCGATCCGCAAAACCAATATCGCGGAAAAAGAACACGGCGGCATCACCCAGCACATTGGCGCATATCAGTTGGTTGTTCCGACAAAGGAGAAACAATCAACTCAACCCCGCGCTGGCGAGGAAGGGAACTCTCGCAAGACCCGGGATTATCGCGCGGGACGTGCAATCACTTTCATTGATACGCCTGGCCATGAAGCTTTCACCGCCATGCGTTCGCGCGGCGCCAATATCGCCGATGTCTGCATATTAGTAATCGCCGCGGATGACGGCATTAAGCCACAGACCCGGGAAGCATTGAATATAATTGAAAGAACCAAGATTCCTTTTGTGGTGGCGATCAACAAAATTGATAAGCCGGGCGCCAGCGGGGAAAAAGTCAAAGCCGAACTTGCCGCCATAAACCTGCAACCCGAAGACTGGGGCGGCAAAGTGATTACCGTTGAAGTTTCAGCCAAAACCGGCCAAGGCCTTGATCAGCTTTTGGAAGCAATTTTATTGGTCGCGGACATGGAAAAAGATTTGCTATTGGCCAACCCGCAAGGCAAACTAGTCGGCACCGTAATTGAGTCCCATATCGACCCGGGCGAAGGTCCAGTGGCGACCCTATTGATCCAAAATGGCACTTTAAAGGTCGGGGATTTCGTGGTCGCCGGTCCGGTTATTGGAAAAGTTAGGAGTCTCAAAAGCTGGGACGGTAAGGCCGTGAAAACCGCTGAACCGGCCATGCCCGTGGTGATTTTGGGCCTGAAGGCGGCACCGGCCGTGGGCGATATTCTGGAAGCGCCAACCGATGAAAAAGCCGCTCGAAAATTAATGAAACAGCAAGAAGCGACCTTGCGGCTAATGCAAATGAAAGCCCGCGAAACCGCCAAAACCGCTTCTGTCATCGCCGGCAAAACCGAAGTCGCCGCCAAAAAACTCCCGCTGTTTTTAAAAGCGGATAAAGTGGGTTCTTTAGAAGCGATTTTGGAAAGCTTGAAAACTTTCACTTACAAAGAAATCCGACCGGAAGTGGTTGGCCAGGCTTTGGGCGACATCAACGAAGCCGATATCTTGCGCGCGGAACAGGCCGGCGCATGGCTTTTGGGTTTTAATGTCACAGCCAGCTCTAAGGCCATCGCCAATGCCAAAACCAAAGTTAAAACTTATTCAGTGATATACGATTTGTTAGACGACATTAAATCCGGTCTGGAGGAAAAGCTAGGCGCGAATATCGTCGAATCGGCAATCGGACAAGCCAGGATTTTAAAAATCTTTCGAACTGAAGGGAAAACCACAATTCTAGGCGCCAAAGTTTCCGAGGGTGTTGCCAAAGCCAAAACAAAAGTCCGGATTTTCCGAAATGACAAGGTTTTGGGCCAGGCGAACCTGGATCAATTGCAAAAAAATAAGCAAAATGTCGGTGAGGTCGGTTTAAATGACGAGTGCGGTTTGAAATTACTCGGCATCAACGGCTTGCAAATTGGCGATACTTTGGTTTTTGTGGAAGAAAAATTAGTCCCCAGGAAGTTAGGGAATTAGGTTTGGTTTTTAGGTGTAGAACTCCGTATCGTTAAGGGGTAAAGTCTTACGGCATAATTAGTCGACAACCTGTAACAACAACGATACAGGGCTCCACACCCAAACCTAAAACTCTCGATTTCATGTCCTCCAAAAGAATAAATCAAATTAATTCACTTCTTCATCAAAAACTTGGGGAAATTTTTTTATCCGAATTCAACTTTCCGGCTGGAGCCTTGGTGAGCATCACCCGGGCGGAAACTACGGGCGATTTAAGGCATGCCAAAATCTATTTATCCGTAATTCCGGATAAATTTTCCGGCGGAGTCTTGGCGCTTATAAACAAACGCCTGCCTTTTTTACACCACGAACTAATGAAACAGCTGGTTTTACAGCGCATTCCGACTTTGCATTTTGTCATTGATGAACGCGAAAAAAAGGCCTTAAAAATCGAGGCGCTGTTGGATAGGGTTAAAAGGGAAGAGCCGGGCGCCTAGCAATTCCTAACAGCCCTTGACAGATTTTTCGTTTTGTTGCGCTAAGATAATTTTTCGCTTGTGATGTAATGGTTATTTGGACCTTTCGTTGTCCTAACCGGAGAAAAAAATAAAAAACTCTCAGGAAGGGATGTAATCGACTTGCTTATAGCAACCTTTGTGCAGGTTGTAAGGAGGCCAGCGATCCAACTCCGCTCTGAGGCGTCACAAGCAAAAAGCTCCCCTCTGGTTACATTTTTGCACAAACCATGGGAGCTCTTTTTTTATTGCGTTAAAATCGTCTAGAAATAAAAAGGCCATCAAGCTTTAGCCTTGACGCAGTGAGCCGGCTAACTTATAATAGTCGGTTATCTAGCTATGACTGAAAATCCTCAAATATTCAAACAAATTCACCAGGCAATTGAAAAAGCCAACGAAATCTTGCTGATTGCACACCAAAAACCCGACGGCGACACTTTAGGGGCCAACCTGGCAATGGCGAATTGGCTAAAAAGCTTGGGCAAGCATTTTCATATTTTTTGCCTGCATCCCGTGCCTCAACATTTGCGTTACCTGCCGCTATGGGAACATGTGCAGTACACGGATACGGAAATTTCCCGCATTCCATTCGAAGCTGTGATCTTTATTGATTCTTCGAATGTCGCTTACGCTGGCGCCGGAGCAATTCTGGAAAAACTAAAAAACCATGCCACGATTATTAACATTGACCACCATGCCAGCAATCCTGGCTTCGGCGATTTAAATTATGTTGACCCCGACGCCTCTTCGGCCTCGGAAATGATTTACCGTTTCTTTAACTACCACCAAATTCAAATCAACCGTGACATTGCCACCTGCTTGCTAACCGGCATTTTGACTGACACAGGCGGCTTTTCCAATCTGGCTACCACCCAAAGTTCCATGAAGATCGCTGGCAAACTTTTGGGTTATGGCGCCAAATTCCGCACTATCACCAATCACACTGTAAAAAATAAAACCGTCAACACCTTAAAACTCTGGGGCCGGGCTTTGGACCGTTTGACCCGCCACGCAGACGGCATTGTCAGCACGGTAATTACCCAAGCGGATCTGCAGGAATACGAAGTCACGGATGAAGACCTGGAAGGCATTGCGAACTTTTTAAACGCCCTGCAGGACGCTCGTATAATCATGGTTTTAAAAGAAGACCCGACAGGTTTTGTCAAAGTCAGTTTGCGGACCACCCAAGACGGAGTGGATGTGACTGAATTGGCGAATAAATTTGGCGGGGGCGGGCACCAAAAAGCCGCCGGTTTTAGCCTGCCGGGCAAGCTCATCCGCACGCCCACTGGCTGGCGGATTGAAGCGGTTTGACGAACTTTTTACCTCGAGATATTATTACTTTTACCTATGTCAGAATTAAATTCTAACTATCTTGACGAAAAACTTAGGCTGACGCAGACCGCTATACTGGAAGCGGTTAATCAGGGCTTTTCTGAGCAATATCAGCGTATTTCTAAGATTGAAGAAGATTTGTCAGCGTTGACAACTTCGGTTGATAGATTTGCTAAAATCTTCACTGACTTGAACCAAGAAGTGATCGTTCTGCGTCAGCAACTTAGAGATGCGGAGATTAAACTTGAAAAATTAGTCCCGCAGAACAAAGCTGCCTAACAGATTAAATAAATTAGCAAATCCTATGTATGCCGAGCTATTCAGAAAACGGATACGCTAAAAATACCACTTCTTATCTTGTGGGAAACGAAATCACTGGATAACAAAAAGTACATCGCCTTATCGGTGAAAATAGACGAAATCGGCAAAATGCTGGGTGGTTGGAATGGACAACTAACAAAACAAAACTCTCCTAACAGATATTAGGAGAGAAATGAAGTGAGTTGCGGGAACCAAGAACACGAAGCCGATCTCACGATTCCACCTGTTGTCAGGATTGCCGTTGTACGTGTTCAGCCAACGACCATCGTCATTGCGGTTGACGCCGAGCATGTTCAGGTTGCCATCCGAATCGGTTACGTATAGCGGGCCATCCATACCACCACCCTTTGATAACTCTCGGGGTTGTATCGTATCCGACATATTAAATGCCCTAGCACGCTATACCAAGTAGCTTCATTTTTAAGTATGTACACTTCGCGCTATCCCAGACCGTGATCTGAAGATATTCTGGAATGTATAAATACTGGATTCGGTAGCGGAAAGCCTTGACCGTCCGCGTATTCACCTACTACCATTGTTATTTTATCAGAAAAAAAGAAACCCTGCATCCATCATTCACATGTTGCGAAGACGAGATGCAGGGTCATACGTTTGTCCAAGGGCTAAAGCCAAGGGTCTAAGAAGACCAAAGGTTTGAAGCCCAAAAGGACTTATTTGCTACTTGCGGGAACCAAGAACACGAAGCCGATCTCACGATCCCACCTGAAGTCAGGATTGCCGCCGCACGCGACCAGCCAACGACCATCGTCATTGCGGTCGACGCCGAGCATGTTCAGGCCGCCATCCGAATCGGTTATAGGCTCGTGCACGAGAATGAGCGCCCAGAGGTCCATCTTTTTGAGATCTTCATCTGAGAACATCTCTCGTAAGTAGGGACCTAATTCGACGGTCGGATCAGCAAGCCCGCGAGCGTGAGCGACTTCTCTGATGTTCTTGTTTGTCCGGTCATCATCCTCGAACTCGTCGCCCATGATGACGGCGAGTTTGTAGGTGGTGCCGTTAGTGGCAACAAACTTCACATTGCGAAGCAGTTGCTTCGCATAGTCGCCGACTCGGAAGTTGTTCTTTTCGAGATCGGCGATGCACTGCTCACCAGAACGACCGTTGGTCGTCACATCGAAAGTTGGAGGAATGCCCCAGGGCTGTTGCCCACGGAGCATCTTTTTGAGAGCGTTAAGCCACATCTTGCCATTGGGGCCAGCGAGCTTTTCTTCCAAATCTTTCCTCGGTCCCTGGATCTCAGAGAGCGAGAGATTACCGAGCATACCTTCCGGCATGGTCAGCCTCCTTCGGTTTATGGGTTTTTGCTAACAGACTGCCGCCTTGGTAGTCATAGCCAGAAAGTACACATGCAGTTATACCCTTGATTCGATTGTGGATCTGATAATGAGTGCCTTTTGGCTATGACTACTTTTCTACCCAGTAGCTTTTTAAGGTACAAAATAACGACTTACATTATCATAGGATAGCGGTTTTGTCAATGGCTTGCCTTGACTTTCTTCAAATTTCCCAGTATACCTCTTTACACAGGGTGTTTTGCTTTAGCCTATAAATTAATAATATTTCGCTTATGTATTTAGTGCCAACAGTAATCGAAAAATCCAATTTCGGCGAACGGGCTTATGACATTTATTCCCGGCTTTTAAAAGACCGAATAATTTTTTTGGGCGATATGATTGATGACGCCGTGGCCAACACGGTCATTGCCCAGCTTTTATTGCTGGAAAATCAGGATAAGGAAAAAGACATAAAACTTTACATCAATACGCCCGGCGGTTCGGTGACGGCCGGAATGGCGATTTATGACACCATGCAATATGTCAAACCCGATGTCAGCACTATTTGTGTGGGTATGGCTGCCAGCATGGGCGCTGTGCTTTTGGCCGGCGGCGCCAAAGGCAAACGGTTTGCCTTGCCGAATTCCGAAATTTTAATCCACCAAGTCATGGGCGGCACCGAAGGCCAGGCTTCGGACATCAAAATCCGCGCCGAGCACATTTTGAAAATCAAAGACCGCATAAACCAGATCTTGGCTCACCACACCGGGCAAACAATCAAAAAAATCGAAGAAGACAGCGATCGCGACAAGTTTATGTCAGCGGAGGAGGCCAAAAAATACGGGATTATCGATAAGATAATCAGCAAGGCGAGCTAGGCTCAAGCGGAAATTCAGCTTTTATTGCCGAGGGCGTCGTGAAGGAAGTTCGAACCTGGTGCAAGAACAATCTGCATAAACCCGAATGGCAATTCTGGGGTTCCAGCACCACGGTCGACAACCAACCTAGGGCGATGAAAAGAGAGCGAGAATAACACGCGATGTGTTCGACCTTTAATGACCGGCAAGAGAAAACATCAAGGAATTCTACATGACCGTCCCGCCCCTTTTCATCGAGAGTAGTGTATCGACATACCAAAATCTATGGAACGGCTGAAAAGTTGCCTGAAACGGCAATGGCTGTGGATTAGGTTGTGAAGAATCATCCCCTAACATTCTGCTCCAAAAGCCGGTGCACCCGGTCAAGCACCTGGTTTGGCTGGTAGTGGGCTTTGACCCAGTAGTCGAGCGCGCCCATTTGTTTAGCGCGTTCGGGGTACCCTTTGGTGCGCTCATCCAGATTCGTGAAAATCACTATAGGAATGTTCTTGGTTTTTGGATGCACTTTAAGCGTCTCCAGGATGTGAAACCCTACTTCTTCATTCAAGCGCCCGAATCGCTTGTCCGTTTTCGGCATGACAAGGTCAAGCAGAATGAGACCGGGGTGCTCGGCCAATGCCATTTCCAGTCCCTGTCCGGGCGTTAGCGCGGTGTCAAGACCCCCAAAATTAAGACACTTTTTCGACGAGTGGGAGCAGCCGTTGGGCAAACAATACCGGCGGCATTTTCAGTACCGAATGAATACGGGT
>QZJU01000012.1 GCA_003597955.1 Candidatus Parcubacteria bacterium
GCTCCTTTACTTCAGGAGCTATCGAGTGATGTTTTTTCATATGCCCATACGTTAATTAGTCTAGACCGTCGTGTCTAGTATATGGGGGTCAGTACAGACTGAAAAATATAATTCGGCATTCCGTGAGCTCCCCGGGCTATTCTAAAGGCGGTCAGTGAACCCAGAGTCGCCAGCAGGACAATAAGAAAAATTGCCGCAATGGCTGAAGCAATAGGCGAGGTCCATTTTTGCGGAACAAAGGCAAACTCCAGACCAGCCAGTATCGGGAATGGATTTGTGGGTATGCCGGGCACGATGTTGCCAATAAAACTCAAGATTATTAGTCCAGCTAAAAACCAAGGCGTTTCTAATATATTTACCAGAGCGTGCCTAAACTCCGGGAAAATAATCAGGCTTAGAAGCCAGGGTAGATACAACCAGGTACAGGTTTTTGAAAGCTTGTCCAAAAAACTCAAATTTACCTCCTTAAAATATTGATTTTTCAAAGATCATCAAAATAGTCTTTCAAATTTTAGTATTTTTGTCAAGCGGCGGCCTCTGTTTCAAAGGCCGTTTGGACAAATAAAAACCGCCCATTATGATTTGTGAGCGGTTTTTTTAAAAAAGCATTAGATGATTTGCGGCCATTGGCTGGGTTGCAGGGTAATAAATTCAGCCTGGACGCCGGCTGCGGCAAATTCTTCGGATGTGGTGACACCACTGCAAAATGCCACGAATTCTAGGTTAAGGTTGCGAGCGGTTTCCAGGTCCACCAAGCTGTCGCCTAAGCAAACAATTTCATACGGCTTGACCCCGGCTTGGAAAGCCAGCGCCAAGGCTTTTTCATACATATCAATCGCGGGCTTGGGCTTTAAGCCGTTGGTGACACCTTGAACGAAGAAAAACAAGCCTTGCGGTAGGTTAGTCTGACCGAGCCGCCATTGCAGGCTTTCGTGATCGCGATTGGAAATTAATGCTAGTTTTATTTGTCTTGCCTTCATTTCCAACAAAACTTCGTTGACACCGGCAATCATCGGGAATTTTTTGCCTGCAAAAAAAGTTAAAAATGCTCGTTTGGCTAACTGCCAATCTTTTGGCCATAAGATTTTTAACATTTCATCCCAATCCCGGCCCCAGATTTTTCGGAAAATTTCAAAATTGGGTTCAGGCAAGTTGAGCTGTTGGGCCAGGGAAAGGTGCAGGCTGTAGCTCACTGTGAAACTATCAATCACGGTTCCATCAAAGTCAAAAATGCAGGCCTTGAATTTTGGCCGTTTGTGATTTGTCAATTTTTACCTCACTTTTTTGGTTTTTTGTCTTATGGATTTGGTGAATCTAGCATTCCGATTTAAAACCGTCAAATTTATTCGTGCGCTATTTACCCCGCATCAAAAGCAAATCGGTTTCTGGCTTAAAAGGCGGAGGGGCGGTCACGCCGCTTCCCGTAGTTTCTGCCCCCCGGGTGGTTTAAGCTTCATTTTATTTTTAGGTTTTTAGTTGGTAGAATGTAGTTATGAAACTCAAAAAAGGCGCTTTTATAATGGTTGACGGCATTGATGGATCGGGCAAGGGCACGGTGGTTAGTGCCTATGGGGCTTGGGCGAAGAGACAGGGCCTGAAAATCTTGGATGTGCGAGCATTCTCGCAAAAACAAAGACGGTTGCCAGAACCTGAAGAATTGAAGCCGTATCAGCTGATATTATCCGGTGAACCGACTTATGACGGTATTGGCCAAGCAATTCGGGAAGAATTTATCAAAGCAAACGGACGATTGTATTCTGCCCAGGCCACGGCCGAAGCTTTTAGTTTGGATCGATTGGTTCTGTACACCCGAGTAATTCTGCCGGCGACAAAACAGAAAAAACTTGTCATCCAAGAGCGGGGCTTAACCACCTCGATTTGTTACCAGCCCATTCAAGGCCAAATTTCTTTAAAAGTTTTGCTGCGTTTGGAAGGCAATCGGTTTGCCTTAAAAAACCGGCCGGACCTTCTGTTAATCGTTGTCTGTGAGCCGAAGATTTGTATCCAACGTCTGCAGAAAAGACTGCATAAACAAGACCAGGCGATTTTTGAGAAATTGAATTTTTTAAAAAAGGCCGATACGCGCTTTCGGAGCCCGTGGTTTGCGGATATTTTCCGGAAGCGGGGTAGTGTTGTGGGTTATTTGGACACCCAAGACACAGTTTTGGAAACTCAAAAAGAAGCGGTGGGCTACATTAATGATTTTTTGGAAAGAATATGAAATTAGAACCTGTTATTGGTTTGGAAATTCACATTCAGCTGGCCACGGCCAGCAAGATGTTTTGCGCCTGCGCAAATGTGGAAACCGAAGCGCCGGCCAATTCCGCGGTCTGTCCAGTGTGTTTGGGTCACCCCGGGGTTTTGCCGGCGCCGAATCAGCAGGCTTTCAATTTTGCCATTCGTTTTGCGCAAAGTTTGAATTTTGAAGTTCCGAAACTGACCAAATTCGATCGTAAGCATTATGCGTACCCAGATTTGCCCAAAGGTTATCAGATTTCCCAGGCCGATCTGCCGCTCGGCAAAAACGGCCACTTGCTCATTGATGTGGCGGGCGGAACGCATCGTGTCCAGTTTGAGCGGATCCATTTGGAAGAAGATTCGGCCAAGAATGTGCATGCCCCGGATGGAAAAATTTTGGTGGATTTCAACCGCGCTGGCACACCGCTTTTGGAGCTGGTCACCACACCAAGTCTGCCCTCGCCGGAAATCGCCAAGGCGCTTTTGATCGAACTTCAAAAAATCGCCCGGCACCTGGGAATTTCCAATGCCGATATGGAAGCCGGACATTTGCGCTGTGATGCTAACATTTCCTTACGGCCCAGCCCGGAATTTTTTTCTCAAGCGCCGATTCAGCCAAATGCCCAGGGGTTTTTCCCCAAGACGGAGGTCAAGAATTTAAATTCTTTCCGCAGCGTGGAAAGGGCTTTAAAGTATGAAATTCAGCGCCAAACGAAGCTTTGGCAAACCAAACAGCCGCCCGTTTCAGACTCAACCCGCGGTTGGGATGAGCGGCGAGGCGAAACCACGCCCCAGCGTGAAAAAGAAACCAGCGCTGATTATCGATATTTCGCCGAGCCGGACATTCCGTTTGTTGCGTTGTCGGACAAATATTTACAAACCAACCAGACTGATTTAATTGAACTGCCTCGAGAAAAAGCCAAAAGGTTTAAAACCCAGTATCAGCTTTCAGCCAATGACGCAAAGTTATTAACTACGGATTTGCATTTGGCAAATTGGTTCGAAGCTGTTATTTCCGAATTGCAGAAATGGCTGACCAGCCGCCAGGGGCAAATTGCAGAAATGGCTGAAGAAGATTGGACCAAAGCCAACCAAAAATTGGTAAAGCATGCGGCTGGCTGGATTACCACCAAACTTTTTGGGATTTTAAAGGCAGAACAGCTGGAAACCCGGGATTTAAAAATCACAGCTGAAGATTTTGCGGAGTTTCTGACCATGCTTTACGAGCATCAAATGAACAGCACCGTAGCCCAAGTGGTTTTAAAGGAGATGGTAAAAACCGGCATGGATCCGCACCGGATTTTAACCGAAAAGGATTTGCGGCAACTAAGCGACCCAAAGGACATTGTCGGCTTAGTCGACCAAGTCTTGGCCGAGAACCAGGAAATTGTGGCCGACATTCAGGCTGGTAAGCGGACCAAAGCCCAATATCTAATTGGCCAAGTAATGAAATTAAGCAAAGGCAAAGCCGATCCTGATATCATCAAAGAATTGCTTTCAAACAAGCTAAATCTTCTGATCTGAAGTTAAAAATCGTCTGACTAAAACCTGCGCTTGGCGAAAATTTTTTAGCCAGTGGATGTTCGGATTTCTTTTAAACCAGGTTATTTGGCGTTTGGCGTAATGCCAAATGGCATAAGACAATCGGCTTTCCATTTCAGTTCGGGTAATTTTTTTCTGCAAAAATAAGGTCACAAACCGATATTCCAAACCCAAAGCCAGCAGCCGTTTTGCAGGCACACCCTGGCGCAATAAGCCCTTGACTTCCGAAATCATACCTGCTCGAATTCTTTGCTTAAGTCGTTTCTGGATTTTCTTTTTCAGTGCTGGTTTGTTGGTCTGAATACCTACCCAAAGAACCTTATACGGTTGGCTTTGGCGCAGCCGCGGGACGGATTTTTTGCTGGCTAAAACTATTTCCAAAGCCCGAACTAATCTTATGGGATTCTGCTTGTCGATGTTTTTGGCCCGCCCCGGGTCTAGTTTTTTTAAGCTCGCGAACAACTTTTCCGTTGACCAGCGGCTAAGCTTTCTTCGCAGTTTAAAGTTTGGTTTAATATGGGGTATTTGCCAGCCGTAAAGCAGAGCGTCTAGCCAAAAACCCGTGCCGCCGACCACTATGGGAATCTTGCGACGATAATTAATGTCTTGAATTTTCGCCTGCGCTATTTTTTGAAAATCCGTTACCGTGAAAAGTTTTTTGGGGTGGGCGACATCCAAAAGGTGATGGGGGATCCCGCCCATTTGACTCTTCGTAATTTTGCCGCTGCCAATATTTAAATTTTTGTAGACTTGCCTGGAATCCGCGGAAATTATTTCACCCCCAACCAGCTTGGCTATTCTTACTCCCCAGGCAGACTTGCCCGCAGCATTGGGTCCCACCAGTGCTATGACTTTTACGGTTTTTTTTGGCATATTCTAATTTCAGTATGATTTGCTTTTTAAGTCAATCCGTGGTAAAATATAAGAGACAAATTAGCTAAAATAATGAGGATATGGCAGATTTGAAGGCAAATTTTGCAAAATTCTACTTCTTTCAACTTCTTATTAAATTTTAGGAGGTTTTAATGACCGAGCTTTTAACAGCTCGTTTTTTAAAATTAAAATTTTAAGACTATATGGCTATACCCGAAAATAAAATAAAACCGAACGGCAAAAAGGTTTTGGTGAAAACCAAAGCGACGACTTATTCGGCCGTTAGGCTTTCACAAGTTCTAATGACCGCGGCTGCTATGTTTGCCACCGGTGTAATTAGTGCCAGCTTGATTATCGCAGCTCTACCCAAGAGTATAAAGCAATCCGTTGCTAAGCCTATGGCGCCACTTTCGGTAAACGAAAGTCTGCCCGGCGAAGTCCTGGTGAAATTTAAAAGCGGTCTTACCCAATCAGTTCGGTTGGCCGCTATCAACACAGCTCTTAAGCAGTCGATTAAATGTGTAGTGACCCGGACTTATGTTGAGAAGAAGTGGCTCAAGAGCAGCGTAAAAACCGCAAGTTCGTTGACAAGTTGTCAAGTGAAACTCAAGAGTTTGAGTCCGGTCGCGTCGGTCGTCGAGGTAGTAAACGATAAGTATCCCGACCGGGCAAAACGCGCCCAAACCGAGCTGGCGAGTTCAACCCGGGATGATTTAAAAAATTGGTACATTTTGCGAGTGACCGGTAACCCGGATTTAAATTCTTTGGTTAAGGCCTTGGTGGGTGCTAAAAATGTGGTCAAAGTCGAAAAGAATCCAAAATTATCCGCGGCTATGGCTTCGGCCTATAACCCAGCCTCCGTTGAAGCGGCACAGAATAGTGTATACAGTTTAGCGGGCGATGTTAACAGCGACGGCATTGTAAATTGGGCTGATGCTAAATATGTGGAAAACCACTTGTTCACTGGCGGTCCCGCCCCCGCCAAGGTTGAACTTGCAGATTTTAACGGTAACCGAAATGTGGACCAAGCCGATCTGGTTTTGTTGACTAAGTCTTTGAATACCGGTTTGGCCACGCCCAAAGATTTGAACGCAGACGGCAAAGTTGATTTGAATGATGCTTACTATTTGAATAATTATGTCGTTGGTTCTGGTTCGCCGCCCGCTACCTTAAGTAATGCGGATTTGAATGTTGATGGGCATGTGGGTATTGTCGATGTGATTTTGTATTCGCTTTATGTTCAGAACAGCGCCGGCCAACCGACCTGCCTTAAGGGTGATGCGAATGCCGATGGTTTGGTAAATTTACAGGATGCCTATTATATCAGCGATAATTTATTTAGGAACGGGGCTTCTCCCGCCGCAGTGGGTTGCGCCGACGTCAGTGGGAATGGGGAAGTTGACATTAGTGACGCCTTGATTTTGACTCGCTTGCAGGCCAAAACGCCCCTGGTAAAAGCATTGGACTTTTCGGCGGCTACCTATATAAATGAAATTATTAGCCCTTTGCCCGTGCCTCAAGAATTCCCAGTGCCAGCTTTCTTAACCGGTGATGTTAATGGGGATAACAAAGTCGATTACGCCGACGCTTTGTTTTTGGCAAATTATGTTTTTAATTCTGGACCTTCGCCAGAGCCTTTGAGTCGGGGTGATTTAAATGCCGACAATAAAGTCGATGTGGCTGATGTGAATATATTGTTTGACTTGACCCTGCCGTATAGTCAATTCGCGCCGCGTTTAAGTTTGGCTGATTTAAATTCTGATGGTAAGGTTGACGAAAGTGACGCACAAATTATATTTAATTTTTCAATCAATAAAATCTCTACTATCGATGTGAGTAAAGCCGACATTACTAATGATACTAAAGTGGACTTTGTTGATTTTTATGTTTTAAACGATTATCTAAAAGATCAGCTAACGACCACGTTTACCATCGGTTCATTAGTTACGGATGCATCTTACGAATTCATTTTTGGTGATGTAAACGGTGACAACCAGGTAAACCTTACTGATGCTGATTTCTTGTTAGCATACCTTTATAAAAAGGGCCCAGCTCCTTCACCTTTAGTCCGCGGTGATATAAATGGTAACAATGTGATAACTATCCTGGATGTCACGGCTTTGTTAACATTGCTTAATACTCAAAGCGAAAACACACCAGTGCTTGACGGTGATATTAATAAAGATCAGGTTGTTGACGGCAAAGATGTCGATGTCTTATTTGATGCCCTGAGGAGAGGAACGGTTTTAGGAGGCGACATTAATCGTGACGGTCGTAACAACGATTTGATTGATCTATTCGCATTAGTTGATTTGCTAAAATTGGATGAAAACAATAAGCCTTTGTATGATTTTAATAATGATGGGGTAGTGAATTTGAGCGATGTTGATTTTCTACTGGCTTACCTTTACAAAAACGGTCCTGCGCCGACAAACTTGGTTGCGGCAGATTTAAATAGTGATGGCCAAGTGAGTATGGCTGATGTAATCGCTATGCTTAATGGCTTGAAGGCCATTAATTCACTACAATTTACAGTTGGGGATGCAAATAAAGACGGTTTAATAACTCCAGTTGATGTTGATTTTCTACTGGCTTACCTTTACAAAAACGGTCCTGCGCCAGATCCATTGGGCAGAGGGGATTTAACTAATGATGGCAAAGTTAATATGATTGATGTTGTTTGGTTATTAAATCGTTTATACCCGACTGTAAATCCGCCTGCGGCCACGAATCGAATTAAGGTTGGAATTTTAGACACCGGCCTAAACAAAGAACCGGGCACGGTCAGCGCCACGGCAGTAATTAACTATGACGTGCCTGGCAACAAGAAAGATGACGACAAAAATGGTTACGTTGATGACGCGTTTGGTTGGAATGCGTTGACCAACGGTTCAACAAGGGACTTTAACGGTCACGGCACCGCGGTTGCCAAAGTTATCCATACCATCGCCCCAAAGGCCGAATTATTTCCGGTTACGGTTCTGAATCAACAGGGCGTAGGGGATTGCAAGACGGTATCGCAAGGTATAAATTACGCTGTTCGCCAAGGCGCGGATATTATTAATATCAGCGCCAGTGGTAAAGGCATTTGTACTTTACTGAAAGACGTGGTGGCTTACGCTCAAGCAAATGGCGTAATTGTGATCATGGCGGCCGGCAATGATTCGACAAATGTCGTCAATCTGCAATCTCGAACTGACGCTTTGGTGGTTGGCGCCGCTGAATCAGGAAAACGCGTTAAATACACTAATGCCGCCAACATCTATGCCCCAGATAGGGATGTCAAAAGCCAGAAGCGTGGAACCTCGTACAGTGCGGCATATGTCAGTGGAGGTGCGGCCTTAGTTTTAACAAAGAGTAATAACTTAACCGTTGACCAGCTGCAAAATCAATTGGTCAACACAGCCAAGCTCTACACCAGCGGCGTAAAAATGATAGATTTGCAAGAAGCGACCAAATAATCGTATGGACGAAACCGTCACAAAAACCGCCAAAACATCCAAAGCGACAAAAGTCGTCATTGGCATAGTCGCTGTTACAGTGGTTGCTTTAGGTGTAGTATTTGGTTACGCTATGTATATTGGTGGATTCTCCAAGTAAGTAAATTTAGTTTTAATTGTAAAAACCCCGTCTTTTTGGTTAAAGGCGGGGTTTGATTTTTTTGTCCCTAGCTGCCGCAAATTCTGTTCATTTCATTGTAATATTGGATTTTCTCCCACTGTCCTCTTTTTAGTTCAATTTCAGTCTTTTCATGAAAAGGGCAGAACCCCTTTTTGCTACTTATTGCGTAACATTGAGGACAGTAATAAATTTCTTGGTCAAATTTTGGGTTTGAAGAATCGGGCATTATTCGAATGCCGACTTTCGGAAACCGATTCTGATACTTATACCTTTTGCGGCAATAGCGGAAAACCGTAAACAGAAAAAGCAAACTTAAGCTGATATAGAGGGCCGGGTGCACATTCAGCAGCCAATTCAAAGGCTTCATTTTATCCTCCTTTTTTGAAGAGCGCTTTTGTTGCCTTTGAATTTAGCATTGAAATTTTTATCGGTCAAATGTATAGTGAATCAAAGGCTTTTTAAAGTTTGATTTTTTATGTATCTGAAGCTTCCGTATTTTAAGCAAATTAATGGCTACGCTTGCGGTCCCGCAGTCTTGCAGATGCTTTTGCGGCATTATGGTATTGCCAAAAGCCAAAAAACCCTATTCAGGCAAGCCAAAACAAATTCCAAGGTCGGCACTTCAACCACTAATATGGTTAAAGTTCTTAAAGCTTATGGTTTGAAGACGCGTGAATTTAATTCGGCAAATTTTGACATTCTGACACGGGAAATCAAAAAATCGCAGCCGATTCTTGTGAAATATTTAGAACCGGGAGAAAATGAAGTCCATTATGCCATAGTGTTAGGCTTGAAAAGAGAGAATTTGATTTTGAACGATCCCTGGCACGGCCGGGCATACGCTTTCCCCAAAAAAGCTTTCAGATTGCGATGGCGTAACCTTAAACACCCAAAAAGATTATCCGGCTGGTTTTTAACGGTTTTGGCAAAAAAATGAAAAATTTTACCTTCGGCAGATAAGGGCTACCCTTGACAAATCCTGCAGATCTGCTAAGCTCATTTGCTTGGTTCTTTAAAGTAAAAAATATTGAGAAGGGCGTGCCGATTACAGTTGCCAGCATGATTACAAAGATAGCGTTGGCGCTTTACCGAACGCAGGCCAAAAAAGCCTTTGGTGATGACCCCAGCCAGCAAAAAAGCCGGTCGGAATGCTCTACCAGAGGCACTTAAACCCCGCGGGTTCGCCCGCCTGCCATAAATGGCATGTCGGGCAGGTCCGCTGTTCTGTTCAGGCTAAATGCCTGGTTTCCGCGCAACATCAGACTTGTAACCTAGTTTAGCGGTGGCACGCCCTTCTCTTACTCCGGATTTAAAAAACCAGCAAGATTTATCTTTAGCCGTTTAAAGCAATTTGAACGGCTTTTCTTTTTGACCCAGCACCACTTTTCAAAAAGATGTTTAATGCTAATTAAGGATATTTTGCCGGATTAATATCTATATTGTGAAGAGATATTATCATTGAAAGTGGTGCTGGGTTGACAAAGCAGAATGTCCGTGTTAAGGTTGCGGCGGAAATTTAGCTCATTAAAAAAATTGGAGGTGTACATGGGACGCTGTTACGAAATACCCGAAACCCTTATTGCTGAACTTTTGAGCGTGCTGGAAAAGCATTACCAAAAATGGCATTGGCGAGGCAAAAATAATAGTTGGGGCGAAGAGTGTAAAGTAAAGACCGAAGAGCCACAGACCAAATTTCTCATCACTTTGAGAAAAAACAGGTACGGTGAGATTTTTATCGTCATTATTGATTCCGCCGAAAAATTAGGCTGGCGAAGCGTGTTAGATTACGAAATTCGCCAAGACGGTGTCTTGCTTGGCCGCGCCCAAGTTTTGTTTGAAAGGCTTATGAAGGTGGCGAGTTTTTCCACGATTCGCCAATTTAAGAAACGGCGTGGACCAGTGTTATTGGAAACGATTTCAAAGGCTATCGAGATGCTAGATTCAGCCGGTTCGAAAAGCTGAAATTCGTGTCTGTTGTCCATTACTAACGCAGTCGAAACCGCAGGCTTATTTTTCAAGTTTGCGGTTTTTTATCAGCCTCCGTCACAATCTCCCAGCGTTAGCTTAAGGAATGAAGGCGGTACCAATTGATCAAGTTAATTCCGAAGAATATAGCTGCGCTTCGGCTGATTCCGCACAAAGAGAGCAGACTGATAACCCGCCGTAGCCCTTGGCGAAGGCGGGTATGAGGCTGGCACTATGGACACAAGCCCTTGAAGCTTCACTTCTTCATTTTTATCCGTTCAATCAAATCTTTCAAGAATTCGAGTTTAGCCATAACCTTGAGCGCTTTTTTGCCCCGAATCCGAATCATCAGCTTCCCGGTATTTTTTTCCTTTTCGCCAATCACCAGGATGTAGGGGACTTTTTGTTTTTCCGCCGCGCGGATTTTGTAGCCAACGGTTTCATTATCGCCATAAAGCTCCACTCGGATTTGAGACCGAAGGAATTCCTGGAAAAGTTTTTTGGCAAAAGACTTGTGCGCCTTGCCGACCGGAATAATCGCCACTTGGACGGGCGAGAGCCAGAGCGGGAATGCGCCGGCGTAGTGCTCAATCAGAAAAGCAATGGTTCTTTCCAAGCAGCCGATGGAAGCCCGGTGAATAACGATTGGTTCGCGCTCTTTGCCGCGATTGTCAATGTAGCGCAGGTTAAAGCGCTTTGGCATAACAAAGTCGTATTGCACGGTAAAAGCGGTTTCTTCCTGGCCGTTGATTTTTTTGACTTGCACATCAATTTTCGGGCCGTAAAAAGCCGCCTCGGCTGGCGCCTCATAGAACGGCGCCTTGGTTTTTTTCAGGATTTTTCGTAAAACATTTTCCGCGTATTCCCAGGCTCTGTCGTCTTTATAATATTTTTTTTGATCCTGCCGATCGCCTAAAGACAGGCGATAGCGGTAATCCAAGCCTTTTTTCAAACCCAAGATTTTATTGCTTGAATCTATAAATCTTAAAACATTTTCAATCTCCTTTTCTACTTGGTCAGCCGTGCAAAAAATATGGGCGTCCACCAGAGTGAACATTCTCACACGCATTAAGCCGGTCAGTTCGCCGCTTTTTTCATAGCGGAATTGGGGGGAAATTTCCGCATAACGCAAAGGCAATTCCTTGTAGCTGCGAGGCCGGCTGGCGAAAAGCATAAAATGGTGCGGGCAGGTCATGGGCCGCAAGATCAGCTCTTCTTCATCCACGCGCATCGGCGGGTACATTGTGTCTTTGTAATACGGATAATGCCCCGAGGTTTTATACAGCTCGGTTTTAGCCAAAGGCGGAGTAAAAACATGTTGGTAGCCGCGTTTGACTTCTTCATCAACAATAAATCTTTCCAGCTCGCGCCGGATCACGCTGCCTTTGGGCGTGAGCAAGGGCAGGCCCTTGCCCACCAATTCGGAAAATGCGAATAAATCTAGATTTTGGCCTAAAATTCGGTGGTCTCTTTTCTTCGCCTCGGCTTGCTGGGCTAAGTAAGCACCCAGGATTTTTTTGTTTTCAAATGCCACCCCGTAAATACGAGTCAGCATTTTATTTTTTTCGCTGCCGCGCCAATATGCGCCCGCCAAGTGCGTTAATCGAAAACCGTCCGCAGGAATTTCCTTAGTGGAGATGACATGCGGACCCGAACAGAGATCCAGGAATTGGCCACTTTCGTAAAAAGTGATGGGTTTTTTTGCCTTTTCAAGTTCCGTCACCAGTTCAAGCTTGAATTTTTGTCGACCAAGCAGGTTTCGGGCTTCGGCAGGAGTCTTGTTCAGTTGGCGAAAGCTTAAATTTTGGCTGATCAGTCTTTTAATATGTTTTTCTAACTTTGGCAAATCTGTTTCGGAGATTTTTTCCGGCAGGTCAAAGTCGTAATAAAAGCCGTTTTCAATAACCGGACCTATACCCAATTTTGCTTGCGGGAATTTTTCTAAAACCGCCATTGCCAGCAGATGGGAAAGCGAGTGTCGAATTTTATGCAGTTGTTCAGTGGTCATATATTTAGATTATAAAATAAACCCAAAGTTTTCGCTTTGGGGTCCAGTTTTGTCAGGCTTTATTAGTAGGCTGATTGTTTGGACGGTTCCACCCAATTTTCTCTGCCTTTTTGGGCAAAGACGCTTTTTCGCCTTCGGAATTAGACCGAAAATCAAGAACAGTTTCCCCAGAAATCATTTTGGGGAAGGATGGTTGGTAGCCATCCCAATTTTCCGTTTTCAAACTATACCGTAAACTCGCGGTTCTGGCAATAACCAGCCGCTAAGCCGCTCTTTTTCGGGAGTAAAAAATATCCTCGGCGCGTTTTTTTGCCGCGGAGTTGATTTCCGCGTGCGTGAGCTTGCTGCCGTCATAATCCGCCTCAAAATCCGTTAGGGCTTCGTGTTTTTGACTGACCTCAGCGTCAGCCAGCTCCTCCCGGCTGTAAAATTCTTGCCATTCTGCGTCGGGAGTTTTTGGGTTTTTTTCCAATTCCGCCTTCTCGGTCAGTAGAAGCAATTGTCCGGTCTTTGCCTCGATTAAAGCATCAACCAGGTTTTGGTAATTTAAAGTTTGGTCAATGTTAGCTTCCGGCTTCTCGACTGTCGGCGCGTTTTCGAAGGGTTGCATATTTTTTAAATTATTTTTATAGTTATTCTCCCCGCTGGATTTCCAAGCGAAGTTTTTTGGCGTCCGAAGGAACTTTTTTTACCCAAAATGGGGTAATCTCAACGGCGATGTTGGAAATCGCCGGGTTTTGCGTCAACAATTTTTCAATCTCCGCTTGATTTTTGCCCACATAGGTTGAAGGTTGAAAAAGAGCGTGGCTAGGCGCCGGTGCGGTTTTGCCTTTGGCCATCAACTCGAATTCGGCCTTCGCTTTTGTCGCGTCATAGGCACTGACTTTAAAAAGAAAATCCTGAGTGTTTAGCGTCAATAATTGCAGCTCTTGGGTTAATGTGGAATTCAAAAGTTCTTCCGCCGCTTTCCTTAATTCAGTTTCGGCAACTGCCACGCCCACGGTTTTCACGGTCAATTTCAAAGTGTAATTGCTTTTTTGCTCACCGATTTTCGGTCCAGACCGGGCCGTGGTTTGGGCATAAATCATGCCGGGTAGTAATTTTTTTCCTTCAGGCACCAGTTTTTGGAGTTCGGGCTCGGCTTGAGCAATGGCGGTCTGTTTTAATTCTGCCTCGGCGTTGGCCAATTCATTGGCGGTCAAGCCAGATGTGCCCGAGCTTGTTTGGCTTGTTTCCCCATAAAAATTTTCTGCAGCTACACCGTAAATTTTATCCTGCAGACCCAGCCATAATCCTGGAATCGTAAAACGGGTGTTTTTGGCGAGCGCGCCTTTTTCGCCAGCCTCATCGGCGATTATCAAAGTCGTTACGCTGCTGCCGGCCGGTACATCTACTCTTGCCTGCGTTCGAAAAATTAAACCGTCAGGGGATTGGAAACGAGTGCCTGCCTGTAAAGGTTGGGTTTTGGAGTAACTGTTGATAATTTTGACATTACCTCGGGCTTTGCCTTGAAAAGTCGGGGTTTCGGCCGGAGTTTCTCCGGCGGTCTCGGCTTGGGCTTCAAAAGTCTTTTCCACCTCAACGTTTTTTTCCAAAAAAACCGCTGGCAGGTCAGTGCCGACCGGTGTGACGGCGGCGGTTAAAGTCGTTTTGGCCTCGGAAGTCTGCGGAATCCAAGTAAAGGCCACCCGGCTTTGGCCTGTGGCCAGAAAAATCACTCCGGCCAAGATTAAAATGGCGAGAATTAAAAAACCAATTGCCAGGAAGCGTTGTTTGGGCGTTGTGGCGGGTTTATTTTGAGTTAGATTATGGGTTTGGCTAGGCATATTATTGAAAGCTTAAATTTTCATTTCCCACCAGTCTAATCAGATCCGGCCAGACAGATTGGCGGTTTACTTTTAGGTTGGTTTTAATCTTTTTTTCACCCGACCCGTTTTGTGTAAGTATTTCCACGGGGGTGGCTCCCGGGTGGGCCTCCAGAATTGATTTTAAGGTTTTAAATTTTTCTTTATCGATTTTTGCCTGAAGCTTGATGGTTAAAGGCTGATGGTTGGGCTGTTGGTTAGCGTAATCTTGCAAGGCCTTGGTGTCCAGTTCTCGCGCAGTATTAGCGAGAAATTTGATTTCCCCGTCTTTGTCGGAAACCTTGCCCTCCATTATAACCAGGCGGCCCTCTCGCCACAGTTCGTTAGTTTGCTGGAGAAGTTTTGGGAAGATCAGAGCTTCCACTCCACCAACAGCATCTTCAATTTTCACAAAAAGCATGGAATCGTTTTTTTTCGTGAGGATTTTTTGGATTTTGGAAACCACGCCGCCCACTCTGACCCGCTCATCGCCCAAGCGCTCGGCCAATTGGTTCAAGGGCGTGGCGATTAAACCTAAATCCGCTTGGTAGGCCCTTAAGGGGTGATCAGACAGATATAAACCCATTAGCTCTTTTTCCCATTGCAGGCATTGGTTTTTGGTGGCGGGTTCAAAGGGTTTTAGCCTTAATTTCGGAGCATGGCCATCGGGCAGATCCGAAAATAGGGAAATTTGGTTGCTGACATTCGATTGGCTGGCGGTTTTATTGAACTGTAAAAGGGTTTCTAAGTTACCCAAGAGTTGGCCCCTTTCGCCAAAACGGTCCAAAGCTCCGGATTTAATCAGGCTTTCCAAGGCTTTTTTGTTAAAGTCTTTTACCTGAACTCGGCCAAGCAGGTCCTCCAATGATCTATACGGACCATTGGCTTTTCGTTCGTGCACGATAGTTTTCACAACATTTTCGCCAACATTTTTTATAGCCGTCAAGCCAAAGCGGATGGTTTGCGTGGGATTTTTGGTTTGGGGATCATAGACTGCCGTAAAGGTTGAGTAGCTTTCGTTGATGTCTGGGGGCAAGACTCGAATGCCCATGGCACGGCATTCGTCAATTTCAATGGCAATGCGGTCAATCGAACCGTGGTCGCCGGTAAGCAAAGCTGCCATAAAAGCCTCAGGCTCGTGGGTCTTGAAAAAAGCGGTCTGATAGGCAATAAGGGCGTAGCAGGCGGCGTGCGACCGGTTAAAGCCGTACCGGGCGAAAGGCTCGATAAAATCAAAGACCTTTTCCGCCGTGTTTTTCTTTATGCCATTTTTGACGCAACCATTTATGAATTTTTCCCTTTGCTCTTTTAAAAGCTTTGCGATTTTTTTGCCCACCGCTTTTCTGAGGACATCGGCTTCACCTAAGGTAAAGCCCGCTAGGTCACGGGCGATTTCCATAATTTGCTCTTGGTAAACTGCCACACCGTAGGTTTTTTCTAAAATTGGTTTCAGCTTAGGATGGAGATAATTGGCGGTCTTGCGGCCGTGCTTTCGGGCGATAAAATCCGGAATGAACTCCATAGGCCCCGGTCGATATAAAGACACCATGGCGATCAGATCTTCCAGTTGAGTAGGTTTCAATTCTTTTAAATAGCGTCGCATGCCCGAAGATTCAAATTGAAATATGCCGATAGTATGCCCGGCTTGGAGCAATTCAAAAACCTTTTTATCATTCAGAGGCAATTTGTCCATGTCGTAATTCTTGCCTTGGGCTTTCTGAACTATTTCAATAGTTTGCTCTAGAACCGTCAGGTTTCGCAAACCTAAGAAATCCATTTTCAAAAGCCCGAGATCTTCAATTGGATGCAGGGAATATTGGGTGATTATAGTATCGTCGTCCGGACCCGCGTGTTGCAAAGGAACTTGTTCCATCAAGGGTTCTTTGGTAATCACTACGCCGCAGGCATGAACCGAGGCGTGGCGCGCCACGCCTTCCAGGCGCGCCGCCGTGTTTAGAAGTTTTTGGCCATCCAGGTCATTCTGCATAATTTCCTTGAGTTCGGGCACGGTGGCCAAAGCTTGGGGCAGGGCGGTAAACATTGGAATGAGCTTGGCAACCCTGTCGCAATAGGCGTAAGGGAAACCCATGACCCGGCCAACATCGCGCACGGCGGCGCGCGCCGCCATTGTGCCGAAGGTTATAATTTGCGCCACATGATCTTCCCCGTATTTTTCCGCGACATACCGCAGGACATCGTCTCGCCGGGTGTCAGCAAAATCAAGGTCAATATCCGGCATGGAGATTCTCTCCGGGTTTAGAAATCTTTCAAACAGCAGATCATAGGCCAGCGGATCTACATTCGTGATGTTGGTCAGATAGGAGACGATCGAACCGGCAGCCGACCCTCGGCCCGGACCCACGACAATCTGATTGTTTTTCGCCCAATTTACAAAATCCTGAACAATTAAGAAATAGCTAGCAAAGCCGGTTTTTTCTATCACGCCTAGCTCGTAATTGAGGCGTTCCAGTATTTTCGGTTCTTTTACCCTGCCCGGGTAGCGTTTCGGCAGACCGGTTAAAGCCAGTTTTCGCAAATAGCTGTCCGCGGTTTCACCCTTTGGCACCTCAAAATGGGGGAGCTGGGTATTGCCCAGCGGCAGCTCGAAATTGCAGCGTTCCGCGATTTTTAAAGAATTGGAAATAACCTCGGGATTTTTTGGAAAGGCTTTTTGGAATTCCGCCTCGGTCAGCATGCTCACATTAACGCCTTTGTAAGTCATGCGTTTGGGATCATCCATGGTCGTTCGAGTTTGAATGGCCAACAGCACATCTTGAATGTCCGCGTCATTTTCGGACAAATAGTGAACATCGTTGGTAGCCACGACGCCGAGATTGAATTTTTTTGCCAACTGAAAAATCACTTCATTTACCCTGACTTGGTCGTCAATTTTCAAATGAGGCTGAACTTCCAAGAAATAATTTTCCGAGCCAAAGATTTTCAAATATTTCTCGACAACCGCTTCGGGGGTCGCGTTTATTTTACCCAAAATCGAAGCGGCCAACTCGCCTTGCAGGCAAGCGGACAGAGCAATTAAGCCGTCGTGATATTTTTCCAGCAATTCCTGATCGATTCTCGGCCGATAATAAAAACCTTCCAAGTGGGAATGGGAAACCAGCTTTAATAAATTTTTGTAGCCGACCTGGTTTTGGGCAAGCAAGACCAGATGGAAAGGCCGCTCGTCAATTTTTGTTTCGCGGTCAAAGCGCGTGCGCCTGGCCACATAAGCCTCCACACCCAAAATTGGTTTTAAGTTGGCCGCCCTGGCTTTCTGAAAAAATTCCACCGCCCCATACAAGACCCCGTGGTCAGTCAAAGCCAATGCTGAAGCGCCTTGGTTTTTTGCGTAAGTAACTAGTTCGTCGATTTTTGGCAAACCGTCGAGCAGGGAATAATGGGAATGTACATGCAAATGCGTGAAACCCATGAATTTAATGCCAAAGTTAAAAAATGAAAAGCTCCTCGTTTTAAATAAAAAAGAGGCAAAATGTCAAGGCAAAGTTTTTTATTCCGAATCAGTTTGGGATTTTGTGTTTTTCTTTTTTGCTCGCCGAGACTGTACGAATGTGACGACTTCGCCTACAGCCTTAACGATTCCAGCGATGGCCGAAGCCGAAGAGCTGACTTTGTTTTGGATCGCGTCCAAAATTTCTCCCAAGTGTTCAAGCCGGTGATGTATACTTTCGATCATTTTCCGAAATTCTTGAACGGCTTGGTTTACTGTTTTAATAATTTGAACCAAATAATATAGCAGCCAGACCAAAAATCCGCCAACGGCCAACAAAACAAAGGCGATTACTATGTTCAAAATATCCCCAGTGCTCATAGGCAAAAAGTATATCATATTTCGGGTTTGGCGGACAGTGAAAATATTGGCTATACTTATTGTATATGACTGAAACGCTTTCTGATCTAGGTTTAAGAATCAATTATTGGTTTTTGACTAATCGTCAGCAATTTCGGAAATGGTGGGTTATTTTATTACTGGCTATGGATGTTTTCATTTTAACCGCAGTTATAACCCAGGGTTTACTTTTGTTGTTTCGCATCCGTGACGCCAGCAACATTATCGCTAGCGTTGTAAGCAGCACCCAAAAGCTTGGGGAAAGCCAATTGAAGTTAGCGCCCAAAGCCGTGGTGCAATCAGCCGCAACCGTGACCCCACATGGCCTTGGTCGGTACGATTTTTCCGTACGCTTGGAAAACCCCAACGAGAATTGGTTAGCCAGGGTCACAATTAAATTTCAAGGCGGAAAAAACGATTTATCACCGGTAGTTGTGGTTCTGCCGCCAAAAAGCGTTCGGTATGCTCTGGCCTTGGACGTGAAGCCGCTTATGGAAAATCAGACTCCCCAAGTTTCCATAACCCTCCCGGCCGTAATCTGGGAGAAACTTTCGATTCAAGAAATTGCAAAGAACAAGATTGATGTCAAAGTTGAAAATCTTCAGCAGTCCCAAACCATTTTAGTTTCTGGGGACGGCACCAAACGTTTAGTGAGCCGCGTGATTGGCGAAATTGTGAATAGTAGTTTTTACTCTTTGAACGGCCTGCGCGTGGCGATTATTTTGACTCGAGGCACTGAAACTCTGGGTGTCCGCAGCGCAATCATTTCCAAACTGGGACCGGAAAGTCGGGCGGACTTATCGGTTGAATGGGATACGGTTTTGCCTTTGGCTGACAAGGTTGAAGCATATCCGGAAATTTTTGCTGATTTAATTAGCGTTTAGAAAGCTTGCAATGTCACCGGTCGTTTTCCAAACGTTTCGGCGAATTGATTGGCTGCTTTTAGTTGCCACCATTTTATTAATCTTTATCGGCCTGATTGCATTGGCCAGCGTGACGGTTGCAAAAGCGCCACCTGAATGGAAGACATTCTTACACCAGTTGGCGTACCTGGGGCTTGGTTTGATTCTTGCCTTGGGCGCGATCACGGTTGATTATCGAGTTTTGCGGGGCTACAGCACTCACGCGTACATACTGGCGGTTTTGTTGTTGGTTGGGGTTTTGTTTTTTGGCACCACGATCCGTAGTACCACGGGTTGGTTTATTATTGGGGGAGTCAGCTTTCAGCCCGTGGAAGTCGCCAAGCTTTTGTGGATTTTGGCCTTCAGCGCTTATTTAGCTAGATACGCCAGGGCCTTTGATCAGTGGCGGCACTTAGCCATTAGTGGCGCGTTTATGGTGGTTTTGGTGGCTTTGGTTTTGCGTCAGCCGGACTTGGGTTCGGCCGTGGTGATAATTGTCATTTATTTAGGTTTGTTATTATTGGCGAATGTGCGACCTAAGCAGCTGGCGATTTTATTTCTAATTTTGATCAGCGCCGGGGTTTTAAGTTATTTCTTCATCCTGCAGGATTACCAGAAAGACCGGATTCGAGTTCTGTTTCAACCCAATGCCGATCCGTTGGGTCGCGGATACAATGTCACTCAGTCAATCATAGCCATCGGTTCGGGCAATTTATTTGGCCGGGGTTTCGGACAGGGCACTCAAAGCCAGCTTAATTTTTTACCCGAACAGCAGACCGACTTTATCTTTTCAGTTTTCGCAGAAGAGTTTGGATTCTTGGGTAGCGCGATTTTGCTGGCTGCCTACATTTTAATGTTGGTTAGAACGGCGCTGATTGCCAGGCAAGCGCGTGAAGATTTCGGCGCATTTTTGGCCGCGGGCATCGGCATTTGGCTGGTCGCACAGCTGTTCATTAATGTCGGCATGAATATGGGGCTTTTGCCGGTCGCCGGCATTCCTTTGCCTTTGGTTAGCGCCGGCGGTAGTTCACTGGTGGCCACGCTCATTGGGCTGGGTCTGGTGCAAAGCATTGCCTTAAGGTCCCGTTTGACGGTTTAAATACTTACTAAAAAATTTTTCGGTCATTGCTCCCGGGCAGTAAGTCTTAAGGTTGTTGACTACCTTGACAAAGAATGTTATAGTGTATTTGTTAAAATTTTAAAAATTAATAAATTTTCATGAGTTTTCCGCTTTCTTCAATGCACTCGGGTTTTGATTTGCGCGCGGGCGTAGATTTCTTTGGAGTCTGCCCGCTCTGCAAAACCAGTTATGAGCCTTTATCAGTGCGTTTGCTGGCGGCGCAGGAAGAAAGACACCTTTTGCATATTGTTTGCCAAAAATGCCGGGTCGCCTCTTTAGCCTTAGTTTTAGTGCAAAATACCGGCATTAAAGCCGTGGAAGTGGTTACGGATTTAAACAGTACCGATGCGGTCCGTTTAGGCCAGCAAGCGCCGATCAGCGCGGATGAGGTTTTGGCGTTGCATCAAGCCTTGGCCTAAACTCCAGGTTTTTGGAGGGATTTTTAAAATAAACCCTAGGGTTTTTCCAGAGCTTTAAAAAGCCCAAAAATTTCTAAAGACGCGTTTTTCATTATTCCAAATTATGAATCTAAAACTCCAAGCCAAGAATCGAGAAGTCGGCAAGGTTGCAAATGTAAAATTGCGAAAGCAGGACTTGCTGCCGGCAGTCCTTTACGGGCACGGCATTAAGAACCAAAATTTAGCCTTAAACAAGGCGGAATTTGAGAAAATCAGCCAGCAAGCCGGCGCCTCGGGAATTATAGATGTGGTTTTAAGCGGGCATTCGCCGGTTAAGGCCTTGATTCAGGATGTGGCCCGGCATCCAACCAGCGGCAAGATTTTGCACGTGGATCTGTATCAAATCCGGATGGATGAGAAGATCACCCACGATGTGGTTCTGAATTTCACCGGTGAATCGAAAGCCGTAAAGGAATTAAGCGGCATTTTAGTGAAAAATCTTTCAATGGTTCCGGTAAAGTGCTTGCCTGCGGATTTACCGGCGGAAATTAGTGTCGATATTTCAAAATTGGTTGATTTTGAATCGAAAATCACCATCGCGGATCTGGCCATACCCAAAGGTGTGGAGCTCTTGGCTAAACCCGAAGAAGTTGTAGTTTTGGTTGAACCGCCCCGCAGCGAAGAAGAATTAAAGGCCCTGGATGAAAAGGTGGAAGAAAAAGTGGAAGAAGTCGCCAAGATTGAAAAAGAAAAGCCAGTGGAAGAGGAGGGTGAGGCTGAAGCGGTCGCAACTCCACCGACGCCGGCCAAAACTGAAAAAAATAAATCATGACTGAAAAACTGATCGACAGTCCAAAAGATTTTACATTCGGCAAGAGGAAAAACCGCTGGCCTTGGTTGATAGGCGGAGGAGTGGCGGCTTTAGGGCTGATTGTTTTTGGCGGCTATTTGGCGTTTGGAAAGACCGGCGGGCTGGGCGGTTCAGACGAGTCTAAAAGTTCCGTAAATGTCCCGCGGAAGATCGACGGGGTGGTCATTGATTCCGAAAAATCAAATTTGTTTCCTTTGTGCATGGTAATCGAAAACCATTCCAGCGTCAGGCCACAAAGCGGTTTAAGCCAGGCGGGCGTTGTTTATGAAGCTTTGGCTGAAGGCGGCATCACCCGGTTCTTGGCGGTTTTCGCGGTTAACGGTGTTTTGGAAATCGGGCCCGTGCGCTCGGCTCGGCCATATTTAGTTGACCTGGCCAAGGAGTATAACTGCCTTTTCGTGCATGCGGGCGCTTCCCCTCAGGCGGAAACGGAAATAAAAACCACCAACATCTTGGATTTTAACCAATTTTTTAAGCCATATAATTTTTACCGAATTCCAGGTCGTCAGTATGAACATTCGTTGTTTACTACTTTAAGCAAGATGGAATTGGGTCGGATTGATATGGGCATTAAAGATCGCGGGAATTACGAAGCCTGGGAATTTAAGGAAGATTCTCCGGTCGCGGAAGCGACCGTTAAAAATTTAAAAATAGATTTTTCAACGCAGGCCTACAAAGTAGAATATACCTACGATGCGCAAGCCAATGCTTACCGGCGTTTTCAGGGCGGTTCGGCCAGCAAGGATAAATCTACGGATACGGAAATCGTTCCGAAGAATGTTGTAGTGATGTATACGGTTTCCAGCCTTTATGATGAATTGCGCCGGAATATCACAGTGGTGGGCGAAGGCAAAGCTTTGGTTTTTCAAGACGGCCAGGTTATTACTGGAACGTGGAAAAAATCCAGCGTAGAAGCCCGCTTAAAATTTTTTGATGCTACCGGTGCTGTGATAAAATTAAATCGCGGCCAGACTTGGGTGGAAGTGGTCGATGTACCGGAAAAAAATGTCACTTATTAATTAATTTCGATCATTAAATAAAAAAGCCCATGCCCCCAAAACCAACACCTTCAAAAATTCCAAATAAAAATTCCCAAGACAAAAAACCCATGGAAACAGAAGATTCGGTCGTTCCTGTCAGATTGAATGTCGGCGATGCTAAGAAAGACAAGAAAACTAAAGTTCCCGGCCATCACTGGTCCAGGTTGACATATTTGATTTTGGGTTCAGTGGTGATTGTAGTCTTAGCCGTCGGTGCCGTGGCTTTTGCATGGCCGGGGTTAGGGAAAAAGTCCACAAAAGCTGATACCACCCAAACTTCAGAACCAGTTGCGCAAAATCCGGTTTTGCCGGACCTGGTCGGGGGCAATCGTTTTGACAAAGGTCACTACTATCCGGTTGCGGTGATGATCGACAATGCTTCGCCTGCCCGGCCGCAATCAGGTTTGCAAGCCGCTTCAGTGGTTTACGAGGCTTTAGTCGAAGGGGGTATCACGCGTTTTATGGCCGTATATGACCACGGCGAAATTGAACAGATCGGACCCGTCCGTTCGGCTCGTCCGTACTATCTGGAATGGCTGGCTGAATATGACGCGGCTTACGCTCACGCTGGCGGTTCGCCCGAAGCCCTGGGCAGCATTGTTAAAAACCGTATTCACGATATTAACGCCATTCGCAATGCCGCCGTGGCTTTTTATCGCGATAAAGGCCGGCCGGCCCCTCACAATCTGTACACTTCTTCAACCCGGCTTTATACCACCACGGTGGCAAACAACTTAAAAATTTCAGATGTTGATATCGAACCTTGGGTTTTCGCGACCCCGGCTGATATTTTGCCTTTGACCGCGACCCCGGCCAATAAAGTGACCTTAAACTTCTCCGGTTCAGCCAAGGGCTCGGAAGTGAGTTACGCCTATGATTCGGCCAGTCAAACTTATTTGCGAAGTCAGGCCAGAGTTAGCCACGAAGACCGATTGACCAAAGCGCAAATCAAAGTCAAAAATCTTATCATTCAAACTATTTCCAACAACATCACCGTTGGCGAAAAAGGCCGGTTAAGTATGAAGGTCACCGGGACGGGCAAAGCCAAAATTTTTCAAAACGGTAAAACCTTTGAAGCCGTCTGGACCAAGACTGACACGAGCGACCGGACGATTTTCACCTTAGTCGACGGCACGCCGGTAAAATTCCAACCCGGAAATACTTGGATTGAAGTTCTACCCGAAGGCCGCCAGGTCAAGGTTGAATGACAAAAAAGCCAAAAACTAAGTTGCTCCTGATTGATCTCGATGACACCTTAATCGGTCCGGATCTGCGGGTTTCGCCTCGCAACCGCAATGCCATTCGGCAAGCTACGCGGGCGGGCCTGATTGTCACTTTGGCAACGGGTCGAACTTTCACCACAACTCTGCCCTTTGCTTTAAAATTGGGCTTAAAACACACCTTAGCCTGCTTTCAGGGTGCCTTGCTACGCGGCAGGAGTAAAATTTTAGCTTCGCGAACTTTGCCGCCCCAGCATTATTTAGACATCATTAAGTTCGGCTTAAAGCATAGAGTGCAAATCTGCGTGTATGTTTTGGATCATGACACAGTTTTTTTTCAACGGCCCCTGGATCGATACGGCAAGGAATATTTGGACAAGATTGAGCAGGTCAGGCAGATCAGCTTGGTAAATTTATTGACTTTTCCCTTCACCCATCCCCCGATCAAGATAATGTTTGTCGCGCACCCAGAGAAAATCATAAAGCTTGAAAGGCTGGCTCAAAAAAGATTCGGCAGGAAGTTGTACATTACCCGAACGCGCAACACGCTTTTGGAATTTTTGCATCCCCAGGTTAACAAGGGTTTTGCCTTGAGAAAATTGGCGGAACATTATCATTTGCGCCTCAAACAGACAGCGGCCATCGGCGACGGCTATAACGACATTCCGTTGCTCAAAACCGCGGGCTTGAGCTTTGCCGTAAAAAACGCGCCGGCTAAAGTGGAGCGCTCCGCCGACCGCGTGGTTTCGGCCTGGGACCAGGACGGCGTGGCCGAGGCGATCGAGCAGATCATAAAATAGCCTTTTTTGAACTCGTGATAAAATAGATTTATGTTCAAAAGATTTTTTTTGACCAATGGGGTCAAGGTTCTAATATCACCGCTTAAAGAAACCCAGGCCGTAACGGTCATGGCCATTGTTAAAGTTGGTTCAAGATACGAAAATATTAAATTGAACGGCGCCTCGCATTTTATCGAGCACATGATGTTTAAGGGCACCCGGAAAAGGCCTGACACCTTAACTTTAACCAAAGAGCTTGACGGCATCGGGGCAGAGTACAACGCTTTCACTGCCAAAGACCATACGGCTTATTACATTAAGACCAACCGTTTCCATGTCGATTTGGCCTTGGAGATCCTTTCGGACATGCTGGTTAATTCCAAATTTGACGAAAAAGAACTTAATCGAGAGCGGGGCGTGATCATCGAAGAAATCAATATGTACGAAGATAATCCTATGGTTTTGGTGGAAGATGTTTTGGAAGGCGGTTTGTACGGCGATTCTCCTTTGGGCCGAAACATCGCCGGGACTAAGTCTGGCATAGCCAAAATGGACCGCCGAGAAATGCTGCGCTTCAAGGACCAATATTACATTGGCCCAAACATTTGGTTGGTGATTGCCGGTCGCGTGCCGCCTAATATCAAGAGCCTAGCCGAGCGCTATTTCCGGCTTATGCCAAAACAGCCGAGCTCGCCGATTTTTCAAAGACAGAAAAAGCTGAACGCCAAACGCGTGCATCTGAAATTCAAAAAAACCGAGCAAGTGCATTTAATAATCGGTGGTCCAGCCCTGCCTTATGCCGACCGGAACCTTACGGCCTTGTCCGTGTTGTCCACCATGCTCGGCGGCACCATGAGTTCCAGACTGTTCATTGAGATTCGAGAAAGAAGGGGATTGTGTTATTTTATTCGAGCTTCGTTAAGCCCCTATCAAGACCTAGGGCACTTTCAGATCCAAGCGGGCTTAGATAAAAACCGAATTAGCGAAGCCATCCCGGCCATCCTGGGTGAGTTGCAAAAGATGCGCAGAGGCGAATTCAGAACTGAAGAACTGAACCGGGCCAAAGAGTATATGAAGGGCAAATTCATTTTGGATTTGGAAGATTCGGAAAATTTGGCCGGTTGGCTCGGCAAGCAGGCATTGTTTTTGCCGGAAATTAAGACGGTTAAAACTCGGTTGGCCGAAATTGACCAAGTCACTTCAGCAAAGGTGAAAAAATTAGCAAAGACCATTTTTCAGCCTCGGCGATTTCATTTGGCGGTTATTGGTCCGTATAGGCAGGAAAGGGCTTTTCTTAGGTTTTTGCCCTAAAACTCCAAAGCGGTTATACTGAATTTATGGCAGAAAATCCTGGCAACCCTTCGTTAAACATCTCCACCTCAACTATGTTGCGGTTGATATTAGTGGTGATCGTGTTGGCTTTCGCATACACCATTCGTGAAGTTTTCGTGCTGTTCATTGTGGCTTTAGTGCTGGCTACGGCGCTGGATCCCTGGGTTGACAAAATGCAAGCTCGGAAAATTCCGCGTTCATTGGGTGTCGTATTGCTGTACATTTTATTGTTCGGTACAATCGCATTAATTCTCGCCATCATTATTCCTCCGCTGATTAATCAAATCAACGAACTTTCCTCGAATTTTCCAAGCCTCTACCAAAAATTCATAGATGAATTCACTGCGCTTCGGGATTTGACCACCCAAGCGGGCTTGCAAAACAATGTCAACAGCTTTTTGCAGTCTTTGCAGTTAAGCATTGGCAAAGCCGGTTCGAGCGTCTTTGGCGCCATCACCAGCTTTTTTGGCGGTTTGATTTCTTTTTTGGCGATTTTGATCATGACTTATTACATGTTAAGCGAAGAAAGCGGCATGAAGCGTTTTTTCAGCGCCATCGTCCCTTTAAAGTATCAGCCGTTTTTAAATCACCTGTTTTCCAAGATTCAATTCAAAATGGGCGGCTGGTTGAGGGGTCAGCTCTTTCTGATGCTGATTGTGGCCGTGGCGGATTTTATCGGCTTGAGCATCATTGGCGTTAAATACGCCTTGGCTCTGGCATTATTCGCCGGTTTGCTGGAAATCGTGCCTTTGATTGGTTCCACCATCGCTGCCATTCCCGCGGTTTTTGTAGCTTTTACTTTAAGCCCCACTAAAGGCATTTTAACCATTCTCTTGTTTTTCGTGGTTCAGCAGATTGAAAATAACCTGATTGTGCCCAAGGTTATGAAAAGTACCACCGGACTGCATTCAGTGGTGGTCATTGTGGTCTTGCTGATCGGCGCAAAATTAGCCGGGATCCTGGGCGTGCTTTTAGCCATTCCGGTCACTTTGATTTTGAGCGCGATTTATTCTGAAATCTGGGGCCAACGCCGCGAGGAGGAAATGCGTTTGGAGCAATAATTGAATATGCGAAACTTCCGGGTTCCGTTGCTTATAACCACGCCAATTTATTATGCGAACGCCGCACCGCATTTAGGTTCGGCATATACAACGATTGCGGCAGATGTTTTGGCCAGACACTGGCGGAATCAAAAACGCCGGGTTTTTTCTTTGACCGGCACCGATGAGCATGGGCAGAAAGTGGCGGACGCGGCGAAACAGGCCGGAGTCGATCCCCAGGCGTTTGTGGATCAACAAGCCAAGGTTTTTAAAACCGCCTTTCAGGGCTTGAATGTCGGTTTTGATCGATTTATTCGAACCACCGAACCCGACCACCTGAAGGGCGTGGAATTTTTTCTGAATCAGCTAAAAAAAGCCCAAACGCCCAAGAAACGTCCGGCCATATATAAAGGCATATATCAAGGCTGGTATTGCCAAGGTTGTGAAAAATTTTTAACTGAAAAAGAATTAGTCGAAGGCAAGTGTCCTTTGCACCAGACCGCGCCGCAATACTTAACGGAAGAGAATTATTTTTTCCGGTTAAGCGATTATTTACCCCAAATCCGGAAAGCCATAAGCCAGAATAAATTGAAAATTTTCCCGTCGACCGCGCGGCAAGAAACCCTGGGTTATTTTAAGCAGGGAGTGCAGGATTTTTCCATTTCCCGCCAAAAGGTTGATTGGGGCGTGCCTTTGCCGTTTGACAAGCGACAAACCGCCTATGTTTGGGTGGACGCATTGCCGAATTATTTGACCGGCGTCGGTTATGGCCAGGGCCGTCGTTACCGAAATTGGTGGCGGGGCGAAGTCGTGCATTTTATGGCGCGCGATATTTTAAAGTTTCACGCCATTTATTGGCCGGCTTTGCTTCTGGCAGTCGGCGAGCCTATGCCGTACACGATTGTCGCTCACGGATTTTTTACCGTGGAGGGCAAAAAAATGAGCAAGTCATTGGGTAATGTGATTTTGCCAAAAGAGGCAATCGCCAAATTTGGCGTGGACGGCACCCGCTATTTGTTGCTCTCGGCCTGCCCCTTTGGCCAAGACGGAGATTTATCAATGGTCAGATTTTTGGAAAAATACAATGCCGATTTGGCAAATGGTCTGGGAAATTTAGCCAGCCGGACCACGAATATGCTGGAAAGATATTTAGTCGGTCGGGTGAGCTTAGGTCAGCCGCCCAAACCACTGCTTCGAGCCAATCAGCATATCGAAAATTTTGATTTTTTTCGCGCGTTGCAGGAAATTTGGAAGACCATCACCTGGGCTAACCAGGCTATCGATAAAGTCCAGCCTTGGGAGCTGGCTAAAAAGCAGGATAAAACCAGCCAAGCGAAACTGAAGAAATTTTTGAGCGAATTAGCTGCCCAGCTTTTGGAAATCGCCAAAGCCATCAAGCCGTTTATGCCCGAAGCCGGCAAGAGGATCGAAGCAAGTCTGCATGCCGAGAGTATCAAAAAAATTCCTCCGCTTTTTATCCGAGCAGTATGAACACCACTGACATTATTTTGTTAATTTTACTTTTTGGCTTTGTCTGGGCGGGTTTTTGGTATGGCCTAATCCAAACCTTGGGTGGGATCGTGGGGGTAATCGCAGGTGCAGTCATTGCCGGTCGGACTTATGCCGTTGCGGCAGGCTGGTTGGGCGGCGCGGGCGCAAGGGCGGGTTTGGCGGAATGGCTGGCTTTTTCCGTAATTTTCGTCATCGTAAACCGAGCCGTCGCCATGGCCACGGGTTCGGTCGGCAAAATTTTAAATGTGGTCAAAGTCGTGCCTTTAGTCGGTTCAGCCAACCGCTTGGGCGGCGCTTTGGTAGGGCTGGTGGAAGGCCTTTTGGTTTTAGGCCTGATAATCGCTATGGCCCAAAGGTTTGAACTAAGCCCTCAGTTGGTCGAACTTTTGGATAATTCCCGAGTCGCTAATTTTTTAAGCGCCATCGGATCCAGTTTAATGCCTTTGCTGCCAACAGCCATCCGGGGCGTTCGGTCGATTTTACAGGTCTGATGTCAGGAACGCTTTTCATTATCGCCACGCCCATCGGCAACCTAAGCGACCTTTCAGCGCGCGCCAAAGAGGTTTTGGCCCAAGTCGACGCGGTCCTGGCCGAGGATACGCGGGAAGCCGCAAAATTATTGGGGCATGTTGGCGCGTCAAAAACTGTTATTCGTTATGATGAACACACTCGAGGCCAAAGGGAGGACGCGATTTTAGAAAGCTTAAAAGCTGGAAAAAAATTAGCTTTGGTGGCAGATCGCGGCACGCCAAACATTTCGGATCCCGGCGGTAGATTGGTCGAAAGAGTTTATAAAGAAGGCCCTGGAGTAAAAGTCGTGCCAATTCCTGGGCCTTCGGCCATGAGCGCGGCTTTATCAGTATGCGGTTTCCCGTTGCAGCAATTTTGCGGTTATGGTTTTTTGCCTTTGAAAAATAAAAGGCAGGCAATTTTAAAGCAGATGGCTGAAGACCCTCGACCAGCCGTATTTTTTGAATCCCCGCATCGGATCGAAAAAGTTTTGAGTTTTTTCATTGAGGTTTGTCCGGCAAGGGAGGTTTTTATCGGTCGGGAATTGACTAAGACTTTTGAACATCTTTACCGCGGCAAACCCGAGGAAGTTTTAAAAGCTCTGCGAGCTGACACGATCAGAGGGGAATTTGTGGTGGTTTTGGGGCCAAAGGATTAGGGATATGAAAAAAGCGAGCTTTATAAAAAAACTCGCTTTTTGAATAACCAGTCACGATTGAATCAACTCCAGGATTTTCCGCAAAGGCGCCGCGCCGTCAACCATGCCCCGCAAAACAAAACTGTCTGCGCCATTTTCGATAAAACTGTTTTCCAGCGCCGAATTGCCTGAACAGCCGATAATCGGGCAGGTAATGCCTCGCTCCCGCAGCAGGCGCACAATTTTTGGGCCGGCAGAAATCCGGCATTCGGATAAAAATCCACCGACGATTATCGCTATAAGCGCGTTTTTTCTTTGCAGAGTCAAAGCTATATCCAAGAATCCGCAATTTCTTAATTCAGCCGTCATCATTACGCGGAGGCAGAAATCCGGCGGCGTTCGGACTTTTTGGTTGTCCCGGATGATTGATTCATCGTCTTCAAGGAGCAATATAGTTTTATCCATCTCGTCTCCAAATAGATTTTTTTGAGTTTAGGGTTTTTAGACTGAAATGTCAAAAGTCTGGTACCCGAAAATTGCTGATGCGGGGTTTTGAGCAGGCTTGACTTTTTCGAATTAGTTTTTACAATAATTTTGCGGTCTTTTATAAGCAAATTCTGGGGAAGACCCGGGATATTACGCATTTTAAGTCCGAAAAATGGAAAAAAATGGAAAAACCGGCTTTTGGCAGGCCTTAAGTCTTGCTTGGGAGTTTGGTTATGTTATTGCCATTCCGATCGTGATTTTCGCCCTTTTGGGACGAATTCTCGATAAGAAGTTCGGTACCTCGCCTTGGCTTTTGCTGGCGGGCATTCTAATTTCTATCCTCATTTCTTCTTTTGGTTTAATCGCAAAATTTAAAAAAATGCTGAAAAAGCTCGAATCTGATAATCGAAAGGAAAGCAAATAATGGCCTCGGAGGTTTCTTTGGCTGCGGAAAAAGTTTTTCACCTGGGGCCGTTGCCGATAACCAACAGTTTATTGGCGACCTGGGCGGTGATGGTGATTTTAATCGTGGGGGCGTTTATTTTGAACAAGAAGATTCAAAAAGAGAAACCCGGCGGGTTTCAAAATTTGGTGGAAATGATATTTGAAGGCGCTTTGAATCTGATGGACTCGGTTACGCAAGACCGGCAGCAATCTCTTAAGTTTTTTCCATTTGTCTTTACGTTGTTTATTTTAATAATTTTGGGAAATTGGTTCGGGCTGATGCCGGGCGTCGGCACGGTCGGATTTCACGAAATCCACGAAGGCAAAGAATTGTTCGTGCCATTATTGCGGGGTTCGGCTGCGGATTTGAATTTTACCTTAGCCTTAGCCGCCATTTCCGTGGTCGCCACGCAAGTAATCGCAATTTTCACTCTTGGCACCTGGAAGCATTTAAAAAAATATATTAATTTCAAAAATCCTATCTTGGGCTTTGTCGGCGCATTGGAAGGCATTTCCGAATTTGCGAAAATTTTGTCCTTTTCTTTTCGGCTTTTCGGCAACATTTTTGCCGGCGAAGTATTGCTTATTGTCATCGGGTTGATTATCCCGTATCTGGTGCCCATACCGTTTTTGTTCTTGGAACTTTTTGTCGGTTTTATTCAAGCGTTCATATTTTCGGTTTTAACTTTGGTGTTCCTGAAAATCGCCACGACGGCCAGCGAGCATTAATAATAAGACGCTTTGCGTTTTCTTAAAAAACGCCAGCCGTTTCATTATTAATTAACCAGCATTTCGGTCCCGACTTTAAAAATCCAAAATCAGTCGAGAACCAAAAAATGCGAAAGGAAAAAATATGGAAGCAGATTCCGCAAAACTCTTTGCCGCCGCTCTGGCCATCGCCATTGGTGGTTTCGGCCCCGCGTTTGCCATCGGAAAATTGGCTGCCAAAGCCATGGAAGCCATTGGCCGCAACCCCGAAGCCGCCGGCAAAATCCAAGTGCCAATGCTGATCGCTATGGCATTCGCCGAAGCCATCGCGGTTTACGCTTTGGTCGTGGCGCTGATTATAAAATTCGTGTAAATATTCCCGCGTACCGTCCCGCCTAGCGGGGGGTACGGGGTTTCGTTCCTGCACCTCAGCGGGGATGAAACTTCGTATCTTTAATCGCGCGAAAGTTTTCACTCGCGCCTGAACTAAAAATGGATGAATTAATAAAAAAATTCGGCATTGAACCCGCGTTATTAATTGCGCAAATAATCAATTTCGGTATTGTGCTGTTTGTCTTGTGGAAATTTGCGTATAAACCGGTTCTAAAAGTCTTAAGAGATCGGCAGGCAAAAGTTAAACAGAGCTTGGTCGACGCGAAAGCGATTGAGGAAAAACTGCACGCCGCGGAAGCGCTAAAAAAAGAAAAAATTCTGGAAGCCCGCGCTGAAGCAGAGCAGATTTTGGAAGCCGCCAACATTGAAAGTCAAAGGTTGAAGCAGCGAACCATCGCTGAAACCCAAACCGAGATCGCTAAGCTTAAAACCCAAGCCCAAGCCGAGATTGTCGCTCAAAAAGCCCAGGCCTTAAACCAGGCGAAAGCCGAAATCGTGGATTTGGTAATTGACGCCAGCGGTAGGGTAGTGGGGAAAGCTGGTTTGGAAAAGGTAAATCGCGCCTTGGTTGAAGAAGCGTTAAAAGAAACTGAAAATGCCTAAATTCACGCCCAACCAATACGCCGCCGCATATTTGGAATTGGCTTTGCCAGCACCAAATGAAAAGCGCGAGCAACTGGCTTTACGGCTGGTTAAAAACTTGGCTTACAAAAGACAACTTAAGCTTTTGCCAAGAATCATTTCGGCATTGGAAAACTTGATCGCCAAGCGCGGCGGTCCGCTGGTGATTAATTTTCAAACTGCCACAAAACTTGGAACATCCGCTGACAAGGAAATAAGCCAGCAGCTGAAAAAAATTTCGGGGCGGGAAATAAAATTGCGCCATCAGACAAACCCTAAACTCTTGGCCGGCGCCAAATTGAAAATCGACGATCGCTTGATTGATAACTCCTTAAGTTCCCGTCTGCAAAGTTTAAAATCACATCTTTTAACTAACGTTTAATTATGCCCCATACCATTGTTGAAGTTTTAAAACAGCAATTGCAAAATTTTAAAGCCGAGGCCGTGAAAACCACGGTCGGTCAGGTTATTGAAACCGGCGACGGCATTGCGCGCGTGGAGGGCCTGTCGAACATCCGCGCGAGCGAGAAAGTGGAATTCGCTTCGGGCGCCAGGGGCGTGGCTTTGAACCTGGAAGAAGACACAGTCGGCATAATGATAATGAAAGGTGCGATTGAAGTTAAGGAAGGCGAGGAAGTCCGTGGCACGGGTGAAATTCTATCGGTGCCGGTCGGCCCGGAAATGGTCGGCCGCGTGGTCAACCCTTTGGGCGAAACCATCGACGGCAAAGGCGCCATCCAAACCAAGCAAGCCTACCCGGTAGAAAGGATTGCGCCGGGTGTTATTACCCGTGAATCCGTCCATCAGCCCTTGCAAACCGGCATCAAAGCCATTGACGCGCTCATCCCAATCGGTCGCGGCCAGCGAGAATTAATCATCGGTGACCGGCAAACCGGTAAAACCGCGATTGCCATTGATACGATTATTAATCAGAAAGGCACGGGCGTTATTTGTATTTACGTGGCCATCGGCCAAAAAGCCTCTAAAGTGGCGCGAATCGTGGCTGAATTGGAAAAGCAAGGCGCGATGGAACATACCATCGTAGTTTTAGCCGGCGCTTCGGATCCGGCCGCCTTATCATTTCTGGCGCCGTATGCGGGCTGCGCTTTGGGCGAATATTTCATGGACCAGGGCAAGGACGCCCTGATTATTTACGATGATCTTTCCAAACACGCTTGGGCTTACCGCCAAGTTTCCTTATTATTGCGCCGGCCGCCTGGCCGAGAGGCTTACCCAGGTGACATTTTCTATTTGCATTCCCGGTTGCTGGAGCGCGCAGCCAAACTTAACCCGGATTTTAAAGGCGGTAGTTTGACGGCCTTGCCGATCATCGAAACCCAGGCCGGCGATGTTTCAGCTTACATTCCCACCAATGTCATTTCCATTACCGACGGTCAGATTTATCTGGAAGCCGATTTGTTTTACCAAGGCCAGCGGCCGGCATTGAACATCGGTTTGTCGGTTTCCCGGGTGGGTTCTGCCGCGCAGAACAAAGCCATGAAAAAAGTGGCAGGAAAATTAAGGTTGGACATGGCGCAATATCGGGAATTGGCGGCTTTTGCCCAATTTGGTTCGGATTTGGACGCGGCCACCAAGCAGCAGCTGGAAAGGGGCAAACGTACATCCGAAATTTTAAAGCAGAATGTCCTAATGCCTTTGCCGGTCACGCATCAAGTTGCGGTTTTGTACGCGGTCACCCAAGGGCTTTTGGATGAAATTAAGGTTGAAGAAGTTCAGAAATGGGAAAAAGACTTTTTGCACGCTTTAACGACCCAGCACTCTAAGTTCCTGCAGAATTTGGAAAAAACCGCAGAATTGTCGCCGGAAATCGAAAAGGAGTTGAAGGAAATTATTTCGAACTTTAACGCTTTAAGAACGAAAAAATAATGCCCAGCACCCGCGACATCCGCCGACGGATCAAATCCATCGGCAATACCCGGAAAATCACCAAGGCCATGGAATTGGTCGCGGCTTCAAAAATGCGCAAAGCCGTGGCCCAAGCTTTGGCGACCCGGGCTTATGCGCTGGCGGCGTGGGAGGTTTTGACTAATGTTTCCAGAGTGACGAACCGAGAAGCGCATGCTTTGTTGATTCAGCGCCCGATAAAGAAAGTCGCAGTAATCGTGATTAGCTCGGACCGGGGCTTGGCCGGCGGTTTTAACGCCAACATTGTTCGCCAAGCCTTGCAGGTGATTGCTGAAGAAAATAAGGTGCCGGTTGAAGTGATTGCCCTGGGCAACAAAGGCGCTGATGGCTTACGCCGCGCCGGCGTGAATTTGGTCGCAGCTTTTTCAAATCCGCACACTAAACCGACCCTGGAAGACTTGGCGCCCTTAACGAAAATAGCCATTGCTGATTTTGTAGCCGGGATTTACGACAAAGTTTATGCCGTCTACACCGATTTCGTTTCTACCTTAACCCAAAAAGCACGAAGCCGGGTGGTCTTGCCCATCCAGAAGGAAACGGTCAGACGGATTTTAGACGATGTGGCCCCGGAAATCGACCAAACTCAAACCCAGGAGATCAATCCGTACTTGTTCGAACCGAGCGGTGACGAAGTGTTGGAAAAAATGCTTAAAGCCTTAGTGCAGTCGCAAGTTTATCAAGTAGTTTTGGAATCCTTGGCTTCGGAACATGCGGCGCGGATGGTGGCCATGCGTAACGCCAATGACGCGGCCGGCGAACTGATTGATGATTTGACCTTGACCTATAACCAGGCGCGCCAAGCGGGCATTACCCGGGAAATCGCGGAAATTAGCGCAGGAAGGGCGGCGTTGGAATAGGTTTATCTGGGAGTAGAGACTTTAGTCCCTCGTTCGTAAAAAACAAAGAGGCTGAAGCCTCTACTCCCCCGTCATTCGTAATCCGTATATTCGTACTGATTCGTACATTCGTAGGAAAGCCGCAGGTGTATAAAAAAGCGCCTTGAAGTTATCGCAGCGCCTAGTGAGAAAATAAAATATGGTAATAACTGTGCTATGGCCATCGAGTAGTGGAAACAATTGTGGTAATTAGTCCAGCGGCGAGAAGCAATGCGCCCACGAATGCATCCCATGTCGCATGTTCTAAATATCCATTGGGAGTTAAATGTTGTGAAATTAGATAGAACCCAACGAAAGTTAGTAGCGGCCCAATGGCAACATGGAAAGCTTGTTTTACCAGCTTGGCTTTGGACAGAACGATCGCTTTAAAGCTTTTTAATAGAAAGAACATGTTGCACCTCCAATGTTTTTCAATATACTATGGGTTGTTTATAATGTAAATTCTCGCTTTAAATACATAAAGAATCCGAATAACCAGCCCTATAAATTATATTAAAAAGAATTATTAATTATAATTTTAATTATTATGACCAGTAAAGGAAAAATCTCTCAAATTATCGGACCGGTTGTAGATGTGAATTTTGAAGGCGAATTGCCGCCCATTTACACAGCCTTGAGCATTGAGCGCGAAAACGCCAAACCTTTGATTTTGGAAGTCCAGCAGCACACCGGCGCAAATACGGTCCGGTGCGTGGCCATGGGTTCGACCGACGGCTTGCAGAGGAATTTGCCAGTGCAGAACCTCCAAGCCCCAATTTCTATGCCGGTCGGGCCGGAAACTTTGGGCCGGATTTTCAATGTGGTGGGCGATGCTGTTGACGGCAAACCTGACATCAAAACGAAAAAGCGTTTTCCCATCCACCGCGAATCGCCGAAATTCACTGAACAATCCACCCAGGCCGAAGTTTTTGAAACCGGCATAAAAGTTATTGACCTGATCTGCCCAATCGTTAAAGGCGGCAAGGTCGGTTTGTTCGGCGGTGCCGGCGTCGGCAAGACCGTAGTGATCCAGGAACTCATCCGGAATATTGCGGCTGAGCATGGCGGTTATTCGGTTTTTGCGGGCGTGGGCGAAAGGACGCGCGAGGGGAATGATCTGTATCATGATATGACGGCCTCGGGCGTGATTAAAAAAACCTCCATGGTTTTCGGCCAGATGAACGAACCCCCAGGTGCCCGTTCGCGGGTGGCGTTGTCCGGCTTGGCAATCGCCGAATATTTCCGGGATGAAGAGCAAAAAGATGTTCTGCTTTTCATTGATAACATCTTCCGCTTCACCCAAGCCGGTTCTGAAGTTTCCGCATTGTTAGGCCGGATTCCTTCGGCCGTGGGCTACCAGCCGACTTTGGCCGAAGAAATGGGTGAACTGCAGGAAAGAATCACTTCAACCACCAAGGGCTCGATTACTTCCGTTCAGGCCGTGTATGTTCCGGCCGATGACCTGACTGACCCGGCACCAGCTACCACTTTTTCACACTTGGATTCCACCGTGGTTCTTTCCCGCGGATTGTCCGAATTGGGAATTTATCCGGCCGTAGATCCGCTGGATTCCAGTTCCACTATTTTAAGTCCGGCAATTGTGGGTGAAGAACACTATGAAGTCGCCAGACGCGTGCAGAAAGTTTTGCAAAGATATAAAGACCTGCAAGACATCATCGCGATTCTGGGTATGGAAGAATTAAGCCCCGAGGATAAGTTAACCGTGTCTCGGGCGAGAAAAATCCAAAGATTTTTATCCCAGCCGTTTTTCGTGGCCGAACAGTTCACGGGCACGGCCGGTAAATATGTGCCGCGCGCTGAAACCGTGCGGGGCTTCAAGGAAATTTTAGACGGCAAATTTGATGATGTGCCTGAACAGGCGTTTTACATGAAAGGTACAATTGAGGAAGTTAATAAATAAGTTTAAAGGTTTGGGTGCGGATCTCAGTATCGTTACGCGGTGTGGTCATACGGCCTATGACTATCAGCTACACCGATACGAAGGTCAACACCCAAAACTACGCACTACAACCATTAATAAACATGCCCAAGACCATCAATCTCACCATAACCACCCCAGAAAGAATCGTTTTTCAAGACCAGGTTGACGAAGTGGTTTTGCCGACCCCGCAAGGTGAGATTGGCATCTTGCCAAACCACCTGCCTTTAATTTCTTTAATGTCGGCGGGTGAGATTCGGGTTAAAAAGGGGGAGGAAATGACCCCCCTGGCCGTTTCTTCGGGTTTTATTGAAGTTCGGAATAATCAAGTGACGATTCTGGCTGATACTGCGGAAAAAGCCGAAGAAATTGACGAGCAGAGAGCCCAAGCCGGCCGGGAACGCGCCCAGGCTTTGATGAAAGAGCGCGCGACCGATGATGTGGGCTTAGCTGGCGCCCAGGCGGCATTGGCAAAGGAATTGGCCAGGTTGAAAGTCGCGCGCAAGAAACGGAAATATACATAAATATTTTTTCCTTGGTCAAGCTTGTGAACCTAAAGGTTTTTGTTATACTAAAAATATGCCTGCGGAAAATTTTAATATAAAAAAATTTGTTCTTGCCAGCGCAATCGTCATGGGCGCGTTTCTGCTTGGCGGGGGAGCGTGGCTGTTTTGGTCAAACCAAAGTTTGCCCCAAGCCCGGGCGGCCTGTGGCATTGAAAATTGCCACGGCATGGAAATTACTTGCGGCCCCAATATCGCGGAAATTTGCACGGATATTTATTTAATGGGGGACAGATGCCGGCAGTTCGCGTCGTGCGGAATTGTAAACAACACCTGCCAGCAAATCCAGAACCCGCAATTCACGGCCTGCAAAACTTGCGTGGAATCGTGTCTAAATCAGTTTGCCAATGATCAGGTCAAGGCTTTTGAATGCGAAAGCGCCTGTTGATTTTGGTTTTAAATAAATAAATCCCCCAGGACATTTGGCGTCCAAAGGGGGATTAAGAGGAAAGAGTCGCACTTTTAGGTTTTTGGAATGAACTGCTGGAGCAGAAGAACCTCAATATCGATGTTGAGGTTTTTCAATTCAGCCAGAATCTCATCGATGTGGGGGCTTGGCGTTGTCACCAGCCGGATGAAAGGCTGTATGACCGCGAGATGATCAAGAACCGCAGATTTCACAAAGGAAAGGTAAGAACATAGTCTTTTTGCCAGGGCTTGCCATGGAAAGCGCTTATGATCTGTTTTGTTACCCCAGGTAAATCTTCTTCGCGGATTCCATACATTTCAATATTCGGCATTTCTGCCTCCTTATTTGATTTTTGTTTAAATAGTTTAAAACAAAGAAGTATAGCAAAATCATCAGGTTTGTCAAGGGGTTGTTTGACAAAGTCTTGAAGTAGGCTTTAAATGTGTGTATTAAAACTGAACTTTTAAATTTTTTAAAAAAAAGGAGACAAGCGTGAGTAATTATTCCGTGGTTCTGCCGATTGTGGCTGCCGTGCAGGCGACTGAAACGCAGTTGGGTTTGGCTCCAAAATGGCAAGCCGTTAATAACGCGCAAGTAGAATTTCTGGAAAATTTCCTGCCCCTAAAATCCTACCTGAATCTTTTTCCAGAGATAAAAGCTTCGGCCATGGTTTCCGAAACCAGCCCCAGGATAACCGCACCCAACATTAAGACCATCAAAGCCTATGGCAATCTGGATGTCACCGTTGAATGGCCCGAGGAAGGCCAGGCATGCAACATTATCACGCCAGCTAAAAAAAGCTATCCCGGCGTTAGGTTGCAGAAAAATCGGGTGAGTTTTCATGAATCAAAAGACTATGAGTTCCCGATCATAAGGATCGAAACTCGGAGCAGCGACTTGGTTTATATGACCATGCTGCCTGCCGGCGGGGAATACACAAATTTTGAGTTAGAAAAAGCGGTCAAACACCTGTTCTGGGATTCCCAGCCCCGCTTGATTTTCGGAAAATATGGCGGGCTTCAGTTCCCAATGGCAAAATTTCGAATTTCGGAAAAGATTTCCTGGCTAATGGGTATGAAGGGCCAAGATGCTGAAGGTTTCCCAGCCGTTATGGCTGATGCCCTGCAAGAAACAAAACTAAAGTTGAATCGTCAGGGCGCGCGGGTGATTTCAAAGGTTTGGTTGCGAACCGATGTTATGCTGGCGCGAATGCCGGATCCTGAACCGCCTGATTACATAATTAACCAGCCGTTTCTCGTCTGGTTTGTTCGGACTAAAGTGGCCCAACCTTATGCGATCTTCTGGCTGGACGAAGCCGACTGGAAGGATCCCGGGGATCTTGATAGCTTTTAAACGTGTGTTTTTTTAAAACCGCCTGCTTTTTAAGTCGGCGGTTTTATGATTTGCGCAACGTCGGTATTTTTGCGACAATTAAGACAAATAAAGCCTTAACCTAAAGAATATGGAAATTTTCTTTGACGACAGCAAATTTCGGAAAATCCGTGTTTTTAACCTCTTGATGGGTTTTTTACATCTTTTTCAGGCGATTTTAATGCTGTTTTTGAGTACAGATTTTAGTCTACCCATCACCTCGGCTTTTGTGGAAATGAATCTGTCGAGCGGGAAATTAGAACCGGTTTTGCGTAACTTGTTTGATTTACAGATTGGACCTTTGGTGGCTGGTTTTTTGTTCCTTTCGGCATTGGCGCATTTTGCGGTTTCCTACGGCGGTATTTACCAATGGTATGTCAAGAATTTAAAAAAGGGCATTAATCACGCCCGTTGGCTGGAATACGCCCTAAGCTCGTCCTTAATGATGGTGGTAATCGCTCTATTGGTGGGCGTCTATGACGGGCTGACTTTAATACTGATGTTTTTCCTAAATGCCGCCATGATTCTTTTCGGCTGGCTAATGGAGCTTCATAACCAATCAACAGCCCAGACCAATTGGGCCAGCTATATTTTTGGGTGCATTGCCGGCGCTGTCCCCTGGGTGGTAGTGGCTTTTTATCTTTTCAATGCCGGCGGCGATGCGGGCCGGGCGCCGACATTCGTTTATTGGATTTTCTTTTCAATTTTTATTTTTTTCAACATTTTTGCGCTCAATATGCTCTTTCAGTACAAGCGAGTGGGGAAGTGGAAAGAATATCTGTACGGAGAGCGGATTTACATTGTTTTAAGCTTGGTGGCTAAGTCGCTTTTGGCTTGGCAGGTTTTTGCCGGAACATTGAGGCCGGTCTAGGAAAACGTTTGAGATTGCTTATAGTTTACCTATTAGTTCAACTCTGAACCCTCCAGACAGGAAGGCGTTTTTGAAAAAATAAAAAAGCCCTCATAAAATTTGAGAGCTTTTAGTCCAAGGATTCAGCAGCCGCGATTGCGATTACCTGGCAGATTAAAGCTGCTCTTGCGACCGACGGCCTTAGTCGAGAGATGAGGGCAAGTTTTTGGCTGGCGGCTTTTCATTACGATGAAGCGTTTGAAATTTTCACGAGCGTCATTTGCGCCTAGCGCTTTTTCGAAATCCAAAAGCATTTTCAGATCCAGCATGATTATATTGCCTCCAAGAAATGTTAAAAGACTGTTTGATTTGCTAGGTAGCGTACCAGAAGTTGCGGAGGTTGTCAACCCCGCAGGCTAGTTTTTGGTTTTTTGCTATACTTTTTTATAGTATGAAGAAAATTTTAGCTTTTGAAGATAATCAAAACTTGTTGGATGAATTTAAAAATGAATATCAAAAGTTGGGTTTTGAGTTTTTGGGCTTACCTTTCCCGCCAGAGGATTTAATAGCCTTAATTTTGCGATTTAAACCGGATATTATTTCAATGGATGTGACCATGCCGTATATGGACGGCATTTCCGCGGCTAAAATAATCAAAGCGAATCCCCAAACTGCTGGCATCCCGTTATTTTTTTATACTAACATGGGGAGGCCGGAAGATAAGGGACGGGGGAAGGCTTTGGGCGCAGCCGGGTATTTTTTAAAAACCGAAATCAGCCCACTGGAGTTGGTTAAGCTAGTCCCAGGGCTGCTTAATTCGTAATTGCGTTTGCGATTGAACAAAGCTTGGTTTTTCGCCGAAATGTTTTAGATGTATACTTAAATCAAGTTTATGCCGATAAATTCGCCGCCATCAAATTCGTCAGTCCGACCGGAAAATTTGGAAAAGGAGCCCGAAGATATTTTTGAATTTGTGGAAAAAACACCAAGCGAAAAGCCGGAAGTGAAGGTTGAAAAAATTCGGGAAGCCTTGGAAAAACACGGCGAAAATTTTGAGACCCAGTCCCAACCAACTGTTGAAAGTGAGGAATTGCCCGGTCAAGCGCCGCCAACTGATCAGCCAACCATGCCTTTGCCGATTACGGCGGAAGAAGAACGTTTTAGGGAAGTAGAACGGGTTTTAGCCGAGGGTTTGCACGACTTGTTTTTAAACTTGCCGGCGGCTGAACAGCAAAAATTTAAAAACGAAGGCGAGAAAGCCGCTCGAGAGGTGAACGGTCTGTTGGGGCAAGTCAAAGTAAAAATTGATCAGTTAATTTGGGTGATCCGACGCTGGTTGGCGTCAGTGCCGGGCATAAATAAATTTTTCGTAGAGCAGGAAGCAAAGATAAAAGCGCAAAAATTATTGCTTTTAAAAGAAAGAAAATAAATTCATGGTAGACTGGCTTTTCCAACCAGCGCTTGCCCAAGAATTAGAAACGGCGGAGGACGCGACCGTCAGTAGTTTGAATGTCCCAATCCTAATCGCGACCTTGGGGCTGGCATTAGTTTTTACAGTCTTATTTTTTATTTGGTTGAGAAAACGCAGGCAGCAGAACACGCCCGTGGGTTTACAACGAGTTTGTTTGCAGATTGCCTTGCCCAAAGAACAACAGAATGAAGATTCTGGCCAAGCTGCTTCTCGCATACAACAAATGCAAGAACAAATTAGCGTCGGCGAATCATTCTTGTCTTTTTTGGGCAACATGCGGGCGCAACGGTGGTATAACACCTTGGGCCGCGGCCGGAGCGACCATTTTAGTCTGGAAATCGTGGCTGACCGGGGGGAAATAAAATTTTATGCGGTCGTGCCCCAACTGATGCAGGAATTCATGGAACAACAGATTCACGCGCAGTATCCGGACGCAGAAATTTCCCTTGAACCCGAATACAACCCCTTTCGGCCGGATTCCCAAGTGGCGGCGGCCATGTTGGTTCAAAAAAAACAGAAAGTTTTGCCTTTGTTGACTTATCGGCACATGGATGTGGATCCGCTTGCCGGCCTGACCAACGCCCTAAGCAAGCTGGAAAAAGACGAAGCCGCCGTCATTCAGTATGTTTGCCGATCTTCGCATCCACGCTGGCATGCCCAAGCGAATGCCGTCGTTCATCAATTGCAGGCCGGCAAGCGCGGCAGTTTGACCAGCTCGCCTGCCGTTAATGCTATAAAAAATATTTTTTCGGAGATTTTTCATATCTTTTTTTCCAAGAAAAGCAGCAACGAGCTGGGGAGTCTGAAGCAGCTTTCCCCGGCAGATGAAGAATTAATTCAGCGTTTGCAGGAAAAAAACAGCAAAGCCGGCTTGGATGTGAATGTCCGGCTGGTGGTTTCCGGGCCGAATCAGAATGCGGCGAGTTTGCGCTTAAAGAACATTATGGATGCTTTTGGTCAATACAACGCTTTTGATACCGGCAATGGTCTGGTCAAAAAAAATCCCTGGCGGTTTGAAAAAATCGTGCGGGATTTCATATACCGGGCTTTTGACCAAAAGCGTTCGGCGCTTTTGAATATCGAAGAATTGGCCGGGATGTGGCATCTGCCTCTGCCTTCCACCGAGACGCCGAATATCCATTGGGTGATGTTCCGAACCGCGCCGCCGCCGGTTAATGTCCCCAAAGTCGGGGTGGTTTTGGGCTTAAGCCGTTTTCGGGGCGAAGAACATTTAATCCGGGTGGCGCGGGAAGATCGGCGCCGGCATATTTACATCATCGGTAAATCCGGAGTCGGAAAGTCAGTTTTGATGACCCAGATGGCCTTGCAGGACATTGCTAATGGCGACGGCGCTTGCGTAGTGGATCCGCATGGCGATTTGATCACCGATATTTTGGCGCGTTTGCCAGCTCATCGACAGAAGGATGTGGTGCATTTCAACCCGTCTGATGTGGAGTATCCCGTGGGTCTGAATATGCTGGACGCGGCCACACCCGAAGCGCAGGATTTTGCCGTACAAGAGATGATTGCCATATTTATGAAATTGTTTCCGCCTGAAGTCATTGGGCCGATGTTCGAGCACAATATGCGCAATGTCATGCTAACGCTCATGGCGGATCGCGGAAATCCCGGAACCATCGTGGAAATCCCGCGGATGTTCACTGACCCGACTTTTCAGAAAGCCAAGGTCGCTAAAGTTACAGATCCCATGGTCCGGGCGTTCTGGGAAAAAGAAATGGCCAAGACTTCGGATTTTCACAAAAGTGAAATGCTGGGTTACCTGATTTCCAAAGTCGGGCGGTTCGTGGAAAACAGCATGATGCGGAATGTCATCGGTCAGTCCAGAAGTGGCTTTGATTTTGAAGAAATCATGAACAAAGGCAAAATCCTATTGGTCAATTTGGCCAAAGGCACGACCGGCGAAGTTAATGCCAACCTTTTGGGATTAATTATAGTCTCGAAGCTGCAGATGGCGGCTTTGAGGCGCGCCAGCTTGCCGCAAGAACAGCGCAAGGATTTTTTCTTGTATATTGACGAATTCCAAAATTTCATAACGGATTCCATTGCTACGATTTTGTCCGAAGCGCGGAAGTATCGTTTGAATTTAACCATCGCGCACCAATATGTCGGCCAGCTTACCGATAAGCAGGACACACGGATTCGCGACGCAGTTTTTGGCAATGTGGGTACGATCGTGGCCTTCCGGGTCGGGGTAGAGGACGCGGACATTTTTGCTCAGGCTTTTGCGCCAGTCTTTAGTCAATACGATGTGACGAATATGGAAAAATATACGGCCATCGTAAAATTATTGATTGATAACGCCTCTTCCAAGCCCTTTACCATGAACACCCTGCCTTTGGGTCAACCCCTGCCGGGCCAGGTGGAAAAATTAATCACCCAGTCCAGGCAAAATTACGGCCGACCCAGAGCGGCTGTGGAAAAAGAAATTCTTGAAAGATCCCAGTTGGGTGTTTCCGCCCCGCCGCCAATGGTGGCGGAAAGAAAAGCTTGAAAATGGGAATTTTTGGCATTATAGCTTATTTTTTCTTCTGACTCTGACCATACAATTAACAACCAAGGACCTCTGGGGTTTTAATTTTTTAAGACGAGCCGAGATATTATTTCGCACGTTTTTTAATTATCAATCCCCGGGTTTTTTGGCTTAAATCTTTCAAAAACTCAAGATCAAAGTCGCCAAATTCTCGCATTTTTGTTTCCAGCCAAGGCTGCTGCAAGGGCGAAATTTCCAAAATTGCATAGGGGATTTGCCGTTTGGAAATTTCCTCAATTAGCCGGTAAATCAGTTCCAAGCCCTGCTTGCCGCCGAATAAGGCGATTCGGGGTTCGGACAAAACTCGGGTGGATTCCTGTCGGGTTAAATACGGAAGGTTGCTGACCACAAGGTCAATTTCTTCCGTGGGCTGGAAGGCTTGAAGGAGGTTGCTTTGCAAAAAGTTAACATTTTTAACCCCGTGATTCCGGCGGTTTTGGCGGGCGACAGTCAAGGCTTTTGAGCTAAAATCCACAGCCAAAATTTTGGCTTGGGGCAGATATTTGGCCAAAGTAATAGCAATGCAACCTGAACCAGTACCAATGTCAGCGATGGTTATTTTAGAATTTCGCGGAAATTTTTTTAAGACCCAATCAACCAGCAATTCAGTTTCCGGCCGGGGGATTAGCACATTTTCATTCACTTTAAATTCCAGGCCGTAGAAGCCTTTTTTGCCTGTCAAATACGCGAAAGGTTCGCCTTTCAGCCTACGCCTTAGCAGTTTAAAAAGAATCTCGGTATGTTTTCGGCTAATCTTATATTCAGGATGGGAAATGAAAAACTCCCGGGATTTTTTTGCCGTAAAACCCAAAAGCTCGGCCGCCTCGTTGAAAGTCACGGGAGTTTTTGTTATAAGGCTTTGGACTTTGGAAAAAAGCTCTTGGACCGAAAGATTTTTAGCCGGCATATTCAAAGTTGTCTCGGCGCCACTTTTGCAGGGCGTCAACGAGCTTGACGATATCGCCGTCCATAATCGCCGAAAGATTATGGAAGTTTTCCTTAAGCCGATGATCGGTCAAGCGGTCCTGGGGGAAATTATAAGTCCGAATTTTTTCGCTTCGATCGCCGGTCCCCACCTGGCTTTTTCGAAGTCTGGATCTTTCCATTTGCCGCTTTTCTTCTTGAATCGCAAAAACACGGGCGCGTAAAACCTCAAGCGCCTTTTCACGATTTTGTTTTTGTGATCTTTCGTCCTGGCACTTTACCACAATCCCGGTTGGCAAGTGCGTCAACCGTACCGCCGAATAAGTCGTGTTGACTGATTGGCCGCCATGGCCGGAAGAAGTGGTAACTTCAATTTTTACATCTTCAGGCCGGATCTGAATATCGCTCTCTTCAACAATCGGCAAAACCGCCACCGTGGCTGTGGAAGTGTGCACGCGCCCGCTTTTTTCCGTGGCTGGAACCCTTTGTACGCGGTGTACGCCGGATTCCATTCGCAAAGCCCCATATGCTTCAAGACCGCGGACCTCAAAGATGATTTCTTTGTAGCCGCCAATGCCCGTGCGGTTGGTATCGACCACGTGCGTGAGCCAGCCTTGGCGCTCGGCAAAACGCATATACATTCTGGAAAGCTCGGCGGCAAAAAGACCTGATTCGTCGCCGCCCGCGCCGGCTCGGATTTCCACGATAGCTTCTCGGCTGTCTAAAGGGTCTTGGGGTTTTTCAGCTTTGGCGAGTTTTGCTTCGACTTCCTTGAGCTCCTGCTGAATTCGGGCGGCTTCTTCACTTCCAAGCTTTGCTAATTCCGGATCCGCATCTTGCTGAGCGCCCAGGGCGTCAGCAAGCTGTTTTTCTAACTGGGTTTTTTCATTCAGCAAGTTTAAATGCTCGACCAAGCTTTTATGGTCGCGAGAAAGTTTCTGCAGGTTTAAAGTGTCGCCGGAAGCCGCGGCGACTTGAATTTTCGCCTCCAATGCCTGTTTTTTTTCGAGCAAGCTCTGGGAGTTCATAAGATTAGCGCTTTAATAAAAGCCAAAACGCCCTAACCCAAAAGTTACGGGTGAAGCCGTGAATTGTATTTACTTCTTGGCCTTGGCTTTTTTGTGGGTCAAACGGGCCGTGACTTTGCCCGTTGATTTTTCTTTAATCCGTTTGAACCGTTCAACCCGGCCTTGGGTGTCGACCACTTTCTGTTTGCCTGTGAAAAGCGGGTGGCAATTAGAGCAGATTTCCACATGAATTTCTTTTTGGGTTGAACCCGTGGTAAAAACATTGCCGCAGCCGCAAATTACCTTGGCGTCAGAAAAATATTCTGGATGGGTATTTTTTTTCATAAGTCTGTAAAATATAACATATTTTTAGTCTTAGTCAACTGCCTTAAAAGCTTAAAAAATATTGGGCCTTGCTGAATCTGAGCTTTTATGTTAGAGTCAGAAATGTTCATTTTAACTCTCATACGCCGGTTTTAAGATACTTCTTAAATACGGATTGCGTCCTGCCTTATTTAAAACAAGGCCCTAATCCGGCAAAGGCGTAGCGGCAATTAAGAAAGGATAATTTATGCGTGAGATTTCACTTTTGGAGATGCTCCAAAAGGGTGTGCATTTTGGTCATCAAGAGTCGAGGTGGAGCCCAAAAATGCGGCCCTATATTTTTACTTCGCGAAACGGTATTCACATAATTGATCTGGAGGCCACCCGGGATAAAATCCGCTCGGCTTACGATTTTGTCGTTGCCTTGGCCAAAAGTGGCGGTCAATTACTCTTTGTGGGCACAAAAAGACAGGCGAAAGTTATTGTGCGGAAAGCCGCCGAAACTTGTGGTATGCCTTTCATGGTGGAACGCTGGGTTGGGGGCGCGTTAACGAATTTCGCGACCATTCACGAATTGATAAAGAAACTAAGACGACTAAAGAGCGAACAGGCAGCCGGCATGCTGGAAAAGTATACAAAAAAAGAGCAGCTGAACATTCAAAAAGAAATTAACAAATTGCAGAATGAAATTGGCGGACTGGAGATGCTTGAAAAAATTCCCCAGGCTTTATTTGTCGTTGACGCCATTAAAGAGCGCACGGCAATTCGGGAAGCAAACAAAATGAACATCCCGGTGGTGGCCATTTGCGACACCAACAGCAATCCCGATTTGATAAAATTTCCCATTCCGGCTAACGACGATGCCACCAAAGCAATTGATTTCATTTGTAATTTGATGGTTGAGGCCGTGAATGAAGGCAAATCGAATCTTGATTTGACAGCCAAAGAAATCCAAAAATAACCGAGAAATAATATGGCAAAGATAAATCTTAACGATGTCCAGAAATTACGCGAACAAACCGGCGTTGGAGTGATGGACGCAAAAAAAGCTTTAGAAGCAAGCGGCGGCGATTTAGCCGAAGCGATTAAAGCCATGCGCGAAGCGGGCCAGAAAATTGCCGAAAAAAAGCAGGACCGGCAAACTCATGCCGGCACAATCGGGGTGTACTTGCACTCGAATAAAAAGATTTTGGCCGCCGTAGTCGTGGCTTGTGAAACGGATTTTGTGGAACGGACAGCGGTTTTTCAAGAATTGGCTCATGAATTAGCCATGCAGGTTGCGGCTGCGAACCCGAAATACATCAGCGCCGAAGGATTATCAACTGAAGTCATTAAGGCAGAAACCGAGATTGCCAAGGCACAAGCCGAAAAAGCCGGCCGGCCAGCAAAAGTCATTGACGAAATTATTAAGGGCAAACTCGCTAAGTTTGCTGAAGAGTATTGTTTAATGCAGCAAAAGTTTTTTAAAGATGATAAGTTGACTGTGGCAATGGTTGTGCAGGCGGCTGTCCAAAAATTAGGCGAAAACATTCAAATCCGAGAATTCATTCGTCTGACAATCTAAATATGCTTTTTGATTGGATTACCCTGGGCATTTTTGCAGTTTGCGTGATTGTTTGCGCCGTAATCATTTGGCGCAAACTGCCGGCTTTGGCCAGCATTCGCATAGACGCCATTCCAAAGCATCAGCAGGCTGCGCAAAAGCAGGCTCTGCTTGATAAAAGGTTGCAAACCAAACTTGGCAATTTTGAGGCCCGTATTGTAAGGGGGGTTGAGATGGTTTTTGGGCAAGCTTTTAAATTTTTTAAAAATTTAATTTTGCGCCTAAAAAGGATGGAAAGCGAATATCGACGCAAGGTGATTACCCAGCAGGCTTTGGACAATCCGGATGTTTTGCGGGCGAAAATCGTAGCAACTTTAAATCAGGCGCAAACCGCCTTAAATCAGGGTGACTTGGCCCAAGCCGAACAATTTTTCGTAGATGTTGTAAGTATGGATGCTAAAAATCTTGACGCCTACATTGGCATGGCAGATATCGCGATTGCTAAGAAAGATTACGGCAATGCTCGAGAAGCTCTGAATTATGTATTGAAGGTGCAAAAAGACAGTGAGGCCGCATATTTGCGCTTGGGTCGCATCGCGACTGATGAAGGCAAACTGACCGAAGCCGAAGCTGATTTTTTGACTACGGTTTCTTTGAACGCGACTACAGCCAGTGCGCATTTTGAACTAGCTGGCATCGAAGAAAAACTTGGGAATCTAGAAAAAGCCGAAAAGGCTTTTGGGGAGGCAATAAAATTAGAACCGGCAAATCCTAAATACCTGGACGGCCTTCTACAATTTGCTATAAGACAAAAGAATAAAACCTTGGCTAAGAAATCTTTAGCTAAATTATCCAAAGCAAATCCAGAGAACCAAAAATTGGCGGAGTTATCCAAAGAAATTGAAAATTTAGGTTAATCTACGCCGATGTAGCTCAGCTGGTAGACCTGCTCGCCTGTCGCCGGGCGCCGGGATAGCTCAGTGGTAGAGCAACTGTTTTGTAAACAGTAGGTCGGAGGTTCGAATCCTCTTCCCGGCTCCAGGCGATCGGCAGGCGGGGCAACTGTTTTGCCTCCCTTGGGGGATGCCCCGGAAGGGCAACTCCGGGTTGTTTAAAAAATTGTTTACATACGCCGATGTAGCTCAGCTGGTAGAGCAACTCCATGGTAATAAACAGGTCCCCGGCAAAAGAGACAAAATCAGCTAACCACAGCCAAGAATCACCGCGAAATGCCATGAGATGGACCTACTCCATCCCAAAGTGGGCCGCGGGCTTCTCAAAAATCATCGTGTACCGTACGCCGTTGTAGCTCAGTTGGTAGAGCAACTCCATGGTGGGCCGCACGCCCCGCCCACGGCCAGGGAAACCTGGTCGTGAATCCCGAATGACGGTCAAAGTCCGGCAACCCGGATCAGACCGTGGCGCTATCTCAAGCGCCCGAACGACTGACAAGGGGAGCTAACCCCGAAAGGGAAGCTCAAGATACAGTCTAGCCCGCTTATAGGCTACAAGCCGAAGAAGCGGTGTAAGCGAAGGAGTAGGTCGCCGGTTCAATTCCGGCCAACGGCTCCAGGGAAAAGTACTGCAACGAACTTGCAGTATTTTTCTAATCCCACACCTATGGACATTTCAACCGCACTTGATAAGTTCTGTGATTATTCTCAGTTCATGCGGGGATATTCGCGAGATACTATAAAACGCTATCGAGGGACTGTGCGATTGCTTCAGCGGTTCCTACACGTCCGCCAGCTCGAAGAATGCACCGAGTCTAGGGTTCGAGAGTTCTTTTATCACGGCAGGCAAGTTCAGCATTGGGCACCGAATTCATTCATTACATACCACAAGTCGCTCGCTGTCTTTTTCAGGTGGTGTGTCGACCAAGGCTACATGCACACAAATCCAACCGACGACATGGAAATGCCCAAGACCGAAAAGAAGCTGCCGCCAAAGCTGACCAAGCAGGAGGCCTTAAAGCTACTGGAGATCGTTTACAATTATCCGTATCCGTACACCTACCAGCGATACCGGAACTATGCGATCTTTGCCACCTTCGTGTATGCGGGATTGCGGAAGAGCGAATTATTGCGCCTCAAAATGGTCGATGTCGATCTTGCGAATCAATCCATCTATATTCATCAGGGTGTACTGACCCCCATATACTAGACACGACGGTCTAGACTAATTAACGTATGGGCATATGAAAAAACATCACTCGATAGCTCCTGAAGTAAAGGAGCA
>QZJU01000016.1 GCA_003597955.1 Candidatus Parcubacteria bacterium
ACCCGTATTCATTCGGTACTGAAAATGCCGCCGGTATTGTTTGCCCAACGGCTGCTCCCACTCGTCGAAAAAGTGTCTTAATTTTGGGGGTCTTGACAAAATGACAATCTCCAGCCTGCGTTTCGTCTATGGTGCGGGCGACCGGAGTCGAACCGGCGTCTCCACCTTGGAAGGGTGGCATAATAGCCGCTATACAACGCCCGCGTTATTAAATTTAATCGTGCGGGATTCCAATATCGCTTTTGATGGAGTGGGAGAAAGCCGAGGTATTACCATTATACGATACCCGCGCAGAATTTTTTCAGTACTCACACCATAACTTAAGCACCCAGGATTTTCAAGTTCAAAACTATCGCAAAACCCGCTTTTGGGCTATAATTTTTATACTTAAATCTTGACATAACAAAAATCAAACATGACAAAGGAGGAGCAAAAAATAAAAGGAATCTTGCTAAAAGCCGGTTATCTGACCGAGGCGGAAATGTCCCGGGCCCAAGCGCTCGCCACCAGCAAAGACCTGCCCTTGGTTGAGTTCTTAATCTCGGAGGATTTGGTGAGCCGCGAACTTTTAGGTCAGGCCGTGGCCAAGGCTTTCGGTTTAAAATTCCTTGACTTAGACGCCAAATCACCTAGCCGCGAACAGGTTGTAAAAATTCCGGAAAGCATCGGCAAAAAAAATCGAGCCGTGCTTTTTTTGGAAGACAGTAAAAAAGTTTTAATCGCCAGTGACCAACCGGATAAACCCAAACTGGCCGGTTTGCTAAAAAGTTATTTCCCCAAGAAAAAAATCGAGTTAGGTTATGCCTTGCCTTCAGCTATTGACCAAGCCTTCTTTTTTTACCGCAAGCCCTTAAATACCCGTTTCGCCGAAATCATCCGAACCAAAGAACAAATCGCGCCTGAACTTTTGGAAATAATAATTGCCGAGGCGCTGACTTATCGTGCGTCTGACATTCACTTCGACACCCAGGAAAAAGAAGCCCTGGTGCGTTTTCGCATTGACGGAGTGTTGCAAGAAGCCGGCCGTATTCCCAAAAGCATTTACGAAAACATCTTAAACCGCGTCAAGGTCCAAAGCCATTTGCGGATTGACGAGCATTTCATAACCCAAGACGGCGCCATGCGGTTTATGCATAACCGCCGACCCATCGATTTGCGGATTTCCATCGCGCCGACTCTGGATGGCGAAAAAATCGTCATGCGGATTTTGGCTGAATACGTGAAGAATTTCACGCTGACGGATTTGGGCGTTGCTTCCAAAGATTTGGGCAAGGTCTTTGAGGCCATCCAAAAGCCTTTTGGCATGATAATCGTTACTGGCCCGACGGGCGCGGGCAAAACCACCACGCTTTACGGACTTTTGCGCATGCTAAACCGCTCTGAAGTCAACATCGCCACCATTGAAGACCCGGTGGAATATAAGGTTCTAGGCTTGAACCAAATTCAGGTCAACGAGCAGACAAATCTGACCTTTGCCAATGGTCTGCGTTCGATCGTCAGGCAAGACCCGGACATAATTATGGTGGGTGAAATTCGAGATGAGGAGACCGCGGAAATCAGCGTTAATGCTGCGCTTACCGGGCACCTTTTGCTTTCCACCTTTCACGCCAACGACGCGGCCACGGCCATTCCCCGCCTGATTGAAATGGGTGTTGAACCTTTTTTGTTGGCTTCCACCTTGGAACTCTTGGTCGCCCAAAGGCTGGTGCGGAAACTCTGCGAGCACTGTCGTTACCGGGTGAAAATTTCAAAAACGGAATTAAACAAAATCCTGCCTAACGCCAAGTATTGGTTTGGCCGGTCGCAGCCAAAAGTTTTCCGGGCTAAAGGCTGTAATCATTGCAGCAACACCGGTTACCGCGGCCGGTTGGGAATTTTTGAATTTATTTCCATGAACCGAGCCATGCAAGATTTAATCAACCAAAAACCCACGAGTCAGGAGATTTGGCGAGTGGCCAGGAAATTTGGTTCGCGCAGTTTGTTTGAAGACGGTTTGGAAAAAGTAAAAATCGGCCTGACTTCTTTGGAAGAATTGCTTCGAGTTGCCACGCCCCCGCCAGAGCTAAACTGAAGTTTTTAAGTATGACTCCAAGCAAACAGCCCGCCCGCAAACCACGCGCCAAAACTTATCTATTTAGTTTTGGCTTTTTCAACAAAGACCGGGAATATGTCTTGGAAAATCTCGCCCTCCTTTTAAGTTCAGGTATGGATGTCTTAGCGGCTTTTCAAGCGATCAAGCAGGATGTCCGTTCGGCGAAAATGCAACAGTTAATAAGCCAAGTGGAAACCAAAATTTCCGCAGGGTCTTCTTTGTGGCGCGCGCTGGAAGAAACCAAGCTTTTGCCCGGCTATATGCTGTCTTTGTTGAAAATCGGGGAAGCCAGCGGCAGGCTATCAAAGAATTTGAAAGTTATGGTCTTGCAACAGCAAAAAGACCGAGAATTCCGGTCAAAAATCAGGTCGGCCATGCTTTACCCCAGCGTGGTTTTTGGCTTAACTGCGATAATTGGCTTGGGCGTTTCTTGGTTCATTCTGCCCAGACTGGCTGAAGTATTTAATCAGTTGCACCAAGACTTGCCGCTTTTGACAACGGTTTTTATTGATCTAGGCATTTTTTTGAAAGCTTATGGTTATGTAGTTGTCCCCAGTTTGATATTCATCGTTTTGCTGGTTTGGTACGTGCTGTTTGCCAATGCGAAAACCAAACATTTAGGCCAGGAATTCTTGTTCCATTTTCCGGGGATAAAAAAATTAATTCAAGAGGTGGAAATTTCCAGATTCGGCTTTATTTTAGGCACGCTGCTGGAGTCAGGCCTTCCTGTGGTGGAGGCGATAAATTCACTGCAGCAGACCAGCAGTCTCAAGGCATACCAGCGATTTTACACCTATCTGCAAAAAAGCATAGAGCAGGGCAATTCTTTTCACGCCAGTTTCAGTAATTACCCCAAAAGCCGGAAACTTATTCCTATACCATTCCAGCAGTTGATTGTGTCCGGCGAACAATCCGGAAATTTGGCGGCGGCCTTAATCTATGTCGGCAAAACATTTGACGAGAAAGTTGAAACCAGCAGCAAAAATTTAGCCGTGATTTTGGAACCAATCCTTTTGGTCGTCGTTTGGCTGGGCGTTATTGCCGTGGCCGTGGCCGTAATTCTGCCAATTTATAACATGCTTGGCAATATCAACCCTTAAATAATGATCAGGAAAATTTCTTCAAAAAAATTTTATCAAGGCTTTACACTGGTTGAGGTCTTATTGTCTTTGGCCGTGGTGGGGATAATCGCCGCCTCAGCCACGCCCGTATATCAAGCCCTGCAGAATCGAAATGATTTGGATATTGCCATCAATACGACTGCGCAAGCCATGCGCCGGGCCCAGCTTTTATCGCAAGCAGTTGCAAATGATACGACTTGGGGCGTAAAAATTCTAACTGGCAAAATTTCAATTTTTCAGGGCGCCAGCTATGCCGGTCGGGATCAGAATTTTGACGAAGATTTCAGTTTGCCAAGCAGCATAAACCTTTCGGGTTTGGACGAAGCCGTGTTTGCTAAGTTGTCAGGCTTTCCCCTAACTTCGGGCGCCCTAACTTTAAGTTCGCCAAACAATGAGAGCCGTACGCTTACGCTCAATAGCAAAGGCACCATCGCCTATTAAACCGGGTTCTTCCGCGGTGGAAGTGCTGCTGGCCAGCGCGCTTTTTGCGCTAATGGTCACGGTTTTCGTGGGCGCGTATATTTTCGGCCGGGAAAGCTCGGCACTTTCCGGCACTCGCAACCGCGCGAATTTACTGGCCGAGGAAGGCCTGGAAGCGGCTCGGAGCATTCGTGACTCGGGTTTTGCGAATTTAATTGATGGCAACCACGGCTTAAGCCAAGCAACGGGAACTTGGGCATTTACCGGTCTGACTGACACTTTTGATGTTTTTACTCGGCAGGTAAGCATTTCCACAATCTCCCCGGAAGTCAAGCAAATAATTTCAACCGTAAGCTGGCAGCAAACGCCGCAGCGGAGCGGTCAAATTTCTTTAGCCAGCCGACTCGCGAATTGGCGGTCGCCAGCAGCCGGCAATTGGGCTTTTCCGATACTGGACGCCTTCTTTAATCTGACAGTGGCGAACAGCGGCAATAACACAGCCAATGGTTTGAGTATTGCCTATGCCAATCAGAAAGCTTACCTAGGGCGAGTAAATGGCGGAGGCCGGGAATTTTTCATTTTTAATGTCGCTGATCCCAACAACCCGATACTTTTGGGCCAACGCCACCTCAATGGTTCGCCCAATGACATCGTGGTAAATGACAATTTCGCCTACATTGGCTCCACGGATAACGCTTCGGAATTGCAGATTTTAGACATTAGTGACCCTGCTACCATTGCCAACGCCGGCAAGCTGACAACCGTGGATTTGACCGCGGCCAACAGCGGCAATGCCACAGCTGACGCGATCGCTTTGGCTACGGATGGCAGTTATTTGTACATGACCCGCAATGGCGGGAGCGAATTTTTGATTTTTGACATTCAGACTAATCCCGCCAATCCGGGAAACCCGGTCGGCCAAACAAATGCTTTAGTCGGCGCGCCGAATGATATTGTCGTGAATGGTAACTATGTTTTCGGCGCCAGCGCTAATGACGCCGCCGAGTTGTATGTCATCAATGTCACCAATAAAACCGCACCGGTGATTGGCGCCAGTTTAAACCTGAACAGCGGAAACAATGGAGCCAACGGCCTGGCAATCGCTTTTGCAAATAATTTTGTCTATCTGGGTCGCGCCGCCAGCGTTGCACCGGAATTTTATGTGATTAATGCCAGCAATCCGTTGGCACCAAGTCTGACCGGCACACTTGAGCTTGGCGCCAATGTGAATGGGCTGGCTTTTGACCCGGCAAAAAATTACGCTTTTGCCATAACGGCTGATACGGCGAATGATTTCAAAGTCATCAATGCTAGCGTTCCGGCAACGCCAGTTTTATTAAGCCAATTAAACTTAAACAATTCGCCGGTAGACGAAGCTTACGCACCGGATATAGATAGAGTTTTAGTTACCAGTTCGGACAACAATCAAGAATTACAAATAATCGCTCCTCAATAAAATGCGCGCTGCTTTTCGAAAATCTACTAAAAAAAAGACCCATTATGGAAAATCATGGTATTTGCCCAAAAACGGCGCCGGCTTCACGCTTATTGAATTACTGTTGTACTTGGCGTTAATTTCCATAATGGTTTTGGTGATTTCTTCGTTTATGATCATGATTTTGCAATCACGCGTAAAGAACCAAACCATTACCGAAGTCGAGCAACAGGGCTTGTATGTCATGCAGCTTATTTCGCAAACAATTCGAAATTCAAATACGATAAATTCACCTTTACCAGGCCAAACCGCCGCAGCTCTTTCTTTAAATACGCCCTCACCAGTTAATAACCCAACGGTATTTAATCTTACCGCCGGACAATTAAGCCTGACGGAAGGCGCGGGCAGTCCCACAGCCTTAACTTCCGCGCGGGTTAGCATTAGTAATTTAAATTTTCAAAATTTATCATTAAGCGCGAATTCCGAGCAGGTTCGGGTCAGCTTCACTTTAAGCTATGTCAACCCGGACAATCGAAATGAATTTGAATATTCCAAACAATTCGTGACTTCCGCGCAATTGCGCCCGTAAAATATGCGAGACTTTTTTCGGTTAAATCACAAATCCAAAGGCTATATTGCCCTGTTAAGCTTGATAATTTTAGGCGCGGTCGGTTCGGCCGTGGCAGTTTCAGTTTTGCTTTTGGGCCTGAATTCAACCCGCAATAGCCTAACCTTAAATCAGGGCGAACAGGCTAAAGCCTACGCAAACGCCTGCGCTGAAGAAGCATTACAGGCCATTCGGGACAACCCGAATTTTAGCGGGACAGTTAACTTGGTGATCGGATCGGGAACCTGTAATTACACCGTGGTTAATGCGGGCGGTCAAAACCGCACAATTACTACAATGGGCAGTCTTGGTGTTGTTGTCAGGAAGATTTCGATTTTTATCAACCAAATCAGTCCGACAATTTCCATTAGTTTTTGGCAGGAGGTGGCAAACTAGCTTCGATCGTGTTATATTATTAAGGTAAATTTATCATTAATTCGCTCTAGCGTATGCGGAAAAATCAAAAACATAAGGGCTTCACCTTGCTGGAAATCCTTTTGGTCGTTGCGGCTATTGGGATTCTGGCCGGCATCGTGATCCTAGCTATTAATCCTAGCAAGCAACTGGCTGACACAAAAAACGCCCAGCGGCGTTCGGATGTCAACACCATTTTGAACGGCATTTACCAATATGCCGTGGATAACAGCGGCGTGGTGCCCGCGGCAGTCGTCGCTGGTACAACATGCAATGTCGCGACTCAAGAAGTCTGCAAAACCGGCGCCGTCTCTTGCGCGGGCCTAACAGACTTGGCGGTTCTGACCACCAACGGTAAATACCTAGTGGCCATGCCGTCAGACCCGACTGGTGCGACAACCAATGGCACTGGTTATTTCGTTTACAAAAACGCCAATAATCGGGTAACGGTCTGCGCGCCCAATGCGGAAGAAGGGGCGAGTATCAGCGTTACCAGATAAGCAAATTATAAAAAAACCAAAGCGCTGTAAATCAGTCTTTGGTTTTTTTATCCAGCACCTTACTGCAAAGTATTAGGCCTGGCAGAAAAAATTACCCTCAAGTCCATCCACTCTTGCAGTTAGCTGCGGGGTATTCTTACGAAGGTGCTGGATTTATTTAAAAATTTTGTAAGTTTTTGTGCTCCTGTGATGGCCCGAAACCAAAACGATTCTTGAGGTGTTTAGGTGGGTTTTCAGTAACGCCAGAACCGCTTGGTTAGCCATTTGATTTTCAGGCCGGGCTTTAACCCAAACCACCAAACCCGGGGGGTGATTTTATGACTGCTAAATGTTTGGCATCGGTCACCACCCTGACCTTAAGAAGTTCAAATTCTGGCTTTGGCATATTTCCGCAAATTATTCAAAAGTTTTGGGCGGCCGGCATAAAGGTCAGAGGCCTTTGACCGCCAAGGCTGACCTTTCTGATCAAGAATTTCCCCGCCAGCCTCTTTTACGATTATCATTCCAGCCGCCACATCCCAAAGGTTAACCGGACCGGCGATAATAACGGCGTCCAACCGGCCGGCAGCCAAATAGGCCATGTCCAAAGCCGTTGACCCGGAATGCCTGACGGCTCTGACGCGATAACTCAATTTTTCCGCCAGCGCCAAAGAGGCATGCAAAGATCTGGCTGAATGGCTGTAGCCGTAACCGATTATGGTTTGCTTTAGATTCCTGACCGGGTTTAGCTTCAGGGGCTTTGGGTTTTTATAAGCGCCCTGGTTTTTAGCGCCGATAAAAATTTCGTTGGTTGCCGGGCAGGTGATAATGCCAAAAAGGATTTCCGAACCTTCCGCCAAGGCAATTGATACGCCGAAAAACGGAATGTGCAGGACAAAATTCGTCGTGCCGTCCAAAGGATCAATAATCCAGCGCAGTTTCGATTTACGGTTATGACCCTCCTCGGATAAAATTCCGATATTTGGAAAATGACGTTTTAAAATTTTTTGGATCAGGGCATTCGCGGCTTTATCCGTGGCGGTCACCAATTCATGCGCGGATTTTGCCCGGACATCGCTTTGGTGGAGCTTTTTAAAGTTTTTTAAAAGCAGCTGGTCAGCCGCCCGCGCGGCTTGCAAAGCAATTTTTATAGGTTGCATAGGTTTTGGTTTCGACAAATTAAAGTCTGCCCTTAAGCCAATAATAGCAATTTGCTGCGTATTCTCTCAATAAGACCTTGGTCGAGAGCAGCCGACGAACAAAGGTCTTTTGGTTAATCACATCTCGGTCAGCGGCTCGGCAAATCACCTCGCCGCCAAGCTGGCGAAAAAATTTGCACGCTCGATAAGTGTGAAAGTCGGAAGTTAGAACAATTATTTTTTGAAACCGGCGAAGTTTGGCAATGGCCAAAGCGTTTTGCGCGTTTTCCCATGTGTTTTCCGATTGATTTTCTTGAATTATCGCCTCTGCCGGCACCCCGTTTTTTTGCAGAAGTTCAGCCATGGCAGGCGCCTCGGCAAAGGGGTTTTTGCCCACTTTGCCGCCTGCAACGATTATTGCCGGCGCATAACCTTGTTGAAAAAGCTGCGCGCCGCTTAAAACCCGCTCTTGAGATTTAAATGAGAGTTTTCCAGTTTTCGAATCTATGCCGCCGCCCAAAATGATTAGAACCTCGGCTTTTTGCAAAGGCTCCTGGGTTAACCAAACTTTCGAAAGCGCGGCGTTGATGTCCGTAAAGCCGGCCAAGCCGAAGAAGACTACCAAAATTCCAGCCAATGCCGAAAAATAATATTTGAGCTTGGAGTTTTTGAAGGTGAACATTTTAGGCGTCCCTAAAACCTTTCAGAATTTTTAGATCATCAAGATGTTTGCGGTCGTGCGGCGTTTCGACAATCAGGTCGACATTTTTTAATTTCGGGTTTTTAACCAGGCTTTCAAAACCCTTGAGGCCGATTTTACCGTCGCCTAAATGCTCGTGGCGGTCCCGATGTTCGCCCAGTGCGGCCTGACTATCGTTGGCGTGGATGAGCTTTAAAAAACTCAAACCGATTTTTTTCTCAAATTCTTTAAGTAATTTATCCAGACCCTTTGTGTCTCGTAAATCGTAGCCAGTGGCAAACGCGTGGCAGGTGTCAAAACAGATGCCGATTTTAGCTCGGTAGGGCCTTAATGCTTTAGTAAAAAACGCCAACTCCTCCAAAGTGTCGCCGACGGTTTGGCCGGCGCCAGCCGAATTTTCTATTAAAAATAAAGCCGTGCCTTTATAGCCCGCCAGGACTTTTTTTAAGCCTTCGCTAACGGTTTTTAAGGCGGTTTTCTCTGGCAATTCTTTGGCCGAACCCAAATGCGTCATCATGGCGGTCACGCCCAAAACCGAGGCCCTTTCCAACTCTTCTCTGACTATCGAAATCGAACCGTATTTTATCCGATTATTGCTGGAAGCGAAATTAATAAAATACGGCGCATGAATGTAAGTTCTCGGAATTTTGTATTTTTGATTTCCCGCTTTAAATTTGTTAATAATTTCCACAGTTAATTTCGGCGCCGGGCCGCCTTGGGGCGGCCGCGAAAACAACTGATAGGTTTCACAACCCAAGTCACGGGCGTTTTGCGGACAATTTTGCGCGCCGCCAGCGGCAGAAACATGAAGGCCGAATAACATAATTTAATAATATCATATTTCCGTTAGCTTACTTTAGAAACTGATACAGATTTAGGTTGACCCCGCACCACTTTCCATAAAAACATCGCTCAATAACGCAGATATTTACTGGTAAAATATCTTAGATTAAGATTTCCATTTTTTTGGAAAGTGGTGCGGGGTTGACATCTCCGTAATATTTGTTATGCTTTTTTGAATGCCAACAAAGGAGATATTGTGAGAAAGCGAAAAATCAGAAAGCCCAAAATTCGAATCCCCTTGCCCGGGCAAATCGGCGGACCGCACCCAAAAAACAAAGGCCGCGGATCATACAGCCGCCGGAAAAATCGGCAGGAAACCCGAAAGCAGATTCAAAACCCAGAATAAATTTTCTGGGTTTTTTATTTCTTGATTTGAGTTTTTAGCCAAGCAATCACTTTTTTGTTCGTCAACACCATCTGCAAATAGTCTTTGTAATCTTCAGACTGCAACTGTTTGAGGATTTCCGGTTGGTTGGCATAGCGCAGGCTTTCCGCGGCAATATCGTTTTCCACTTCTTTCGCTGACGCCATCAGGTTTTCTTTTTCCGCCAGAGTCCGCAAAATTAAGGCAACCTTAACCCGAGTTTCGGCTTTGGGCGTAAATTCTTTTTTCAAATCGTCTTTGGTTTTTTTGATGCTGGTCAGGTAATCTTCAAATTTTCCGCCGTCGTGCTCGATGGCGTGCTCAAGCTCGTGCAGCATTTTGTCGGTTTCGGAAGCGACTAAGATTTCCGGCAAATCGCCAATTTGGCATTTTCTCAGAACCGCTTCCAAAAGCGCTTGTTCGAATTTTTGTTCGGCCAGATTTTCGGCTTCTGTTTGCAGATTTTCCTGTATTTTGGCGCGCAAATCTTCCATCGATTCAAATTTTCCCAGCTTTTTCGCAAACGCATCGTCCAGCATTGGCAGACTAATATCATAAACCGCTTTTAAAGTCACTTTAAAATCCGCCTGCTTACTCTGCAGGTCTTTTTTGCCGTAATCCTTAGGGAAAGTTAATTTGAATTCTCTAGTTTCGTTTTCTTGCATGCCGATCAATTGCTCTTCAAAACCTGGGAGAAAAACTTTTTCACCCAGCGTCAGGGGGTAATTTTGGCCCTTGCCGCCGTCCAAAGGCACATTGTCCAGGTAAACATTAAAATCCACATCCACGCGGTCGCCGATTTTGGCCGGCCTCTTGGCGCGGGCTTCAGTGGCGTGCATTTTCTGCAGGCTTTTTAAAGTTTCGTCAATTTTTTCAGATTTTAATTCCGCTGGTTTTTTTTCGACCTTGAGCGCGGCAAAATCGCCAAGCTGTATTTCCGGCAAGATCTCGACTTCAGCCGTATAAATAAAGGGATTGCCTTCGGCCAATTTTTCAATGGAAATTTTCGGGGCGCCTAAAGACCGAATTTGTTTTTCCGTAATGGCTTTGGGAAAGCTGTCTTGTACGGCCAGTTCAGCCGCTTCTTCCAACAGCGTTTTGTTGCCCGCTTTCTTTTCAACCAGTTCCCGAGGAGCTTTGCCCGGCCGAAAGCCCGGGATTTTAAGTTCCTCGGCCAGATGATTTACGGCCTTGCTGATAAAATTTGAAAATTCCTCCGGGGTTAATTCAATTTTTAATTCCAATAAGCTTTTCGGCTTAGCCGCAACAGTGGTTTGCATAAATATTTTTTAAGGGTTGGAATTTCACCCTAACTCAAAATTTGAAATTGGTCAATGTTAAAAAATACCCATGCGCAGTAAGACAATTAGTTTGGGTATTGGAAAATAAAAACCCTCTTTAAAAAAAGAGGGTCGGGTAAATTAAAAGGGCATTCCAACGAGCTCATCAGCGGAGGAAATTGGGATAGCATTAAGTTCGGCAAGGGTCGGCCAAGGATTGCATTTTTCGCAAAAGAGGTGGTGAATGTAGTAACTCTTACCAGCAATTATTCGCTCAAAGCTCATTGTGATTATGGGGCCATCGGTATCTTTACACAACCAGACGGGGCCATTAGCACAATGGATTACACGGGCGTGCTTTTCGCACCATTCTTGTTCGGTTTTTAGAAAGAGCATTCCAAAACTCCTTTTGGTCCATTATAACAATCTTTAAAAAAATAACAAAAGCCGCATTATAATAATGCGACTTTTTATGAACAGCTCATTTGGGGAGCAAATCGGCTTTAGGCAGCCACCTAAGTTTTTTGGCACAAGAAGTGATGACAATCCCACCCTTCTTAACCGGCCATTCAAGCCGAATATGGTAACAGTTTGTTTGTGGCCAGCAATTACAAGGCCTAAATTCAACCTTTACCCAGAAAGGTCCATCAGCAGTTTTCAGCTTGACCCGGCCAGATTTGGCACCCTTTTTCAGCCACGGAAATTGTGTAAGGAACGCTACTTTAAAAAGTGAGAACTGATGCGGCGATAGCGTTGTTGACGGCAGCCAATTACATCTCTCGGTCTTTGGCATTATTAGCCTCCAAAAAAAAGAACTTTTGGTCTATAGACCAGCCTAGTAGCCGCCGCAAGTCTTGTCAATGTTGGGCGGTTGTATTCGTTTTGCGTTTTAGTTATTACGCCTTTGGCCGCTTATCGACTATCCGTTTTTCCTTTAATTCGCTTTCCATGCCGATTAAACTCAGCACTTCTTTTAAGTTTTTTTCCACGATTCGGGCCGTAATCCCGGTTTCGGAAAGCACGCGCCGATTGATCTCGTGGCTTAAGTTTTCAAAATTTACTCCGACTTTTGGCGCCACATACAAAATCAGCTCGTCAACTTCGTAGGGGTCATTGTTGACCTTGGCAATTTCCAGCTGCCATTCCTCGACATCTGGCAAACCCATAAGTAAAGGGTAAAAAGCGTTCAGATTCACCAGCTCGCCTTTGACCTTGGTCAAATTGAACTCCTTGATGTCGGATTTTCTCTGGATGTCGCGGGAGATTTGCGGAACAGTGCGGCCGCAAGTCTGGCAAGCCTGCAGGCTTAAGCCCTGGATCATGTCGCCGGTGCGGTACCGAACCATGACCGTGCCCCGCCAATTCAAGCTGGTGTACACCAGTTCGCCCGGCGAATTTTCCGGCACCCGGTTGCCGTTTTCGTCCACCACTTCAAAAAATTCCATGTCCGGGTAAGTGTGATAACCGGTTTCCTCGCTGCATTGCACCCAGGCGGTTTTGCCTTCGGTCATGGCATAGGTGGTTAAAATCTTGGTATTAAAAGCGCCGACTTCTTTTAAGAGTTCTTTAACTTTAGCCCGGAAGCCGTCGCTGACCCTTTCGCCGCCAAAAACCGCGAATTCTAAATTTGACCAGTTGCGCTTCTGGGCTACGGCTTCGCGCAGGATGTGGTAAAAATAGCCGGGAATGGAAGTGACGACTTTGGCCTTGAGTTTTTCAATGGCGTCGATGATTTTCGGCGTACCCATGATTTTACCGCCGCCAGATTGCAGGGTGGTCAAGCGCAAAGAGGAAGTGGCAAAATAGGTTAGCCAAAAAGCCAGGTGCGGAGCGTAAGGGAAAGCGTTGACCACTACGGCATCCGAAGGGATTTGCATGGTTTGAAAAAGTCGTCGAGCCGTTTCCTTGATAGTTTCTAGGTCCCGGCTGGAATAACCCACTGCCGTGGGTAGGGCGGTACGGCCCGTGGTGAAATGTAAATGCACTGGCTTGTATTCCCATTCCAGAAATTTTTTCACATCCAAGCCCGCCACTTTTTGCATCAAGATTTTCAGCAGTTTGGTTTTTGGTGCGAATTTTTTAATCAAATGTTCGTCGGGCTGCAGAATGAATTTTCGGGATTTGCCGGGATCTTCCGGAGTCGGTGCCAGGTCGGCTTTGGAGGTAAATGGAACTTTTTGCAAATCGTCAATGTTTTTGATGTCAGCAAAATTCAAATTGTGTTTAGCAAAAAGTTCCCGGAAAAACGGGGAAAAGGGCAGCTCATGCCGAAAAAATCTTTTAATCGCGCGGTTTTGCAAAGCCAAGATTTCAGCTTGGGTTAAGTGGGAAAGGGTTGGCCAATCCATAGTTTTAACGGGTTAATAAGGCGAGGGGCGATCGGCCAGCTGGCCGATTATTGCCATAATCTCATGAGTCGTGTGAATGAGCAAGTCTTTGGTGATTTTTGACTCTTCAATTTTTTGAAAATGCAGCGGTCTGCCGATTCGAAGGCGCATATCTTTTTTAAACAGCAAAGTGGCGTAAACGCCTTGGTTAAAAGTCCAAGTCGCCGGGCCTTGAAAGCCGAACGGCACAACGGGCGCGCCAGTCCAATGGGCCAAACGCGCCGCCCCGGTTTTGCCGGGCATCAGAAACGGCGCGGAATTGCGCATGCCTTCGGGAAAAATGGCCACAGGGTTGCCGTTTTCCAATTCAATTTTCAGATATTTCAGGCTTTCGCCGGGTCGTTCCTCGTCTTTGCCAATTACGCCCAACCAGTTGTAAGCGATTTTTTTTCCGAAGAAATTTACCACTTTGTCATAAGCCAGGAAAATTACCGGCCTTTGCAGGACAGAATGAATGATTGACATTATGAAGATCGGGTCAGGCGAACCAATATGGTTACCAGCCAAAATAAAAGGCCCAAAACGTGGTAAGTTTTCCAAGCCAGCGACTTCCCGAAAACGGCGCTGGCCCAAGCGCATGAACCATTTTAGACCAAAATACCTTTTCATCCGATATAAGTTTTATTGGCGAGCTTGGCGACCGCTGACATTATTACGGCTTTTACTTTCTTTATCAAAGGCTTATCAATGGTTAAATTATACCAAGGCGAAAGATCCAAAGGCGGGCCGATTTTTATTTTAACGCGGCCAAACATAAAATCCCGGCGATGCGCCCACTCGTTTTGCGGCGGCGCTGAAGTGCGAATTAAGCCAATAGGCACGACGGGGACGCGCGTCAGTAAGCCCAGGCGCGCGGCGCCCGACTTAATTTCACGGATTTCCGAAAAAATGTTGACTTGCCCTTCGGGATAAATTAAAACCATCTCGCCCTTTTCCAACAATTCTTTTGCATACAGAAAAGATTTTGACCGATCGGCAAACAAAGGAATGGTGCCCAGCCATTTCTGGCTAAGTTTGGTATGGAAAATTTTCCATTTGGCAATCACGTGTATTTTTTTGCCGCCGGTTTGGCGCATGAGCGTGGTGATCAGCAACTGCGGATCTTGCAGACCCACATGATTGGCCACCAGCAGAGCCGGGCCGGATTTGGGCAGGTTTTCCAAACCTTCCACTGACGCGATGCGCCAGCGGAGCATGATTGGATAAATAATTTTTCGGATAATTCGGTAGGCCATTTGATAGGCCAAAATTTATTCAATTACATTTTCCAGTTTATCAACAAGCCTACAATTAATAAAGCCACGATATTGATGATTTTTATCATCGGATTAATGGCCGGACCCGCTGTGTCTTTGTAAGGATCGCCGACCGTGTCGCCGGTAACGGCGGCTTTGTGAGCGTCAGAGCCTTTGCCGCCGAAATTTCCTGCTTCAATGTATTTTTTGGCATTATCCCAGGCTGCGCCCCCGCTGGTCATGGAAACCGCGACGAATAACCCCGTGATGATCGAGCCGACCAACAAGCCACCCAAAGCCACAGGGCCCAAGATCAAACCAACTAAAATGGGCGCCAAAACTGGAATTAAGGCCGGGATATACATGGCGCGGATCGCGCCTTTGGTGACAATATCCACAGCGCGGCTGTAATCCGGCTTTTGCGTGCCCTGCATAATCCCGGGCATTTCTCGGAATTGCCGCCGGACTTCTTCCACCACAAAGCCCGCGACCTTGCCGACTGCTTGCATGGCGCGAGCACCGAACAAGTATGGCAACATCCCGCCGATGAACAAACCAATCAAAACATTCACATCGCTAAGGGAAAAATCCAAAGCATAACCGCGGTCGGCAAATTCTTGGGTGTAAGCCGCGAATAAAACAATGGCGGCCAAAGCAGCCGAACCAATAGCATAACCTTTTGTGACGGCTTTGGTGGTGTTGCCGACAGCGTCCAAGGGATCTGTGACATTTCTGACGGATTCTGGCAGTTCAGCCATTTCCGCGATGCCGCCGGCGTTGTCAGTGATCGGACCAAAAGCATCGATGGTTACAATGATGCCGGTCAAAGACAACATGGCCATAGCCGCAATCGCCACGCCGTAAAGTTCAGCCAAGGCATAGGCGCCCCAGATGCCTGCGGCAATGACGATCACAGGCAAGGCTGTTGCTTTCATGCCCACGGCCAAACCGGTAATGATATTAGTCCCGTGGCCGGTTTTGGACGATTCGGCAATGGATTTGACGGGTTTGAATTTAGTGGAGGTAAAGTATTCCGTAATAATCACAATAGCTGCCGTCACAACCAGGCCAATCAAGCTAGCCAAGTACAAATTAGTCACACTGTATAATTCATTGTCTTTCATTAACCACTGGGTAATCGGGTAGAAAAAAATCGCGGCAATAACGCCAGACGCAATCAGGCCTTTGTAAAGCGCGCCCATTATTTTTTGGCTTTTGCCCAGGCGCACGAAAAAGGTTCCCAGAATTGAAGCAACAATAGAAATAGCGCCCAAAGCTAAAGGAAAGAGAATAGGCTTTTCTTCGCCGGGAAACATCAAAAAACCCAAGAGCATGGCGGCAACAGCGGTGACTGCGTATGTTTCAAAAAGGTCAGCGGCCATACCTGCGTCATCGCCAACATTGTCGCCTACATTGTCTGCAATCACGGCTGGGTTGCGGGGGTCGTCTTCGGGAATGCCAGCCTCGACTTTCCCGACCAAATCCGCGCCCACATCCGCGGCTTTAGTGAAAATGCCGCCGCCTAACCGAGCAAAGACTGAAATCAGGGAACCGCCAAAGCCCAAGCCGATTAAAGCTTTAACATCTTTGGTCAGCCAGTAAAAAACCGCGACACCCAAAAGGCCCAAGCCCACGACCAGCAAACCGGTTACCGCACCACCTCGAACCGCCACCTTTAAAGCCTCTTTTAGTCCAGTTTTCGCCGCTTCGGCTGTTCGAACATTCGCTCTAACCGCAATGTTCATGCCGATATAGCCGGCCAGAGCGCTGAAAACCGCGCCGAGCAAAAAGCCATAGGCCGTGTTGTGATCGATGAAAAAGAAAATTAGGACAAATAGAATTGCCGCGAGCCAAGCCACGGTCTTGGTTTGCCGGTTTAAATAGGCCTTCGCACCAGCCTGGATGGCTTTGGCGATGTCGCGCATCTTGTCCGAACCCTGGGGCAAGCCCAAAATCCACTTGGCCAGACCTAAGCCAGTCAGGATCGCCAAAATCGAGCCGGCTACTGACATCAGTAAAACTTGCGTCATATGTCTTAATGAGGTTAATAATTAAAATAAATTAAGTTGCGTCTTTTTCCGGTTCAGCCGGGGTTGCTTCTGCGGGCAGAGGGGTTTCGGTTTTTTCCGGTTCAGGCTCGGCTGGTTTTTCTGTTTCAGTTTTAGTTTCAGATTCTTCTTTTTTTTCGGCTTCAGCGTCTGCAGGCTTATCCGTTTTTTCCGTTTTGCCGCCCTCACCAACAATGTCAATGCGCCAGCCAGTCAATTTAGCAGCCAGCCGGACATTCTGGCCGGATTTGCCAATAGCCAAAGACAGCTGGTCTTCTTTAACTTCCACGCGGGCGGTATGGTTTTCCTCATCCAGATTTATGGAAATGACTTTGGCTGGTGAAAGCGCATTGCCGATGAAAGCGATTGGATCTTCCGACCATTCGATAATGTCAATTTTTTCTCCACCGAGTTCGTTAATGACGGTCTGCACACGACTGCCGCGCTGGCCCACGCAGGAGCCAATCGGATCGATGTTTGGTTGGAGTGATGCCACGGCGATTTTCGAGCGATAGCCGGCCTCCCGCGCCACCGCCTTAATTTCCACGGTGTTGTTTTGGATTTCCGGCACTTCAGTGGCAAAAAGCTTTCTGACCATTTCCGGATGGGTGCGAGAAACGATTATTTCCGGGCCTTTGGTCGTGGCGTTGACTGAAACGATAAAAACTTTAATGCGAGCGCCAGCGCGATACTGCTCGGTTGGCAATTGTTCTTGCGGCGGCATTATTGCCATAGTATGGCCAATGTCAAAAATTACCAATTTGCCTTCCTGTCTTTGCACCGTGGCATTAATCATTTCACCTTCCTTGTCTTTGTATTCCTGGAAAACGATTTCCCTTTCCGCTTCGCGCAGTTGTTGAATGATTACTTGCTTGGCAGTTTGAGCGGCCATCCGGCCGTAAGCCGCCGGCGGAAAAAGTTCAGTTCTGATCACATCGCCGATTTTCGCGTCCGGTTTCAAGCTTGAAGCATCCGTCAGGGTAATTTCAGTTTTGGGATCGAATCTTTCGAAAACCTCCTCGGGCTTTTCCGAGTTTTCGGTTTGCGTTTCTACGGGTTTTTCGTCCGCAGACCTGACAATGGTCTCGCCGGCCGCGACTTTGGCTTCGCGCTCGGCTTCTTCAGCTTCCAGGCGCGCTTTTTTTTCGGCGTCATAGGCTTCAGTTTTAATTTTTTTCTCGTCTTCCACCACGGTCTTCACATCAAAAACCCGGGAAGAACCGTCTTCCAAATTAAAATCGACCTTTATGTTTTGTTCTTTGCTGCCAAAGTCTTTGCGGTAAGCAACGGCCAAGGCTGCTTCCACGGTATGAATAACGGATTCCATCGGAATGCGTTTTTCTTCAGTAATCTGCTTCATGGCTTGAATAATTGGATTTTCGGACATGTAAATTTATATTAAAAAAGAAAACAGTCTTCTTTAGACTGCTTGGTACAAGCATACAGGAAGTGCGCAGATTGTCAACCCCGTACCACCCCGTACCACCCGTTGTACTCGGGTACAGGGTGGCGCGTGGTCAATCTCTTGGCATTTCCGGTTTGTGTTTTTTTGGTTTTGGGTAAAAAATGGAAATATGACATATGAACAGCTTAGTCAAACTCTGGGTCTGGTAAGCGCGGATTTAAAAAGCGTCATTGTTAACATCATTAATTTTGTGCTGGGTTTGCTTGCCTTCCTTCAGCTGCTGATGATTTTATATGCCGGCTTTCTTTGGTTTTTTTCCCGGGGTAATGAAGAAATGCGGTACGACGCAAAAATAATTGTCATAAGAGCGATAGTCGGTTCGGGGATATTGGCTTTAGCCTGGGCAATCGTAAATTTCTTGCTGACGGCGGTGGCTGACTGGGTGAAGTAAGATGATTTTACAAAATCAGCTGATATTTTTTAGCCAAAGGAATTTCGGAGCTTTTTCAGGGTTTTCGATCAATAAAGCATCCAATTGGTAGGCCTGGCTCAAATTCCGGGTGCTGACAAACCAATCAATCGACTGCTTAAGCCTTCCTAGTTTATTGCCCAAAAGCGCATCTTCAGGGTTGCCAAAAGTCTTGGAATTTCTGGCTTTTACTTCCACAAAAATCCAATTCGCTCCTTTTTTGCAGACCAAATCCAGCTCGCCAAAAGGCGTTCGGACATTTTTGGCGATAATTTTTAAACCCTGCTTTTGTAAGTATTCGGCCGCAAGTTTTTCGCCTCTTTGGCCTTGGATTTGGGTTTTACCCACGTTTATTTCCGAAAAACCAAGGCAAAATGATATGGGCCGGCCGAAAATTCTTCTAAAAACTCAAAGCCTGCGTCCATGGCCGCCTCTTTTACGCTCTGGGGACTGACAAGATTTTCGTGGTCGGGGCCCATTTTCATGCCTGAAACTTTCCAATCAATCACCAGCAGTCGACCTCGGCTTTTTAGCATGCGGTAGGTTTCGCGGAAAATATCGCTGTGTCTTTTGGATTGGAAGAGTAGGTTTATCAGTAGGCCGACATCGACAATTTCGTCGCGCACCAAACGCGCTCCGCGGAAAATTTCCAAGTTCGACCAAACCGGGACGATGTTAGAGAGTCCCGCCAGCTTGGCGCGGCTGACCAGGTTTGAGAGCGCGGATTTTAAAACATCAATGCCAAAAACCGTGCCTTTACTGCCAACCATTTTTGCGGCTTGCAAGACGAAATAGCCAGAGCCGCCGCAGCCCAAATCCGCCACGACTTGGCCCGGACCCACGCCCATGCGGCGAAGAATTTTTTCAGTGTGGAATAAAGTTGTGCCTGAAGGAATCTTTGCCATAAATTATTTGCGTCTGGTTTTGATTCTTTTAAGATTTTTCTTTGCCCCGGCTCGCCTGATTTTTTTGTGTGCAATGGTTTTTTTCTTGAGCATGTCCTTCATGGGCGAGAAGCTGTGGCGGTGTTCGGGGCTGGACCCGTGTTTTAATAATAGTCGCTTATGCAGACTTGTGCCATAGCCTTTGTGCGTATCAAACTTGTACTGCGGATGAGCGTGGTGAATTTCTGAACTCATCAGCCGGTCCCTAATAACCTTTGCGATTATTGATGCCGCACCGATTGATCTTTCCAAAGCGTCACCGTTGATGATATTTACGACTGGCTTGCGGCCGTAAAAAATTTTAAAAGCGTCCACCAAGATCGCTTGGGGCTGAATATGCAGTTTTTTCACGGCCATGGTCAGCGCTTCCAAATTGGCTTTTTGGATGCCCTGCTCGTCAATTTTTTTTGCCGGCACCAGGTGCGCGGACCAAGAAATTGATTTTTTGGTAATTTCCACAAACGCCTTTTCCCGCTGGTGAGACTTCAACATCTTGCTGTCGAAGATATTTTTCGGCAGATTTTGGTGATCCAGAATCACGGCCGCGGCCACTAAAGGGCCGGCCCAGCTGCCCTTTCCCGCTTCATCCACGCCGGCAATAAGTTGGTGGCCGGCTTTTCGCAATTTTTTTTCGTGCTTGTTTAGGGGCGGCTTTTTGCGCATATAAAAGAGTATACCATTTTTTACGCAACGCCCGTTAGATTAAGGAGAGTTGTTTGGTAAAAAATCAAAAATTAAAAGGGCACTGAACCCTAAATAACATAGTTAATATGAGGGCGTGCCCTTTAATAGTCTAATTAGTAGACAAGGGCCGCCCGGTTCAAGACTCCTTTTTGGAAAGAAATCTTCAACCGGGCAGCGATTGCCATAAACCTAATTAAACTTTGCATTCTTCGAGATGCCATGATTTTCGAAGAATAATTGGCTACCACTCTTGTGGTCATACCTCTCACCAAAAAGGCTTAAAGGTTGGCCTTTTAGATTCCTGGGATTTTTTTATAACCCCAAGATTTTTGTTTTCAGACAGGCTCATGGACGCCTATGACGAGCAGTAGAACAGAAGCTCTATAACGCGTTAAAACTATCGCCAGCTGCGCTACTTCTCGTGCATTTGCAAGAGTAGTTAGAAATTTAAAGAGCTTTGTAGCTTTTCTAGGCATAGTATATCACGGGTTTGACCCCCTGTCAACTATTTGTTTTGGCTAGTTTTGCGGATTTCTTAAGTTTTCGCCTTTGCCAAACCTGAAAAGCCGATTTTACCCGGCTAACCACCTGGGGTATCGGAATATGGGTGGTATCAAGAACATAATCGTAATTACTTGGTTTGAAAATGTTTACCCGGTAAAGTTTTTTATACCGTCGCGTATCCGAAGCAATCCTTTTTTTCATGCTGGAAATTATTTCCGCAATCGAACTTAGGTTCCTGCCCTCGTTTCGGTTTTCGTGCAAACTTTGCTTGATGCGCCTGGCGCCTTCGGGGAAAGATACATCAAAAAAAATTTTGAAACTTTCAGGCAGAAAATGAAAAGCCATTCGGCCGCTGATAACCAAATTTTTTTTGGCACGAGCGGTCTTGATTAACAAATGGTCAAAATATTTATCCCCGAATTTAGGATTTTTCTCCGACCATTTATTGAATTCAGCCAAGGTTAGGCCTTTTTTCTTGGCCACCCGTCTTCTTAAGCTGCCGATATCCAAGGTTGAGTAGCGTAAAATTTTGGCCAAGCGTTTAGCGATTGTTGATTTGCCTGAACCCGGCATGCCGTTAATGGTTATAATCATATTTTTACCAGCAATTTTTTTCTTTAAATCTTATGGGTCTTATGGGTTAAATATAGCTTTTTTGTTTGAGAAAAACTAGGCAGATGGGGCGTTGTCGTTTTAGGTGTGGATTTCTGTATCGTCAGAAGTTATGGGTTTTGGTAAGCGGAAACTAAACCGAATCACCACATCAATACCGAGCTCCAAACCCGAAACTCCTCACCCCAACAAAATTCCTCGCTTTACTGAAGCGAGGAATTTTAATTCTTAAAATCTTTCCCGTCCGCCGCGGCCGCGGGGCGGGCCGGAAAAGCGGCGGTTGCCGCCATGGAAGCCGTTTTCCCGGCGGGGACTGTTATCAATGGCCGAATCCGGTATGGCCAGATCGCTATCCGTGCCCAAAGCCTTGACGGATAAACCGATCCGTCCGCGTTCTTTATCCACTTCCATAACTTTTACTTTAAGTTTCTGGCCGACTGAAACGATATCCGAGACATTTCGGATCCGATTTTGGGAAAATTCCGAAATGTGCACCATGCCGTCCTTACCCGGCGCTAGTTCGACAATCGCTCCAATCTCTGCGCCGGAATTTCGGTCTTTTTGAATCTGTAAAACCGTGCCCTCGATTATTTCGCCCGGCACGATTTCCCGCGTTATGTTCTTTATCCAGTCTTCGGCCTTGGTTGCCATTTCAGCGCTGGTGGAAGTGATGAAGATCAAACCGCTCTCTTCAATATCTACCTTGATGACATCGGCGCCGCCGCACTCGTCAATAATTTTGTTAATAGTTTCCCCGCCCTTGCCGATAACTTCGCGAATCAATTCGGGGTTTATCTGCAGAGTCGTAATTCTGGGCGCGTAAGGTGATAATTCTTTGCGGGGTTCGGGAATGGCTTGGGTGATGACATCTAAAATTTGTTGCCGGGCTTTTTTTGCGCCAACTAAAGCCTCCTCAACCACAGCCAAGCCCAAACCGTCAACTTTTATATCCACCTGCATGGCCGTTACGCCGTTTTTCGTACCGGCGACTTTAAAATCCATACCGCCGGAATGATCCTCAATGCCTTGAATGTCAGTTATAACTTTGTAATTTTCGGGCTTGTTTGGATCCACAATCAAGCCCATGGCAATGCCAGCCACTGGTTCAATGATCGGCACGCCCGCATCCATTAGCGCCAAAGTCGAACCGCAAGCTGAAGCTTGGGAGGTGGAGCCATTGGAAGCGAGGACTTCGGAAACCACGCGGATGGTGTAAGGGAATTGCTCTTTGGGTGGCAAAACCGGCTCCAAAGCGCGTTCGGCCAAAGCGCCGTGGCCGATTTCCCGGCGGCCAGGCCCGCGGTTAGGCTTGGCTTCGCCCACGGAATAGGGCGGGAAATTATAGTGATGCATGTAGCGCTTTTTGCCGGACTCTTCCATGCCGTCCAAAGTCTGTTCATCGCCCGGGCTGCCCAGGGTCACTGTGGAAAGCACTTGGGTCTCCCCGCGTTGGAACAGACCCGAACCGTGCGTGCGCGGTAGCAAACCGACTTCGGCGGAAAGCGGCCGAATTTCATCATAGGCCCGGCCGTCAACCCGTTTGCCGGTTTCCAAAACATAATTCAAGGCCGCTTGGTCGATCATCTCGCCAAGCATGCCAACGCCGGCAACCCGCATATCTTTGGATACTTCATTGTCGGCTTTTAATTGCTCGTCTAATTCTTTGGTTAAAGATTCTATGGCGGCTTTTTGGTCTTGTTTAGCCGGACTGGCAAAAATGCGGTTACGTTTTTCTTGGGTCAAAAAAGCTTCAACCTTGGCTTTGACTTTTTCCCTTTCTTCTTCAGCCTCGGTGCCCGCCAGTGGATTGATTTTTTCTTTGCCAGTGGCCTTAACCACTTCCTCAATTAAGTCGATGATTTTTTTGATGTGTTTTTGGCCGAATTTAATCCCTTCCAAAATGGTTTCTTCCGTAACTTGTTTGGCGCCAGCTTCAATCATAACCGCCTTGTCCGAACTGCTGGCTAAAATCAAATCTAAATCGCTTTTTTCGCGTGCTTCATAACTTGGATTCAAAACCCACTCACCGTTAATTTGACCGATTCTGATTCCGGCAATCGGACCGTTCCAGGGGATTTCTGACATTGAAAGCACGGTAGCCGCGCCGATTAAAGCCGGGATGTCCGGATCGTTTTCTTGATCAACCGATAAAACTAGAATGCTGACTTGCACATCATTGCGCAAACGATCGTCGAACAAGGGCCGGATTGATCGGTCGATCATGCGGCCCGTGAGAACGGCTTCGTCAGTCGGCCGGCCCTCTCTTTTAATAAAGCGAGAGCCTTTGATTTTCCCGGCCGCGTAAAGGCGCTCTTCGTATTCCACCATGAGCGGGAAGAAATCAATGCCTTCCCGAATGGTATTGGAAAGCACCACGGTTGCTAAAACCAGAGTGTCGCCATAGCGAACCGTGCAGGCGGCATTGGCCAAGCCCGCATACTTACCCGTCTCTATAATCAGGGTTTTTCCGCCAATGGAGGCAGAAAAGGTTTTTATTTCCGACATATTGCTTGACCCCGCATGAGCCCCTAAGTTAGCAGTCGTAGATCCGCTGAAGTTAATTTTTTCAGTGGAGCCGTGACTGAGAACTAGTGAACCAATGCCGGGGTGATTAAGTTTAAAAGACTAAAAAACAATTTAACGATGTCTGATTCGAATTCTGCCCAGCTGCGCCAGGCGCGAGGGTATTAGAAATTTTCTTTTGTCTTTAGAAAGGTCAGTGAACGAATCAACCGCTTCTTTTAACTTTATTGAAGAACTTTCGCCAAAAGCCATGCCCTCGACGCGTACGCCTTCGTGCTGTAGGGCTTGGACCAAAGGCACGAAATCCCCGTCGCCCGTCACCAAAACCACCACATCCAATTTTTTAGCATAGCGCAAAGCGTCGATGGACAGACCTACATCCCAATCGCCCTTCTTTGTCCCGTCGGCAAAAACCTGCAAATCTTTCATTCTTAATTCAAAACCGACCTTGGCTAAAGTCTCCAAGAATTTTTCTTCTTCCGAGGTGGGCGTGGCAATGCCATAAGCAAAAGCCCGAATTAGTTTGCGGCCACCGACCGCGGTTTCCAAGATATTGCCGAAATTCGGCCGAGCGCCGTGGATGCGGCGGGCAGTGTGATAAAGATTTGAGAGGTCGACGAAAACGCCGATCCTTTGTTCAGAATTTGAAATCATTCGGCGGGAGCAGTTGGGATAATATAAGTTTCGCTTTTTAACTTCAATTTCTTGGTTAAAGCTTCAAAGCGCGCGTTGTCTTCCCGTTGCAGATAGGTTAAAAGCCGGCGACGCTGGCCAACTTTTTTCAGCAAGCCGCGGCGGGAAGAAAAATCTTTTTTGTGTTTTTTTAGATGATCAGTGAGCTGTTCGATCTCGTACGACAAAATTGCCACTTGGACCTCGGGTGAGCCCGTGTCGCCTTCGTGGGTTTTAAATTTTTTAATTATCCGATCTTTAGCGGTTTTGTCCAGCATATTTTTTGCCTTTCGCGATTGCCGAGATTCGGGTGTATTTTTAGCCGAAACCAAGCAACCGTACCTTAATTTATTAAGTGGGGCAATTATATTTTAAATCAGGGTTTTTGTCAAGAAATAAGTTAAAAATAAAAAACCCTTTCCAAAATTGAAAAGGGTTTCATGGGGTCCGATCACAATTAAATCTGCTTTTTCCGTCTTCGAATAAAATGACCATACCAAAGGCAGGAGGCCAGGGGGATGCCCAAGACCGTGATTAAAACGCAGGGTAAGTTGTTGGTTAAAATTTGGCCGCGTGAAAACCCAATCCCAGGCAACATAAATCCACAGGAGAACGCTAAAGATGTTATGAAAGCGGCATGCCAGTGACCCCATGCAAAATCAGCTTGTCCTTTGCCAAAAATCGCGCCGATTAAAATCGCCAGGATTATGGCAAGAATTATGCCAGACACAAAGAATCTTATGGCAACGGTAGTGACTATCATACCAACGAAAAGACCGACAAGAATGCCTAGAATAAAAAAAGTAAACCAACCAACAATAGCCGGCATCCAGGTTTCAACTTTTACCATTTCAAACCTCCTAATTTTTGTTAAAAAGCTATTTTATTTAACAGAACAGAATAGCATAATTGCCAAAACTGTCAATCCCCCACCACCCCGTACCACTCGTTGCATTAGGGTACGGGGTGGTGGGGGTCAAGTCCCAAAACCGATTTTAATATATAAAAAAGTCCCGTCTTGGTGTTAACCTCAACGGGACGATAAAAGAAAATTTAACTAACTCTCACTAATATTTTCGCTTTAGCCCAAAGGATACCACTCCCCATTTTCAGCCGGTTTTTGTATTGAACCAAAGCCTTGGCTGTTTTAGCTTTGGGTGGTTACAACAAACGCGAGAATTACATCCTAACCCGCCCCGATTTTTCAGGGACGAGGCATGACCAAAGGGTCAATGGTTTTCCCGGCGCCGGTCGCTTAAATAAAAGAGTGATTCAGGTGATGTGCCAAGACAATCATATCTAGCAGACCTGCCTTTCTGGCCGTCGATATTAGACAGCCGGTTTGTAAAGGTTCGCCCCAAAACAGTGCCAGGAAGGTAAGCAGTGTCAGGATTTCGCAGTATAATCTAACTTTCAAAAATTGTCAAGACTAAGATTAAAGCCGGTCGGGAAAATTGGAAAAAACCCCGTCCACATCCATAGCTTTCATCCGGGCAATGTCTTCAGGAAGATTGACGGTATAGACAAAGACTTTTAAACCTCGATTATGCGCGTCATCAATGAAAGCTTGGTTCAGAAATTCAATGGATGGATTGAGCGAGTAAGCGCCAAGATCCTGGGCGAATTGGGCTAGAGTTATCGGCAGGGCGCAAATAAGTGCGCCAAGTTTAATCTCGGGTATGATCCGGTGAAAGGTTTGAAGTTCAAAATGATTAAAGGAAGAAACCAGGAAATGTTCCGGCGTCCAACTGGTTAGTGATTTAGATAAGTAATCTTTCATCACCTTAGCAACTGGTTCTGCCGTGCCAGCGCCTTTTAATTCAATATTCACCTGAACCTGGCCGTTTATCAAGTTCAGAACTTCCTGAAGGGTTGGAATTTTTTCTCCTTTACCCGCGTCGAGCCTACGCAATTCTTCAAAAGTCATTTCAATTACAAACCCCTGGCCATTGGTCGTGCGGTTTACCGTGTCATCATGGATAATTACCAATTCTCCGCTTTTGCAGACATAGACATCAAACTCAATCATATCAACGCCAAGTCCCAACGCCTTTTTTATTGACCGTAGCGTGTTTTCCGGTTCATAACCGCAAGCGCCGCGATGACCAATCTTTAAAAAATTAGACATAAGCATCCCTTTCTATTTTAAATTTAGCAGTTTTTAGTTTTATAAGAAATCTTTTGCAAATATTGGCGAGGTCCACAAAAGATTGGCCAGAACTTTTATTGTGTCGTATAATGTCTCCGATGCCTAATTCTCTTACCAAATTTTTAAATGATTTCCTGGCTTATTTGGAGATTGAAAAAAATGTCTCACCCTTGACCGTGAAGAATTACGACTTTTACCTCAAGCGTTTTATTGCCTGGGGGAAATTAAAATCACCAAACGAAATTACGGCGGAAAAGGTCAGGCAATATCGGTTGTTTTTAAATCGGCTGGTAAACAAACAAAAAGAAGCCTTGAAAGCTTCCACCCGGAATTACCACTTAATTGCTTTGCGAGCTTTTTTAAAATATCTGGCTAAGCGGGATGTGAGCGCCCTGGCGCCGGAAAAAGTGGAGCTGGCCAAGCAGGCCGAAAGGCAGGTAAATTTTTTGGACGGTGCGGATTTGGAAAGGTTTTTGGAAGCGCCCCTGAAAACCCAGGAACCGGGCTTGGTTAAAATGCGGGATAAGGCGATTTTGGAAATGCTTTTTTCTACCGGCTTGCGGGTTTCCGAACTGGCGAATTTAAAAAAAGAAAATGTGAACCTACAAAAGGAGGAATTCACCGCCCGCGGCAAGGGCGGAAAACTGCGGGTCGTTTTTCTTTCGCAGGCCGCCCGGCGCTGGCTGGGTGAATATCTGGAAAATCGTTCAGATCAGGAGCCTTGGCTTTTTTTAAGACATGATCGGGCAGTAAAAAAATCGGCAGAAAATCTTAAGCCGCTTACGCCGCGCTCGGTTCAGAGGCTGGTGCAATTTTACGCCAAAGCCGCGGGCATAACCAAAAGGGTCACCCCGCACACCCTAAGGCATTCTTACGCCACAGATCTGCTTATGAACGGGGCGGACATTCGTTCGGTCCAATCCATGCTGGGCCACGCATCCATCACCACCACGCAGATTTACACCCATGTCACCAATCAGCAATTGCGGGAAGTTTACAAAGCCTTTCACGCCCGCCGGAGAAAAAACAAAGAGGATTGACCTAAATTTAAGAATTAATTATTATTCGAAGCCGGCTTAAAAATTTGTCCCTACAGTCCCCCGCCATTTGGCGGGGCAAGCAATAATGATAAATGGTGAGAGCCTTCCCCGCCCGACTCGCCTGACGCCCTTATAGCTCAATGGATAGAGCATCGGCCTTCTAAGCCGAGGATGCAGGTTCGATTCCTGCTGAGGGTACCAGACGAGTCTGGCGAGGCGGAAATTGCTCTCGGGGTTTTTCGGGACGATTAGCTCAGTTGGTTAGAGCGCTTCGTTTACACCGAAGAGGTCGTAGGTCCGAATCCTACATCGTCCACCATAAACAAATGTATTACGTATACTTTTTACAAAGCCAAAAAGATAACGGTTATTATATAGGCGTAACCTCTAATCCGCGAAAGCGTCTTCAAGAACATAACAATGGCTTGTCGAAGTCTACAAGATTTCGAAAACCCTGGGTTTTAGTCAGAACCGAACCTTACGAAGATATAAAATCCGCTTACCGTCGAGAGCGTTTCTTAAAAGCGAAAAAGAGCAGAATAATAATTGAAAAGATAATTGAAAGTTAGTCCCGATGTTCGCAAAGCGAAATCGGGATCCCGACATCACAGAAAGCGATCGTCGGGACTCAGCTGGTTAGAGCGTCTCGTTTACACCGAGAAGGTCGGGGGTTCAAGTCCCTCAGCATCCACCATGATTTCTGTCATTCTAAGCGCAAGAGAAGAATCCTTATAAGCATTATTACTTATGAAGATTCTTCGTCCCACCCTTGGTGTGACTAAGAATGACACGGTAAATAAAATGTTATTATAGATTTATGAAATACCTCGTTGGTATATTAATGATCGGCATTGGGTTCGTGATAATTTGGAAATCCGATTGGCTCATGAATAATATGGGTCGGATCGAATGGGCCGAAGCCCATTTAGGTTCGGATGGCGGCACGCGGCTTTTTTACAAACTCGTCGGCATTGTCATAATTATCGCCGCGTTTCTGTTGATGAGCGGCGGTTTGGCTACGGGTGCAAAGAAGATTTTTTCTCCCAGCGGGCCCACTCAGCTGGAAGAAACTCAAAGCGAGAGCTTATGACCATTCAAGGGCCGTTAGTTCATCTGGTAGAACGCCACATTTGTTCCGACGTTAAAAATTGCGAATCCTCGATAACTTTGGTGGGCCCTTAGCTCATTTGGTAGAGCGCCGCGTTTGCAACGCGGAGGTGACCGGTTCGAGCCCGGTAGGGTCCACCAAAGTTATCGGGACAATGTGGAGGTAGCCGGTTCGAGCCCGGTAGGGTCCACCACTGGCGCGGGCTCCCGTCAGTAATTTATTAAAGTGCGGGACAGCGCATCGACTGAACAATTATGAAAATTGCCATTTGTGGGAGCATGGCCTTTGCCAAGGAAATGTTGGATATAAAAAATCGTTTGGAACAAAGCGGACATGTTTGTTATTTGCCGGAAGGGACGGAGGCTTATGCAGGTGGCCAAGTGAAACATTCGGGCGGCTCTGAAGGCGCAAAACTTAAGATTGCTAATGATTTAATCCGCAAGCATTACGATTTAATTAAAACCTCGGACGCTATTTTAATTCTTAATTACGACAAAAACGGGGTTAAAAATTACATTGGGGGAAATGCCTTTTTGGAAATGGGTTTTGCGCATATTTTAGGCAAAGTAATTTACTTATTGAATCCGCTGCCTGACATTGATTTCATACATCAAGAGATTGAGGCCATGCAACCTATTGTCTTAAACGGCGAACTAAACCGTTTAAGCAATCCCTGATAAAAGCAAATTTTGCCATTTATGACTGAAATCGAAAGTCAGCACGATTTCAAACTAGCCAGACTGCGAAAGCAGGTCAGGTGGTTTTTTGACAACCAAAAGCAAGCGTGGATTTACCATGGCGCCACGAATTCCACCCGCCAAATTAAGTTTGAAAAGGATAGGCTTGTTGATGTGAGTGATTTTAACCGTATTTTAGAAATAAATCCTACAGAAAAATTTGCAGTGATGGAGCCGAATGTGCCAATGGACAAGCTAGTTTCTGAAACCCTGAAATTTAGTCTGCTGCCGCCGGTGGTGCCGGAATTTCCAGGCATAACCATTGGTGGCGCCATCCAAGGGGGAGCTGAAGAAAGCAGCTCTTTTAGGCACAGCTTAGTCCATGATTGCGCTTTGGAATATGAACTGGTCTTGGGCAATGGCGAAGTGATAAAGGCTTCCCGGGAGATTCAGTCAGACTTGTTTTGGGGACTGGCCGCTTCTTACGGTTCTTTGGGTATTCTTACCAAAATAAAGTTAAAATTAATTCCGGCTAAAAATTTTGTTCGGCTTGCCTACCAACCGGTAAAAAGTTTTAATGAAGCGATTGAGGTAATTACCCAAAAAACCAAGGCGCCCGTGGATTTCATAGACGGTATTATGTTTTCCAAAAACTCCGGCGTGATAATGACCGGTATTTTTTCGGAAACGGCCGACTTGCCAGCTGTTGCTTTTCATCGTTCAGCTGACGAGTGGTTCTATCTTCACGCCAAAAAAATCTGCACGGCGAAAGTTCAACATGAAGAGTTGGTGCCCGTTCGGGATTACCTATTTCGCTACGACCGCGGCGCTTTTTGGATGGGTTGGCATGGTTTTAAGCTGTTAAAACTGCCTTTTAACCGCCTGACGCGATTTCTGTTAAACGGCATTTGCAAAACTCGGACGCTTTACCGATTATTGCATGAAACCAACCTTGCCCAAAGGTATTTCGTCCAGGACTTTAATTTACCTCGGCAAAAAACCCAGCAATTTTTAGAATTGACCGACAGGGAATTGGGTATTTTTCCCCTATGGTTTTGCCCTCTGCGGCCAGGCCAAGCCGATAAACTTTCGGCCAATTGTTTGGACACGGATTTGGTTTTTAACATCGGCGTTTGGGGCAAGGCTCAGACCGATACTATTAATTTTGTGGAAGTCAATAAAAAATTCGAAAAATATACGGCCGAATTAAACGGCCGAAAAATGCTCTATGCCCATCAGTATTACAATGAAAAGGAGTTTTGGAAAATCTACGACCTAAGGTGGTATAAAGATTTGCGTGCGAAATACCATGCCAGCCAAACCTTCCCGGATATTTACGAAAAAACCCGGGTGATTAAGAAATACCAGCCCTCAATATTAATTGGCATTTGGCAAGTGATAAAATCGCCTTTTAAACTGCGAATTTTTAAATAAAAAAAGGAAGGTTTTTTTAGCCTTCCTTATTAAACTTATTCTTCCTCGGTGTTGTGGAATGTACCGGGTTTGTCAGTGTCGACATCCCCGGAATCGGCTTCAACGATTTTTTCCAGCACAACCGTGCACTCCGAAAGATTAGCGAAAACCGTATCAGCCGCGGTCAAAATCGGATCTAAAATAAAAGAGGTGGAACCAAACAGCATAATAGGGACGATGAAGACCGTCTCGCCCCTTTCGTCTTTGATTTTAATGCGGCGGATATTGTCCTGACGAATCAGCTTGGGGAGTTCGTCAATGAATCTGCTTTTTTCTTCGACCGAATCACGATCTTTGATGCTGAATTTTAACTCTTTGATTGAGGTTTTAGGGGCCATTTTTTCTCCTCACGGTAATTGGGTTTTTAAAGAAGCGAAAAAGCATTTTTTATGTCTTGGACATCTTAGCCGCAAAACTTGAAGATTGTCAAACTTTAGGCTAATTTAAACTTCTCTCTTGACAAGAGAGTTTAAACCTGCTAAAGTTTTTAGAATTTTTAAAAAAGTATTAAAACGCTGTTTTAAAACCAAAAAATGAGAGGAGATCAAAAATGAAGACGCTAAAGTACGCGTTCTTCGTTGTGATGAGTGTGTTGATTTTGTCAGCGTCAGTTGTGGCTGAAAAGGATTGGGGCCACTTTGGCGGCGCGCAGATCCTTTTGAATTTCCCACTGACTTCCAAGCCGATTGCTGGCCAGGTGAATTCTTACTTCAAGTATTCGCATTTCATGATGCCCTCCCAGGATTTCCACCAAGGCTGGCTTTACGCGGGTGCAAGCCGTGGCGTGGTGACAATTTATACCGGCGGGGCTTTTAACTGGCAGGCCAGAGACCTGGCAATGTTCGGGATAATGCTGGACATACCCCAAGGCCCATTCATGTTTTCCACGGAAGTCGATTACATAACCGGCGAAAACGATTTGTATTTATGGTCGGGCGTTGATTATAATTTTCATTTGGGTCAATTGAAATGCTTTGTGGGCCCGCAGGTTGAGATGATTAAGACGGATCTGGCTTGCGCCCAAACCGGTTTAAGAGTGGGCATTGAAAATATGCAAATCGCTGGTTATTTCGGCGACCAAAGCTACAATGTGCGCTTAAGCCTAAAAGTTCCTTTGGAACTCTGATCCACCTCCTGTTTGATAAAAGCCCGGATGTAATCCGTCCGGGCTTTTTTTATTGACCAATTACTGGTAATTTAATACTATTCAACATCGCTGCTAGAAGCGATGTGCGCTGGTGCTTGATAGGCAGATTATTAAACAGCGATCTCGGCGGTGGCCATGGTGTAGTGGTAACACAGAGGCTTGTGGAGCCTTTATCTCGGGTTCGAGTCCCGATGGCCACCCCACTCGGTTCTTAATCGAACTAAAGACTCGGTTGAGGCTCGAGTGGGGTGGTCGTCACCGCAAGGCACAGAAGCTCGTTCCAAAAGGACGGGCTTGTGTGCGTTGACTGAACCGGAACCAAATCCAGTTAGGGCACGAAAAACTGGCGTTGGAACGGCCTCGACAATTTCATTATGCCGGACCTCAAATCTCTCCCAAGAGAGCTTGAGCAAGAGCCGCTTCAGATATTCTGGAGCCTGTTGATAGTGAAGCCCAATCACGCGGTCGTGAGTTCTGTCGAGGAACTCATGGTCAAGCTTGGGCAAGATACAAAGCTATTGCAGCGGGGGAGCAAGGGATTCTTGGAGATTTGGTAGGTTTCTATTTGAATCGGAAACCGCGCCAACTGATCGTGAGAAAGAAGACTAATGCAGTCGTTGCACCGACAATGAAAAAGAGAATTCCCCATGTGTGCCCACTGAGACATGAGAACACACCGAATAATGGCCAAAGTAGCGCAGCAAGGAACTGAAACCCGGCGGGGTGGTCAGCCAGCCCGCCGGGGTTGAATGTGTAATCGATACCAGTCTTGGCAATGTAGCTATAGAGCAATCCCGTAACGACACCCGCGCCGATGTAAGCAGTAATTCCTGAGATCAGCTTTGTATACATTGTCACCATTCTTCAAGTATACCACATCTCGGTCGCTGCCCGGAGAACCATGATCTTAGCAATAGCAACAGTGCCACCAAGCAACAAATCCTGGCCACCAGGCACCTGGACATCGAGTCCAGTTATAAGCCCAGATTTCAGGATTGGGTTCCGAAACTTGAATGTAGTACGTATACTGCGTGCCGAATCGGGCTATCGCCGCTTCGGTCCTGTAGGTTCCGTACCCACACCAACCATAAGTATCGCCTGAACTGATAAAAACAGCGAAGTCAACCAACGAATACCCGTCATTCACGGAATTGCACGAAACGATTACGCAAATGCCGATACCCAAAACCACGATTCCGGTCAAGAGAAGCAGGGGGAGCTTTTTCAATTCTGTCTCCTTACCAACTGAGTTGACAGTTGGTTTGTTGAATGATATCTTTTGCTCCAGAGTATCGATCTTTCTAAAGAGTCCGACTCTCTGGCGGTGGACACGAAGCGTTTATGTCGTATCACCTCCTTTGGGTCTTTGAGCGGAAGCCTCGAACTTCCGCTCTTTGTATTACTAAAATTCTCCGGTTATTCCTGGGACAAACCCATCCGGAGCGTTGTTATTTTGAAAAACGCACCTGAGCAACCTCTCAATTGTCATGATCATCGATTCGCGACGTTGTTTGGATTGCCATTCATCACCCTTGCTTCCAAGGGGCGTCATCAGAAATAGGAGTCGCATCCGGACTATGTTTTTGTCGCGTTTTGCACCTGCAAGCCGGGTGGGCTTTCATCCTAAGCGTTTTCATCCGACCTCCCAAATAAGTTTTTGGTTTTGGATTAGTCAAAATTAGCTGGTCAAAGCATCAAAGTCAAGCACAAAAAAACAAGAGCGCCTTTTGAGATATTTTTTTAAGCCGATTTTTGCTATGCTATAACCAGATTATGACTGATATTTCCGTTTTTCCAAACAGTTTGCAAAAATTGGTAAAGGCCTTTGAAGAGCCTTTGCCGAATTTGGAAGCTCCGCCGGGCATGCCCCGGATTAAATTAAACGAAGTCATCGGCAAGGTGGCGTATTTTTACGAGAAATTAAGAAATTCTATAGAATTCCAGGAAGAGCATTTGTTAAGACGCAATGCTATTGAACGGATTTTGCGCCGCAAAATCCTACTGGAAAACCGGAATTTGGTGGACGCTCGGCTTTTGATAAACGAATTGATCCGCGCCCGGTATTTGCCCAATGACGCTCTGCCTGACGCTATCGTGGGCGTGGTTCAGAATTATATTGACCGTTACATAGCGCTCTTGGATCATCTCAAATTGCGGCGAACAAGTCCGGATGACCGGCGGCTTATCCGCTGGTTGATTAGTGTGGCTTCGGCGGATATTGAAGAACGTTTGAGCCCCAGCGTCAGAGAAGACGCTTTAGTGGAAGTGATGTATGCCACCATCCGAAATAATCTAGTTTTGCCCGAAAGCATACCTACGGGCCAGGAACAGGACATTTTGGTGTATTTGGCCATTCATCGCGCTTTAATCAAGTCAGACGATGCGATCCTGCGATATCATCTTTTCCGCTGGGCTTACCCGCAATGGCAGACCCCGGATCACGCCGTGACCGAACAAATCAAGTCGCACTTCCAACAACTAGTTGAAGCCATCGAGCGTCGAATTAACCACCCTTTGTCCGAAAGGCTTTTGGTTATCTGCCGGCAATACACCATACCCTTCCTGGTTTTAGCAGATGTTTTTAAAGAACGACCTGGGGAGATTCGGGAATTACTGACAAGTCCCGAAGCTTTGAACGATGCTTCCGAAAAGGCCATGACCAAAAGGATAAAATCCGCTGGTTCGCGATTGCGCCGCACAACGGTCAGAAGCATCATTTATATATTCATAACCAAAATGTTGTTAGCCTTGGCAATTGAATTGCCGTATGAGGTTTACGTTTTGCGATTGAGTAACTTTCTGCCCTTGTACATCAATGCGGCTTTTCATCCGGTGCTTATGGCGTTCATCGGCATGTCAGCCATTGTACCCGGCAAAAAGAACACGCAATTAGTCGTGCAAGCGGTTCAAGAAATCGTCAATCCCAGCGCTCCTCGAATGGTTTTCGGCAAAAAATTAAAGCCTCGGCCGCGCAGCCGGTTTCGCGTCTGGCTATTCAACCTGGCTTACCTTTTGACTTTCGTGGTGACTTTCGGAGCCATTATCAGACTACTCCAATATTTGGAATTTAATTTCGTCAGCATTTTGATTTTCCTGTTTTTCCTCTCGGTAATTAGTTTCTTCGGCATGCGCGTCAGGCAAGTCGTGAAAGAACTGACGATCTTGACCCGGCGGGAAAATCTTTTACTGCTTTTGCTGACCTTCGTCTCGTTGCCGATTTTGCGAGTCGGGCAATGGTTTTCCAAGAAAATTCCCAAAATCAACCTTTTTATTTTTATTCTGGATTTCGTGATTGAGGCGCCTTTTAAGATTTTTGTGGAAGTGGTGGAAGAATGGTTTTCTTTTTTGAAAGAAAAACGGGAAGAAATTTCTTAAGAGTAAAAAATGTAACGTTTTTTGGGATCTTCCGATATATAGATTAGTCTGGTAACCAAATTTTTGAATTTGACGTTCAGGTGGCAAAAAACAAACCTTTAATGTATAATAAGCAAGCTTTATCATTAACTTAATAATGTTATGAAAAAAGCCCTCAAAGTTTTAAGCCTGGGCATGATCGCGCTTTCGGCGCTTCTGTTTTTGGCGGTTAAAACCAGCCATGCCGTCAGCAAGCCCTCGATTTATGTCACCGGAACCTTAACCGCAATAAGCAATAATACTTTACCCGCGGTTTTAACTTTAACCTCTGGTGCCACGACTTACATAGTCAATGTGCCGGTTAATGCCAATATTGACCGCAAATATAACGGGGACTCCAATTTGGGCGAATTTATTATCGGCGATACCCTTCAGGTTTGGGGAAAATTGTCCGAGTCCACGACTAATACTATAGACGCCATTCGAATCAGAGATATTTCGATTCAGAGAGCCGGTGGCACCTTCAAGGGTTCAATTGTGGGATTGGATTGTGTAAATAACAAATTTACTTTTAAACCCGAAAAACGAAGTGAACAGACTGTGTATTTGTCTACTAATACCAAAATAATTCGGGGTGGTGAAAAAATTTCCTGCGCTGGCTTAATTGTCAAAGAAAAAGCTAAGGTTATCGGTCTCTGGCGGTTCAGTCAGAATCGCATTGATGCCGACCGAGTTATAGTGGACATGCAGACCATTTCCGGCACAATTACCGAAATCAATTTGACAAACGGCGGCTTGCCCGCGACCCTTACGGTTGCTCTCAAGAATGGTAAAACCTGGACCGTAAATGTCACCAGCTCAACCAAGCTATTTCGGAAATATCTGGGAAAAGCGACGATTGAAGAATTTTTAGTCGGCGATAAGGTGGAAGCACGCGGAACAATTTCTACAGGTAATGTTTTAAACGCAAAAGTGGTTAGAGATAATTCCATCTCGGTAAAATATGGAGATTTTAAAGGCACGGTTAAGTCTGTTGACGCCGACAATCAGAAATTTGTTATGCGCGTCAGCGGCAAAAAATACGGCGACATTACCGTAACCACCTCGGCCTTGACTAAATTTTATGACGACGAAGTAGTAAAAGCTTTCACCGATATCGCCGTAGGCGACAGCCTCAAGGTGATCGGCACTTACACAAGCAGCACCAAAATTTTGGTCGCCTCCAGAGTTTTCTGGCGGGATTAACCGAAAAAAATTGAGTTTAAGCAAAACCCGATGTCTAAAAAGCATCGGGTTTTTTATCGTCATTGGCGAGAGTTTGAAGCTACAATTCTTGGCTCCGGCCCAACAGGTCTTGGTGGATTTTTTGCGCGGCAATTTTCAGGCTCGTGTCCGGCGCCAGGCTTGGCCGGAATCCAAAGGTCTCTTCGGCCAAATTAAGGAAAGAATTTATTTCCGTATCTCGGATCTTGGTGTTGTCTGCCGGTTCAACGCCGCGGATTAAAGACAACAGCTGGCGGACTTGGTCTTCGATATCGTGCAAGCTCATAAGGTGACTCCTGCTTTATTTTGGCATTTTTCAAGAGCAATTTTTCGGGTTTTTACATTTAAGGCTTTCGGCAGGCTTTTGTCAACCCCGCACCACCCTGTACCATTTCGGTACAGGGTGGTGCGGGGTCAACCCTACCGCCTCCGCCACCTCACTTTCTAAAAAGGTAGTTTTAGTTGTGGAAATTGGTATCATTTTGGTCATTGGTTGTGGTTTTATGGATTCCGAAAATCTACTAACCATAACCATACGGAAACCTATATCTTAATAACCATTTAGGTGGTGCGGCGCCAAGACCGAATTAATAAAATTCTTGAATTGAATGCTATACTGGGGTGTGGGGGATTTTGAAAGTATGCTAGAAGAAGCAAAAAACTATTTTCAGGTTATTCGCAAAAATTATTCAGCTATAGTTTTATTCACTTGTGGAATTATTTTGGCAATTTTGATTCTGCAAACTTCCAGTGTAAAAAATTTCGCTCTTGAATTGATGGAACTGCCAGGGATTGGGCAGATACTATTGGGTTTTTTATACACAACAGCCTTCACCGCGCCCGTGGCAACGGTTTTAATCATTAATATAGCTGAAAGTATAAACCCAGTTTGGCTGGCAACCTTAGGCGGTATTGGCGCCATGCTTTATGACCTGGCAATTTTTGCTTTTGTAAAAAATCAAACCCAGCACGGCTGGTTTCAACACTGGCGTGGAAAATTTTTGAGTCGGCCGGTGATATCTTGGTGTTTGGCGATTCTTGGCGCCGCGGTTATCGCCTCACCCTTACCTGACGAATTGGGCAGTGGACTTTTGGGTTTATCTCGCTTGCCCCAAAAGTATTTTATTCCAATGTCATTTTTACTAAACGGAATTGGGATCTTTATTTTGGCGGCAATCGGTCGAAGTTGAAATTCTTCTTGAGCTTTGGGCTATGGAAATTTTTCACATTCGACTGAAAATTATGGACAAACATCTGAATAAAGCGCGAAAATCTCCGGTTTTTGGTTTGGTTTTTTAAGTTTAATCGCAAAAAACTAACTCGAATATGTGTTCTGTTAAAAACTATAGAAGCGTACCGGGATTCATTGGTTTTTCTGCAAAGAATCGGAAAAATGCGATATACTAAAGTTATGAAATCGCAGAGGGGTACAACCTTAATTGAGGTTCTAGTCGGCACGGCCATCATTGGTTTGGTTTTTTCTTTTGCGATTACAGCATTCATGTTAAGCGCCGACAAATTGACCCGTTCGAAGATTCGAATTCTGGCCGCGGCTTTAGCTAACGAACAGATGGAGATTATAAGGAATCTACCTTTTGATCAGGTCGGCACCCAAGGTGGTTCGCCCAGCGGCAACTTACCGCAAAATCAGCAAATAGTCCGTTCCAACATAACTTTTTCTGTAGCCATTATCGTGGATTGGGTTGACGATCCTTTTGACGGCCAGATTCCGGCCGACACTACGCCGACAGATTATAAAAAGGTTGAGGTGGTAATCAGCTGGGCCAACAGCGGTTCGGCAAATGTCAAATTAACTTCAAATTTTTCGCCCAAAGGCGTGGAAGCCGCGGCCAACACCGGCTCAATTTTGATTAGCGTTTTTGATGCCTCGGGCTTGCCAGTGTCCCAGGCTGACATCACTTTAACCAACAATAATTTAAGTCCGGCAATCAATTTGACTCGACAGACTGACGACAGCGGCAATTACCAATTCATTGGCTATCCGCCGGACTTAAATAATTATCACATTGCGGTCACCAAAGGCGGGTATACCCTCGATCAAACTTACCCAGTTTCGGCCGAAAACCCCAACCCCATAAAGCCCGACATTTCCGTCATCGCTAATGAGGTCACTAGCAGCAGTTTCGCCATTGATCGAGTTAGTTCCTTGGCGGTTGCCACGCAAAATGCCACCTGTCAAGCGATTGGCAATATCGGGTTCAACCTAAAAGGCCAAGCCCTGATTGGCAACCCGCCCCCAAATCCGGTTTTGAAATACGACGAAGATCATACCACTGATGCTGCAGGCAATAAAACCATAAGTAATTTAGGCTGGGATAATTACATGTTAACTTTATTAGGCACGAGTCGAAACATTACGGGCATCATTCCGCCAACCAGTTTGAATGTGCTGCCGAATACCAACGCGAATTTAACCCTAGTGCTTTCGGATAGTTATTCCACCGATTCGTTGCTGGCTAATGTAAAAGACGCAAACACAAATTTGCCCATTAGCGGAGCCAGCGTACGATTGGTTTACGGTACCTACGATGAGACTAAGATTACGGGCCAGGGCGCATGGCTACAGACAGATTGGAACGGTGGCAGCGGCCAGGCGCTATTTACGGATGCAACCAAGTACTTTGAAGACAACGGCGCCGTGGAAGTCAATGCGACTCCCGGCCAAGTCAGCATGATTAAGTCCACCAGTAATCCCAACCTGGCCGAAAGTTTTGATTCCGACGCCAACAAAGACGCAACCGCCAGCAATGCGGTTTGGGATACTTCAGCCGGCGAAATTCGTTTGCCCCAGACCGGCGGGGTTTATGATTTCAACGCCACGGCCCAAAGTCTGCAATTAACCACCCCGGCCGGAAAGATCGTCAGCGCCACTTTGACAGTCGACGAGGAATTGAATGGCCAAACCGTTCGTTATTATTTAAGCGCTGACGGGGCGAGTTTTGAAGCAGTGACCCCAGGAAATTTGCATAATTTCGTGCAGACCGGCGGCGATCTGCGTTTCCGGGTGGAGTTTAGCACCACTGACCAGAACCAAACCCCGGTGGTTAGAAGTTTGGGCATAGCTTTAACTATCGAGACCTACGCCAACAGCGGCAGCCTAACCTCTTCGACCTTTGATACCGGCTCAGCCTCAAGTTTCATTATGCTAAATTGGAACCCGGAAAATCAGCCTTCAGAAGTCGGCAGCGAGTCGGTGCGCTTTCAATTGGCGGCCAATGACGACAATGCCACCTGGGATTTTGTCGGTCCGGACGGAACCGCAGGGACCTATTATACGGTTAGCGGCACACCTATTGCCGGGGCGCTGCAGAACAAAAGATACATACGATACAAACTATTCTTGCAAACTGCGGACGTGAAATATTCACCGGCGATTTCCGGAGTATCCATTGATTACACTTCAGGTTGCACTCCGCCCGGGCAGGCTTTTTTTGGCGGATTGAGCTCGGCAACCACTTATCAAGTGACAATCCAAAAAAGCGGGTATGTTGATTTAGTGGTTGATGTGGACATCAGCGGAAATTTGCAGAACACTTTTCAGTTAACGCCCAACTAAGAAAATGCATATTTTACCCCTGAAAAAATCCTTTTTTACCCCGCACCACTTTTCTTTTACAGACTGTAAAATTTAACCATGGATTTTCACCCGAAAAAATATCTTCCTTTAAAAATCAACCCTTTGTTGAATCGGGTGGTTTACCCCGCACCACTTTTTGAAAAAGCGTTGCGTATTTGTAAAAATATTTTTTCATCACAAAATAATCAAAAAGTTCATAAAAGAATTTTTTCAAAAAGTGGTGCGGGGTTTACTTTGGTTGAGGTTATCATCACCGCTGGCATATTAGGCATTGTCGGAACTTTGTTAGGCGTGTTTGCCACAACGGGCTTTCGGGAATGGGATCGAAACCGGGCGCAAGTGGAAGCGCAGGAAGCCTCCCGCCAAGCTTTGGCGCGTATGACAAAAATAATTCGGGAAGCACAGCCATCCAATAACGGCAGTTATCCGATTTTAGCCGCGGCCGCACAAAGTTTAACTGTTTACGCTAATGTCGACGCGGATTTGGATCGCGAGCAGGTCAGGCTTTTTTTGGATAACGGGCAGATTAAAATCGGCATAATTAATCCCACGGGCAGCCCAGCAACTTATCCCACCGGCAACGAACAAATACAAGCTTTAGCCAGCTTTGTTCAAAACGGCGCCAATCCGGTTTTTGCGTATTACGACAAAAATTATTCGGGCAGCCAGGCAGCTTTAAGTTTCCCCGTAAATTTGCAGGATGTTCGGCTGGTAAAAATAACTTTGACTATAGATTACGATCCAAATCAACCGCCGACGCCGATTGAAATGCAAAGCAGTATTGTGTTTAGGAATTTAAAGGATAATTTATAAGTCTACGAATGTACGAATATGGCAAGAAAAAATAACCCACCAAAGAAAAATTTAAAAACCCCGGGTTCATTGTTGGTCAGTATCTTGGTTATCACCGCATTATTCGTGACCTTAGGCATGCTGGCCATGCAATTCATAATCAATCAGAATACGGCCAGCAATTTCCGCGTGGATCGAGAGCGGGCTTTAGCCATAGCCGAAGCCGGTGTTGATTATTATCGCTGGCATTTGGCGCATGTGCCGGACGACTACCAAGACGGCACAGGCGGCCCCGGGCCATATGTGCATGATTTTCGGGACGCTAACAATAACATCGTCGGACAGTTTTCTCTGGAGATTACTCCGCCGCCGTCGGGCTCGACCGTGGTCACCATAAAATCCACCGGTCAATTGACTAATAAGCCAAACAGCGCTCGATCGATTACGGTTAAACAAGGCATTCCGTCTTTCACCAAATATGCCGTCGTGGCCAATGCGGATATGCGTTTTGGCGTGGGCACGGAAGTCTTTGGCCCCATCCATTCCAATGGCGGTATCAGGTTTGATGGAATTGCCCACAATTTAGTTACTTCGTTGCAATACGTTTACGACGATCCTGATCACACTGGCGGTCAAGAATTTGGGGTGCATACGCATGTTAATGCGCCGCCGGGAACGGGCGTGAATGATACTTATCGTCCCTTGGAAGCGCCTACGGTTTTGCCGCCCCCGCCCTATGAAACCCTGCCTACACGATCGGATGTGTTCTTGGTCGGCCGGCAAACGCCAGTGCCCCAAGTGGATTTTAACTCTATCACTTCCGACTTAAGCGTGATGAAGACCCGCGCTAACGCTAACGGCATTCATCTTTTGCCTTCGGGTGGCCAGGGCTACCATATCACCTTTCGTCAAGATGGCTTGGTGGATATGCGGATCGTTAATGCCCAGCTGCGCTGTCAATACCGCTCAGGTACGCAATGGCGCGATTACGGCTATTGCTCGAACAATTTCAACCGGACTTGCACCCAAACCAGTAACTGTAATTATTGCTCTTTGAACGGCAACCGCAGCTGTTCATCAAATTTCGATTGTTCCAGCGTCGGCGCCGGAACCTGCGTGACCTCGGGCTTTAGTTGCTTGCAATCCAGCCACTCTATCGGCTCGCGGGTCGCTGACCAATCAAGCTTTACCTATCAGGGCGTTTCTTCGCTGGCACATCCAATGCCGACCAACGGCTTGATTTTCGTGGAGGATGATGTCTGGGTTGACGGCGTCGTGAGCAACAATACCCGCGTGACCGTTATTGGCGCGCGTGAACCATTGGCTTCGGGCAATGCCAATATTTATGTCAACAAGGATCTGACCTACAATCGTTATTGCGATAACGCTACGCGCAATGCTTGTTCTCAAGATAGCGAATGCTCTGGCGGCGCGAGCTGTGTCAATAATTCCAACAGCTCGGCGGCAATCGGGTTAATTGCGCAAAATAATATTTTGGTCGGATTCTTTAGCGAGGACGATTTACGGGTTGACGCGGCTTTGATTGCCCAGAACGGCCGCATTGGCCGGCCGAATTACGGTGCCAGCGGGAGCAGTTATCAGCTTTACCCAATTGGCAGTCCAGACCCCTATGGCCTGGCTTCCTGCAGCAGCTATCGATCGCAGTCCACCATTACGACTTTTGGTTCATTGGCTACCAACCAAAGGTATGGGTTTGCCTGGACTGGCTCAACCTTTTGCGGCGGGACACAGAGTTCCGGTTATTGCACCCGAAATTTGAATTTCGATTCGAATTTAACCTATGCCCCGCCCCCGGATTTTCCCACCACGGGGCAGTACGAAACTTTAAGCTGGGAAGAAAATTAAGGTTTTCCGGTGGAAAACCCAAGACATTTTTTAATTCAAGCCGGAACCTTAGGTGAAAAAAATCCTGCCGTTAAAAATAAATGGCAGGATTTACCATAATGATTTGTCGCGCGGGTCAGGACTGTCGTCCGGGCTTTCCGAAAAGTAAAGTTTTTGTTTTTGCTGGTAAAATTTGAGGGCGTGATAATTGCCCAGCCTCATTTCGGCATAATCATGCTCCGGACAAACATCTGGGTAAGCCGAGACTAAAAAGCAGATTGGACAGTAATAAACGGGTTGATCTGGTGCTAAAGGGCCGTTTAAGGTTTTCAGGTCAGGCAAAGGCCGGCTTGGGTTGCCAATTAATTTTTGAGTAAAGGCCTCCCTTTCTTTTTTTTGCATTTTCTTTTCCTCAATAAACTGATCGAGAAAAGGCAACAGCAACAGCGCCAAGCATAGTAAGCCCGTCAATAAGTAATAAAACCACATTGCGCACCTCTTTGCTTTTTTAAGGGAACTTTTTTGAGAAACTTGGAGTAAGTATAAAGCATTGGTCGGAAAAGCCAAGCGCTTTTTTGTTTAAGCCTGGACGATTTCGCAATAGGTTTGTAGACTATACTTACTTACTTTTATTTTCTTTTAATCATGCCGCATAAACTCATTATAATTGGTTCAGGTCCGGCTGGATTGGCCGCGGCCATTTACGGCGCTCGCGCGGAATTGCGGCCGCTGGTCATTTCCGGCAGCGTTCCGGGCGGGCAATTGACCGAAACCTCGGCCGTGGAAAATTTTCCCGGCTTCATCAGCATCCAAGGCCCGGAACTGATGCAAAAAATCCGGGAACACGCCGCGGCATTTGGCACGAAATTCATTGATGCCCAAGCGACCAAGGTGGATTTTAAAACCCGGCCGTTCAAAATTTGGGTTGGTGAGGAGGCCTTGGAAGCACAGGCCGTAATCGTGGCCACGGGCGCCAAGGCTAAGTGGCTGGGTCTGGCCAATGAACAGCGCTTGCAAGGCAAAGGCGTTTCGGCCTGCGCCACTTGCGACGGGTTTTTCTTCAAGAATCAGTCCGTCGTGGTGGTCGGCGGGGGCGATACGGCCATGGAAGAAGCCAATTTTTTAACAAAATTTGCCAGCCAAGTGACAATCATACATCGCTCTGCCGAATTCCGCGCCAGCAAAATTATGCAGGAGCGGGCGCTTAAAAATCCCAAGATTCAGGTTAAATACAATTCCGAAGTCGTGGATGTTTTAGGCCAAGACAGAGTTGAAGGTGTGAAAATTAAAAACAGTCAAACCGGGGAGGTTGAAGATTTTCCTTGCCAAGGCTTATTTTTGGCCATTGGCCACAAACCTTCGACCGAGATTTTTGAAGGCCAATTGGAATTGGATCACGGCTATGTAAAAGTTCACGACCTGACCAAAACCTCGGTGGAAGGCGTGTTCGCGGCCGGCGATGTGCAAGATCCTCGTTACCGCCAAGCCGTGACCTCGGCCGGCACGGGCGTTATGGCCCTGCTGGACGCGGAAAAATATTTGGCTGGCTTGGAGTAAGACAAAAGGATAATTCAAAACAAAGAAAAAACCAGTCCTTAATGGACTGGCGGGTGTGAGTCTCTTGATAGTAAAGCCATTATTGTAGGCGTCCCTTAACGCCTCGATGTTCGATTTGTTCTAAAGCCACACTTAAGGTAGGCTCCATTATATAAAATATTTAAAATTATTGTCAAGCAAAAAAAATACCCCTTTGCCTGATTTTCTCCTCAAGTCTCTCAATATCTATTAACCTGTCGCTGGGGGGCGTGCATTGGTTAATTAATATATTGTTTGGCAAAGGGGTTATGCAATGGATTTATGCGTTTTTGGTTTAGTGGGTTAATTATTAATGTATTTTCGATTTTTGTCAAAAAAAGCGCTCTTTGGCTCAAGAGCGCTTAATCATTCAGGGAGTCGGGTTTTTGTGGTAAAAGATCACGATGGTGCAGTTGATAAAAGCATGGCCTTCGAGGTTGGTTCCGCTAATGGTTCTGACCTCACGCACAATAATTTGAATTGTGCGATTTTGCTTTCTAAGCCACTGGTTTACCTCTTTTTCAAGTTCTTCAAAAGTATTACCAGTTGCCCCGGTGAAAATTTTTACTTTTTCCACCTATTTTTTCCTCCTTTCTTGGAAAACATCATTTATTTTGTTTATTACCGCAACCCTATGGGATTTTTGGCAGTGTGTCAAGGTAATAAAAAACCCGCAAGATGAGATGCGGGTTTAAAGTATTTATTCTATTAGCGATAATGTGATGACGCTATCTTGGGTAATTGTTGCCTGGATTTGCCTAAGATTCGTAACCGCAAAGAAAGAATGAGATGTGGCTCTAAGCACATATGCCTGAAGCTCCGGATTTTTTTTCAGCAGATTGCCGGCCTTTTTGGATAAGTTTAAATTCCAGTAAAATGCGTAAGCGCCGTGGAGCTGATGGTAAGCTTTTTCCGCGTTATAAATTTCCGCGAGCATATCTTTGCAGACTGCTCGGTCGCGCGTCTTAGTGTAGTGAGGAATGGCAAGCACCGCAAGAATGGCAATTATTATGAGAATGACAAACAGTTCGGTTAGGGTAAAACCCTTTTGGTTTCCCATTTTTTTCCTTTCTGTCCGATTTGATTAAATGAGCGGTTTTAAAATAGCCTAGAAGATAATTTAAATAGCGTCAACCTAATGAAGCGTGCTTTAAAAAACTCCTGAGATTCATTCAGGAGTTTTAAAAGAAAAGAAACCTTTTTTGGCTGCTTCAGTGGATTAAATAACAAGAGCCGGTAAATTAGCGGATTGGAAGCTGTAAGCAAGATACTCACTTGGAAAACCTTGGAGCGTCCACCGGAAAATAATTATGCCCACAGTCATGCCACCGCCAAAGACGACTATCATGACCAAATCGCCGGATTTTAGCAGATCTAGCTGCCAGGCGTGATCAAGACATAAGCCAACCGAAGCGGAAGTCGTATTTCCAAACTCATCGATGTTATTCCTCACATTCCCCTGGAATCCGAGCTCGCGCATATGTTCTTCAATGGGAGTGATTATCCGTGAGTTGGCCTGGTGGAAAGCGACGAAATCAATGTCAGCATAGGTCACATTTGCTTTCTCCAGAGCTCGAGCAATCGCGCCGGTAATTTGAGGCTGTGAATCCTCGTCACTTTTTTGGACTTTCAACAATAAGCGCTCCGCGCGTTTACGTACTTCCGGTCCATTCATCGCCATCATATGACGCTGGTCAAATGGATCAATAATCATCTCCGGCGTGACTTGGAGCGCCGAACCCCCAGCCGGAATGACAATAAGGTCAGCTAGGCTCCCATCAGACTCGAAGTGAAATCCATTGGGAAAAAATCCACGATCTCGAAAACTGCATGCTTCCAGAACGCCGCATACTGCGCCACTAGCCAAGAGAATTCTAACATTCCGATCATATGGGCTTGTGGTTGTTGTCTCCATAACATCAGCACCGATGACCAGACCATTTTTGTAAAGCCCAGAACTGATTAAAGCATTGCCGAGCTGAAGCGCCGATGCGTAACTTGTGCACGCGGCCGTAATGTCCGTACAGAAGACATTTTCATTCCGGATGCCCAGCAATTCTTTGATCAGTGTGGCAGTCAGCGGAGTTGCCGGATGAGCTGGCGTGGTGGTCGCCACGACAATAAATCCAAGCCTTTCACGATTCAGACCCGAAACCGCCAAAGCCCGCTCCGCGGCCTGCGCGCCAACATGACTGGAGTCTACGCCGGGCTTTGCCCAATAGCGGAATTTTATGCCTGACTGCTTCTCGATTTTTTCCGGCGGCGCCTTAAACTGGATCCACCTCGGATCATCATCTTTAGGCAAGGTGTCGCCTGGGTATTTTCGATCAAGAATCAGCGAGGCAATTTGGCTTTTGGAATCGAGCCGTTGCCACTCCGGCTGCGAATATAAGGAAATCCCTTTTTCGCGAAATTTGCTTAGCAAAGCGAAAATTTTTCGAAAATATGTTTCGTGCTTTGCGAAAGAATCGGAAATTTCTTGGTTGCTGACCCGTCGGACAAGGCAGACAGGATTTGATTCGTCAAAAATATTGGAACCAAATCCGGTTAAGCACGCCCAATTTCCTTCATTAGGCGTGTTTTTCAATGCTACCATTGTAAAACTCCTTTGTTTGTTTTTCAGTTTTGTTTAAAAACAGCCTACCGCTTGGCAGAGCGCAAGTCAAACTGCTAAAATAGCGCATATGTTAAAACTGAAAAACCGATTGATTATTGTAATATTATTAGCGATCGTCGGGGTGGTGATTTCGGCCTATAGTTTGAAAACGCATTATAGTTTGGAGCCCTCAAGTTTTTGCAATTTTAACGATACTTTCAGTTGCGATGCCGTAAATCAAAGCTGGGCCAGTGAAATCGTCGGCGTTCCCGTGGCTTTGATCGGCCTAATTGGTTATGGCTCGCTGGCCTTGGGCGGCTTGTGGCTTTTGTTTGTAAAAAAAATCACCACTTTCGCCTGGGGCGCCATGGCTTTGGCCAGCGGGCTGGGCGTGGTTTTTTCCGTATACCTGACCAGCGCGGAAATTTTCAGCCTAAAGGCCTATTGTCTTTTGTGTCTAATTTCCCAATTGGTGATGTTGCTGATAACCTGGTTGATCTGGAACGCTTCTGTGGCGCGTCAAGGCTTGCGTTCCTGGTTCTGGTCGGATTCCACTTGAGCGCTTAATTTGGAAAGCCGGGTCACGACCCAAACCACCACCACGGTGACGATGATGGCGTAAAGAAATTTGGCAATCAGGCCGCTGGCTTGGCCAAAAATCTTTTCAAATAAAGCCTTCACCGCCTCATTCCAAGCGAGAGCCGCGACCAGGCTCAAAGCGCCGGTTAAAAGCGTTTCGATTTGTTGCGTGATTTTTTTGTGCAACTTATTGTCCATAGGTTCATTATAACAGAGATTGAACCGGTTAGAGTTTATTCCCAAATATCGTAAGTTTCCATAAACGTGAAAATTTAATTTGGATAAATCAAATGGACAACATTTTAACGGGTTGACGGAATTGCACAAACCTGCTACAATAAAGACAGAAATAAAAATAAAAACTATGAAAAAGTCAGCATCATTTTTCCCTCATGGGCAAATCAGCTTGGTTATGTTCGGCCAAACCATGTATTATGCCAAAGCCACGCCAAATCTGGGCAAGCGAATCGCGCAGCAGTTTTTTGGATTTTTTAAAACTCCACAAAAACGGCATTTTTTAAACTTTTCCAAATATGATAAAAATTGACGACCTTTTCAAATTGGCGGTTGAAAAACGCGCATCAGATGTTCACATTGTGGCCAACAAACCTCCGATTTTAAGAATTGACGGCGAATTGAACGAAGTCGACAGTATTCCGCCCTTGGCGCCCAAAGACACCCAGGCTTTAGTTTTTTCAATCCTCAACGACAAACAGAAACAGCTGTTTATTTCCGAGCGGGAGCTGGATATGTCCTACGAGCTGAATGACGGCAACCGGTTTCGGGTGAATTGTCATTGGGAAAGGAATAACGCCGGCTTAGTGGCTAGAATCATCTCCCAGCAAATTCCAACTATGGAAGACCTGCTTCTGCCCCAGGTGGTTTATGATTTGTTAAGGCAGAAACAAGGCTTGATTTTGGTGACCGGCCCGACCGGCTGCGGCAAATCCACAACTTTGGCCGCCATGATAAATTTCATTAACAATGAACGCTCGGCGCACATTATTACCCTGGAAGATCCCATTGAATTTTTGTACGAATCCAAGAAATCCATAATCAAGCAGAGACAGCTGGGTACGGACATGGTATCTTTTGGCGATGCTTTGAAGCATGTCCTGCGGCAAGACCCGAATGTGATCATGGTAGGCGAAATGCGGGACTTGGAAACCATTGCCGCTACCATTACTTTGGCCGAAACCGGGCACTTGGTCCTGGCTACTTTGCATACTTTTAACGCCGCCCAAACCGTGGATCGGATTATTGATGTATTTCCACCCTATCAGCAGGATCAAGTCAGAATCCAATTGTCTTTATTCTTGAAAGGCATTATTTCCCAGCAATTATTGCCGCGTATTAATGGCGGCCGGATCGCTTCGCGGGAAATTCTCATTAACACCCCGGCAATTTCCAATCTCATCCGTGAAAATAAGATCGCGCAGATTAAAACCGTTTTGCAAACCTCGGCTGACGACGGCATGGTGACTATGGATCAAGACTTGAAGCGTTTGTTTGACGCCAACGAGATTACGGAAGAGATTGCCAAAACTTATATGTTAAATCCGGAATCACTTAAACAGTAGCAAGGTCGGATAAAAAACTAAAAAATACTCCGAAGATCAGGCGGAGTATTTTTTCTAATCCAGGAAACCCCGCACGGAAGCGGCGTCAGGAGTAGTCTTTTAGCCGCTTTAAGTGCGGGGATGAATGGAACCTCTCTTGCCAGGC
>QZJU01000018.1 GCA_003597955.1 Candidatus Parcubacteria bacterium
TTGGCGCTCCTACCCGCGACCGGGAAGGGAATACCCAGTACTTCAAGACCGGACGCATGGTGGAAGAGGCGAATGGCGTCATTCGCGTATACAACGCGAGTGACCAGCAGGTGTGGACCAACTACGTTGGTGGGTCAGGTGGTGGCTCCACCCCCCTTACCTACATGACCGGCCCTGCTCCAGCAGCAGAAATTGTTGCCATGATTGAGAGCCGGAAGACGACAGTGTTGAACAACCAGAATCCGTACGGCTTCTGGCAGAGTCCGCAGACGGTGAGTGGCGGATTCAACGCGACGTACTGGTGGTACGACTACACCACAACGGAAGCGTACAACGCGGACCACACGTCAAAGAACTGCTACGTCGCCACTGCGACGGGGCAGTCGGGCGCGGTCATCCACGACGTGTACGGCAGCGCCAACCAGTCCTTCTACGTTGGCTGGTGGCCGTGGGACCACTGGAAAGGTATGGGCTGGAATTGCGGCGCTTGCCCCAATCCAGCCGGTGACCAAGTATTCGGCCAGGGCGGGCCCATCTCCTGCCTCGGCATGCCCATCACGAACCTGTATCGGCCGACGCCCAGTGAGAACTACGGGCGGCAGGACTTCCAAAGAGGGTACATTATCAATGGAGTCATCTACTGCTACGACCACATCACGCACTTCACGCCAGGCTGGACGATAGACGGTTGGAATACCACGTGGTCGTACGTCATCACCGACTGTTACGACCGCTACGGCGCTGCGGCAGGCCTCGGCCACGCGACAGGATTGGTGAACGAGAACTGGGACGGCACGGGCTATCGAACCCAGAACTACGACGGTGGCATCTACGGTCCGATCATGCTCGTGTACAACCCGAATGGGCCAAGCGAGGCGTATGGTGTCTCTGGCAGTTTCCTCTACGCCTACACCATGGCGGTCCAGGGGAACGGCGTCCGCATCTCCTCACGGATTGGTGCGCCCACCGAAGCGTTCTCCGGCAATCGGCAGCAGTTCCAGTATGGGTATATGACCATTAACTACGGGACGAACGTCACGTATGTATACCTGAACGACAACACCGAGATCTGGAACAGCCAGACGGGCCTTACGACGGTCGCCTTCCAGGCCGGTCCGCCGTCGGGCATTTCCGCCTTGATGGAGAGCCGGAAGACGACACCGTTAAACAACAAAAACCCGTACGGCTTCTGGCAGAGTCCGCTCACCGTGAGTGGTGGATTCGGCGGCACGTATTGGTGGTACGACTACAGCATCACACCGGCGCACCAGTCGGACGGGACGTCCCGAAACTGCTACGTCTCAATTGGCACCGGGCAGCCCGGTGGTGTCGTCTACGACGTGTCCGGCGGGGCGCGTCAAGCGTTTTACGTGGGTTGGTGGTTTTGGGATCACTGGCAGCACATGGCCTTGAACTGCGGGGATTGTCCAACGCCGGCCGGGACGCAAGTCCCAAGCCAGGGTGGACCGTACTCGCACTTAGGGATGCCTATCACCAACCTGTATAGACCAACCCCCAGTGAGAACTACGGACGGCAGGACTTCCAGCGTGGGTACATCATCAATGGGGTTATTTACTGCTACGACCACATAACACACTTCACTCCAGGTTGGGCCTTGAGTGGTTGGAACAATCTGTGGTCGTACGTCATTACTGACTGTTACGACCGCTACGGTGCCGCTGCCGGTTTGGGTCACGCGACACAACTCGTGAACACAAACTGGGACAGCACAGGGTACATCACCCAGAACTACGACGGTGGCATATTCGGTCCGATCATGCTCGTGTACAACCCGAACGGATCGAGCGAGGCGTATGGCGTCTCCGGCAGTTTCCTCTACGCCTACACCATGGGACTCGATGGCAATGGGGTGCGCCTCTCTACGCGGATTGGCTCACCGACGGAGGCCTTCTCCGGCAACCGGCAGCAGTTTCAGATGGGGTACATGACCATCAACTACGGCACCGGGGTGACCTACGTCTACCTGAATAACAACACTGAAATCTGGAACAGCCAGACGGGCGGGCACTTGGGGAAAGTCGCCCAAACGACGCTGCCAACAGTGTTTGCGCTCAAACAAAATCAGCCTAACCCGTTCAACCCCGCAACGACCATTAGCTACTCACTTCCTCAAGCGACCCAAGTGACTTTGCATGTCTACAATCTCTTGGGTCAACGGGTAGCCACACTCGTTAATGAGCGCCAGGCAGCGGGTGAGCACGCTGTTAGTTGGGATGCCTCACAGTACTCGTCTGGCGTGTACCTGTACCGGATCACTGCTGGTGAAGCAGTACAAACAAAGAAGATGCTCTTGCTCAAATAAGCTCAATGCCCTTGGAAAGTAATTGAGCAAAACCAGCCCATGGGATTTCTCCCCTGGGCTTTTTTATTCCATAATTTGCGCCGTTTTTACATGTTTATATACGCTGAACTTGCTGAATTGCCGGGTAAACAATTCGATGCATATTTTTTTGGTACAAAATCGTGAATCAACCCATTTCACATGCGCAATTTCATCGCCATTTTTGGTGTTAATCACTGTCAGGTTCTGCCGTTTTGTGGTTAGTTTGGCTCTAAAAACAAAAAAAAGTTGAATGGTAAAAAGTTTTTTTTGGCCATGAGTAAAACCATTCTTCGCCAAGGTGAACGTGAATTAGCGATAAGTCATGTAGATAAAATTCCAGGTTGTAAAGATTGTAAATGGCGCTATATCTGTGGGGGTGGATGTGCCTTTCAAACTAAGTATAATTTTGGCACTTTTCAACACACTTCACCTTACTGTGGAGTATATAAAGCAATTCTTCCGGTAGTGGTTGAATTGCATGCACTTCAGTTAATCCGTGAATTCCAGAAGAAAGGAGGTGGTGAGAATGGAATATCTGGGCATATTACTTCCGGCCAATGACGAAGCGATATTTGCAAGTCAGTGTCAAGAATGTTCTCAGTGCGCTGATTGTGATTGCGTTCAATGTCCCGATTAGGGACTTAAGGCTGTTTCTTAAAGAGAAGCCATTTCGATGGTTTCTCTTTTTTGTTATATACTTAATATATGCAACTTTTATTCATTCAAGATATTCAACGGGATATTAATAATTGGCAAACTTCAATTACTCGGAAGAGTTATGGTATCGATTGGAAAACTTATCTTCCCAGTGACATTTCTGAAGCTGAGGTTAATAATACAAAGTTTCTTAAGGGCTATTTAAAGAAACATTTTTATCAAAACGGAAAAATTTCAACGTTTATTACCTGGATGAATAAGTCTGTAGATGAAGAAGGAATTCGAAACGATCTAGAAATACTTCTTGACGAAAAATTTCCCCCAAATCCCATTTCGGTATACATTACTACATTCCATCGTGCGCCGTATGATATACAGCAACATTTTTTCTACCTTATTTTTCGAGAAAAGGACAGGGAAAGAAGTATTACGACAATCTATCATGAGTTAATGCACTTCCTTTTCCATATTTACTATTGGGAGCAATGTCAAGCATTGGGTCTTGATGAACAGCAAATTCACACAGTTAAGGAATCCGTGACTGTATTATTAAATCAAATTTTACAAAAGAGAGGTTTACCATTGGACATGGGGTACCCGCAGCATAGAGTCTTAAGGGAAAAGTTTAAACATTTTTGGGAGATGGAGCCAAACCTTAGACTTTTGATTGACAAGGTGTCGAAGTTTTTATAGTTTAGGCAGTTTTAAGTATTTGATTTATTAATTAACTTCCCCAAATCCCTTTACTTTTCCTCTAGAAACTGCCAAAATATGCTTAAAAGAGGGGATTTGTAGTTTTGGATTAATTTGGATAAAAGTAAAATTTATGGGTGAAAAATTATTGTACTTGCTTACCGCGTTTAATTTGATTTTATACCTGTATATAGCCTTTCAAGTCTCCAAAAAATGGCGCTGGGGCAAAGCGCACAGGAGATTTTTGTTTGTAATATTACTTAGTTTTCTTTGGATATTTATTGTGACAATATTGTTTCCAATTGTTCAAGATTCAAAAGATCAACTATATCATATTCTAACAAGAGCAGATTTTATTGTAGCCCTTTTCATTGGCGGATTTATGACATCATTCTCGATTCATTTTCCAGATGAAAATAAAAAGTTAAACCTAAAAAATGAGATTTTATTATTTGTCCCTTTGATTTTACTATCAATTTTTTGTTTAACGGATCTAATCATAAGTTTTAGTAATCAAGGTCAAAGAAATTTCGCCCCTGCTTATTATTTGTATTTATTTGTTTTGGTGTTTTATTTCTTATTTTTAAGTTTAAAGAATCTACTAAAAAAGTTTATTTTAAGCCATGGGATAATTCATTTGCAAATTCAATATCTTTTAATAGGATATACATTTGCTGTAATAATATTACTTGTAGAAAGTGTTTATGTGAATTTAATTGGTGAAATACCTAGAACAATTGATATTATTATTTTAAATTCATCTGCTTTATTTTCTGGTTTCGCAGCTTTTTCAATGTTAAAATTTCGTTTCTTGGAGATTAGTTTGGTACTAAAAAGAGGTGTCATTAGATTGTTATCTTTTGCAATAATTTTTGGTATTTATTTATTTATCATCTTGTTACTTAGAGATACGGTAACACTTGTAAAGCCAGAAACCGAATTAACTTATTTGGTTATTATCACACTTTTAGTCGTTTTAACGGTTGAGCCTATCCGTAAATTAGTTTACAAAAAAATTGACAAAATTTTTGAAACACACGACGAAAAACAGAAAAAAGTGAAAATTTTGACCCAAGCTATTTTCACTTCGACCAAAAATTACGAAGGTTTATTAAATTCTATTATTGAGGTTTTGAAAAAACTTACAGGAGTGGAGCAAATTCGGTTCGCAGAAAGCACCGATGCTTATTTTTCTAGCCACAAAAGCACTTTGGAAAGCTTACGGGCGACTGGCTTGGTTTTGATTCCCGAAGAACTGCCTTACAGATTGGATGATGATCCCAGGTATCCTGAAGCTTTGAAAGAATTACGGGGTGAAGAAACAAGCCTATTTTTGCCAATGGGCCGCGCCGAGACTTTTATGGGCAGTTTTATTTTTGGTAAACGTAAAAACCATGCGGCCTATGCTATCCAGGAAATAAAAGAATTGGAGGTTTTGCAATACAAATTTGGCGAAGCCATGTTTAATGTCAGGCTGTATAAACAAGCAGTGGGAAGGATAAAGTTGTAATCTTTGCTAAAATGGAGGAGGAGCTGGCAGTGTAGGCTGTTCGTTGTGTGTCCATGGCTATTCAGACTTTTGCCGGCGCTTATGTTTTAGGCATAAGATGGGCAAAATTTATATACAGTTAGTAAATTTGGCAGTTAAGGCAATTTCAATCGCAATTTACTGATGTAATTTAAACCCCAAAATGTATCAAATGGCGATAAAAAGGATTAAGAATAATTAAATAGGTGTTTTAAATTAATGAGAAGAACATACAAGGCAAAACAATTATTTCTTAAGAATTCTGATCTAAGTAAAGATGGAAAATTATTTCAATTTGAATGTTTTCGTGAATCAAAAGAATTAGAAAGTATTAGAACTTTTTTATTAAAAAACATAGATCAAATTATTGAAGAGAATTGGGGAAAATTTGGAAAAGATTTTATTTTACAGCACATAATAAGAGCAAAAAGATTACAATTGGTTAGATACAATAATAAAATAGTAGCAATTGCATCCGCAAGTAAAAAAGTTATTAATAAAAAGCATGTTTTATACCTAGAGTTTACAGTAATTAATCAAGATTTTCAGGGATATGACCTTTCCATTATCTTAAATGCTGATATGATAGTTGATGAATTTGTTGAGGGAATGATTCAAAGAAAATTTAAATCCTTACACATAATGGCTATAACAAGAAACCTTAGAGTTTTGGGTTCATTAAAACATTTTGCCTCATTTATTTATCCCGATCCAGAATCTATTGGTAGTGATAAAAAATTGCCATTGGCCAATAATGAAACTTGGGAATTGGCGCAAACAATATTAAAACAAAGCTGGAATCCAAATAGAAAATTATTAAGGGAAGGATGTGTTTTAATTGGCTCATATGAAAATACGCCATGGCTAATTTCGCCGGTTTCCCAAAAGCATTATAATCAACAGATCCAAACATTAGGTGAAGAATTTCTTGAGTTGAAAAAAAATAAAGACAAAGAGTTTATTGTCCATGTTAAATATAATTTTTTATCTATCATAAAATATTTAATTTGGTTTATTAGAAAGAAAAATGCAAAATAAAGAATATTTTGATCATTGGGCGGAACATTATGATAATAATATATTGTGGGGTCATTATTTTAAATATTGTTATAAACAAATAATAAGGATTGTAAAAGAAAAAAATATTAAATTTTTTAACATTTTGGATTTAGGTTGTGGAACGGGTGAATTGGAAAGACAACTTTTTTTCCAATTTCCTCATATAGAAATAACCGCTGTAGACCTATCAGATAAGATGATTAATATCGCTTCGAACAAAATCAAAAATAAAAATATTAAATTTATAATTGATGATGCCAATAATTTACATTTTTTTGAAAACTCTTTTGATACAATTTTTGTTTTAAATAATCTCCATCATTTTCCTAGCCTCGAAATATTTCTTGAAAAAATTAATCCATGGTTAAAGAGTAATGGTTACCTTTTTATAATTGACCCATTTAAAGATAATTTAATTAAAACAATCTGGTGTTTTTTACTTAAGCACCTGTTTTTTAGGGAAAAAAATGTTCATTATCATAAGACGCAGGAACTTATATTCAAAATTCAAAATTTAAAGTATAGCTTAATAAAATCAAACTCAATTTATTATTTTTCCAGTTTTTTAATTTTTAGAAAAAACTAATGTTAAACTTAATTGTTACAATTATTGTAATTTTAGGAAATTCAATATTAGGAATTATAGTTTATGTTCGTAATCGACATAATTTGGTAAACGTTAACTTCTTTTTATTAGCATTATCTGTAGCAGTATGGACATTAACTAATTATGTCTCCAATATTGTTTCTTCAACTTTGGGCGCAATTATTTGGGGGAAATTATCTTACGTTTTTGCTTTTTTAATAATTGTTTTTTTCTTAAAATTTGTTATTTATTTTAACAAGATAAAACAAAATAAAATTTTAGAATTTTTTTATAATTTATCGGTAATTATTTTTATTTTAAGCATTTGTTTTACCAATTTTATTATAGGGAGTGATGTTAAATTTGAATATCCAACAATTTACCTTTCATACGGAGGTTTTTTTTGGTTATATGTTATCTTTTTCCTAACCCAATTATTTTTTGTTTTTTTAGTATTATATATTAATTATAAAAAAGCAAAAGGTGAAAGGCGATTACAATATAAATTTTTATTTTTATCAACATTAATAGCAGGAATCTTTGGAACATTATTAAACTTAATTTTACCTTTTATTAGTGGTCTTGGTTATTTGACTCATTTCGGACCAATTGCAACCCTAGTCCTAATTGGTGGTATAGCGTATGCGGTTGTAAAGCATCGACTATTAGATATTAAATTAATTATTTTACGAACGCTAACTTATTCTATAATTGTACTCTTTACAGCAGTATTTATAGTAGGCGTTGGTGTTTTACTCCCACAATTAGTAACTGATGTTACCTCACAAGTATTAATTGGTTTGTCTGTTTCGGTTGCAGTTGTTCTTACTCTTGACCCCCTCAAAAAATACATTTCCAGAACCACCGACCAATTCTTTTTTAAAGCCCGGATAAATTATCAAAAGCTCTTGCACCAGCTTAGCGAAGTCATTAATAAAGAAATCAATCTGGATAAACTTTTGAACAAGGTTCAGGAAAGGTTGCATCAGGATTTGAAAATTCAATCCGCAAAAATCCTTTTGCCCAAGCAGGGCGGGGAAGTTTTTGTGACAAAGACCAATGAATCCCAAGAAGCAATAGTCTTGGGGTTCACCAGTAATTTGGCCAAATATGTCAAATCCGAAAAGCGCACTGTGGTTTTGGAGGATTTGGAAAGGAAGATTGAAGACACGACTGATGAAAAAGCCCGGGCGCTTTTGGAAAAGTCCAAGGAAGAGCTGGACAAATTAAACGCTTCAGTGGTTTTTCCGGTTTTGACCATTGAAGACCGCATTGCCGCGATTTTGGTTATGGGCGGGAAATTGTCCGGCGACCCTTTTTCGAATGAAGATTTGAATCTTTTGCAATTATTAGGCCCGCAATTGGCCAGCGCCTTGGAAAAGGCCCGGTTGTACGAAGAAATCCGTCTGTTTAATGTCAAACTGGAAAAAGACATTGCTCTGGCCACGGAAAGGTTAAAGCAGAAAAACCTGCAGTTGGAAGACCGCAATCGATTTTTGGCGGCTTTGCAAAAGGTCACCAACCTGATAACCCAGACTTTGGAATTCAAAAAAGTCACGCAGTCAATCGTGGACGCGATTTATACGGAACTGAGTTTTGTCGGCGGCATCCTTCTGTTTTTAGGCGAATCGCGGCGCAAGATTTTCCCCGAAGCCATTACTAAAACTCGATTGACCGAAAAAGTCCTGAAGCTATTGCCCAGGCCTTTCAACGAATACTGGGGCGATTACACATCAGACAAAACCCTGTCGGTGCAGGCCATGAAAGCGCGGCAGATCCGGATCGGCACCAAGCTGGATGAGTTTTTCAGCCCGCCCGTGCCCAAGGAAGCCTGCGAGGCCATGCAAAAAGCGGCTGGCATAAAGACCGTGGTGGCTGTGCCGATCGTCACCGAAAACGAAGTCGTGGGCGCGATTGACTTTCTTTTGGCCAAAGAGCGCACAGCCATAACCAAAAGCGATTTGAACATGATGCAAGCCATTACCGACCAAACCGGCGTGGTTTACCAAAACATTGAATTGGTCCGCAGATTGGAAGAAACCAACAAGGAGCTGGCTGTGGCTAATGAACATTTAAAAGAGCTGGATCAGGCCAAAAGCGAATTCGTTTCCATTGCCAGCCACCAATTGCGCACGCCCATGACCGGCATTATGGGCTATCTTTCCATGTTGATGGAAGGGGATTACGGCCAGATCAAGGGCGAACAGAAGAAAATCATCGGTGATTTGCTGTCCGCCAGCCAGCGCATGATCAATATGATCAATATTTTCTTGAATGTCAGCAAGATTGAAAGCGGCAAGCTGGTCATTACCAAAGAGCCGAGGCATTTGGAAGATTTGATCGAAAAAGTCGTGGCCGTACTGATGAAAACCGCCCGTGACAAGAAGCTGAAATTGGCTTACCAGCGCCCGAAAAATCCCTTGCCGGTTTTAATGATTGACGAAAAAATCAATGATGTGGTTTCGAATTTGATTGATAACGCAATTAAGTACACGGAAAAAGGCGGCATTACTATAACTTCAGAGCGGAGCGGCGAGTGGGTTTTGGTAAAGGTCAAAGACACGGGCCGCGGTTTGGATCCGAAAGAAGCCAAAGGTTTGTTCACTAAATTCGTGCGCGGCTTTGGCATTGCCCAGGTTAATCCAGACGGCTCGGGTTTGGGTTTGTATGTGGCGCGCCGGATCGTTGAAGTTCACGGCGGGAAAATTTGGGTGGAAAGCGAAGGTCCGGGCAAAGGCAGCGCTTTCCAATTCACTTTGCCAATCAAGCCGGTCGAAGTTAAGCTCGAATCAGCCAATGCTGAACCGGGCAAGAACAAGAAATAGGCTTGAGAAATTATTCAATATAGTTTTAAGTCACTGCCCGCTAAACTCACTTTGCCGGGGCAGGAGGGAGCAACCCCTTCAATCCTTGCCAGGTAGTTTTATACGCCTCCGCAGAAAACCACGGCTTTAGCCATGGATGAATACCAAAGCGGATAACCCCGCCGCGCTTTTTAGTCAGGGCGATATGCTTCGGCGGATTCCGCCGAAGGGGCATCATGGGCTTGCCCAGGGAGCTTCATCATATTAAGCTTAAAAAAGCTAAGTTATTAATTGCTTAATCTATGAAAGGCATTATTCTCGCCGGCGGCACGGGCTCGCGCCTGTTCCCCCTGACCAAAGTCACCAACAAGCACCTCCTGCCGGTTTACAACAAGCCCATGATTTTTTACCCTTTGCAGACCCTGAAAGACGCCGGCTTGAAAGACATCATGATTGTCTCGGGCAAAGGCCATGCCGGCGGATTCTTGGAGCTTTTGGGCGACGGCCATGACTTTGGCGTTCACCTGTCTTATGGCGTGCAAGAGCAGCCCGGCGGCATTGCTCAGGCCTTGGGCTTGGCCGAAGATTTTGCGGATAACCAAAAGATCGTGGTTATTTTGGGCGATAATCTTTTGGAGGACAATATTGTCAATGCGGTCCAGGCATTTGAAAAACAGGAACAGGGCGCCAAGGTATTTTTGAAAAAGGTGGAAAATCCCAAATCCTTCGGCGTAGCGGAAATCTCCGGGGATAAAATCGTCAACATCGAAGAAAAGCCCAAAGCGCCGAAAAGCGATTTGGCCGTGATCGGCGTGTATATGTATGACGCGCAGGTTTTTCAGGTCATTAAGACTTTAAAACCCTCGGCGCGCGGGGAATTGGAAGTCACCGATTTGAATAATTACTATGTAAGCCAAGGCACCATGACCTATGAAATTTTAAACGGTGCCTGGGGCGATGGCGGTGAATCTTTTGATTCTTTGTTAAAGGCTTCCAACCTGGCGGCGGAATGGACAAAGAGCGGTAAGAAATAATACTAAGAATTTTATATATTTTGGTTTGCCAAAAGCCAATTTTTTTGTTATAATTAACTTCAGTTAATCTGAATTTAAATATGAATTTTAAATCCCTGAAGACGCTGGCTGTCAACGGCAAGCAAGTAATCGTCCGCGTGGATTTTAACGTGCCGATCAAGGATGGCAGAGTTATTGATCCCAGCCGGATTCAGGCGGCTTTGCCGACCATTAATTTTTTGTGCGAACAGAAGTGCCGAATTATCCTTTTGACCCATTTGGGCAAACCCAAAGCCACGCACGATCCGGCCTGCAGCCTGCAGCCGGTTTTTGAGTATTTGGCCGCGATTCTGCCGGGCGTGAAATTCGCGCCGATCGTGCCCGGAACAGCCGAAGCTATCACCCGAAGCCAGGAAGTTCGTCCCGGCGATATTTTGCTTTTCGATAATCTGCGCTTCCATACCGGCGAAAGCGAAAATGATTTGGATTTTGCCAAAAATTTAGCGGCCTTAGGGGAAATTTACATTAACGAAGCTTTTTCCGTCTGCCACCGCAAAGCCGCATCGGTTTCCACGCTCCCGACGCTTTTACCCTCGGCTGCGGGTTTTCAACTGCAGAAAGAAGTGGAGTTTTTGCAAAAAATTATGGAAAAGCCCCAGCGGCCCTTTATCGGCATCATCGGCGGGGCGAAGATTTCCACCAAACTACCGGTTATCCGCGCGTTGTTGGAAAAGGTCGATTACCTTTTGCTGGGCGGCGCCTTGGCCAACACGATTCTAAAAGCTCAAGGCATTGCCGTGGGAAAATCTTTGATTGAAGAAAGCATGGTCAGCGAGGTTAAAGACCTTAATTTGGTCACCAATAAATTGCGCGTGCCCATTGATGTGGTTATGGCGCCGAGCGTAGAGCCCGACGCGTTGTCGCAAACCGTGGCCGTGGCCAATGTGCCGGATGAGCAGCGGATCTTGGACATCGGGCCGGAAACCTTGGAGCTTTACAAAATGATTTTGCAGACTGCCAAGACCGTGGTTTGGAACGGGCCCATGGGCTATTTTGAGTTGCCGCAATTCGAGCAGGGCACTAAACAGCTGGCGGAGATTATTGCCGGCTTGAATGCGGAAACCGTGGCTGGCGGCGGCGAAACCCTGGAAGCAATAAATCAATTGAAATTGAATGATAAATTTACTTTTCTCTCCACGGGCGGCGGCGCCATGCTGGCATTTTTGGAAGGCAAGCCGCTGCCGGGGCTGGAGCCTTTAACCATTGAATAACATGCCAAAATTAAAATTTTTGAAAGCCATTGAAATTCTGGATTCCCGCGGCAACCCGACCCTGCAAGTGACGGCCGAATTGTCCGACGGCAGCCGGGCCACAGCCGCGGTGCCTTCGGGGGCTTCCACCGGAAGCCACGAAGCTTTGGAATTGCGCGATGGCGGCAAGCGATTTTTGGGCCGCGGCGTTCAGCAGGCGGTAAAAAATGTGAATGAAAAACTTGCCGGGCGTTTGCTCAATAAAGAAATCAAAGATTTAAAAAAGACCGACAAAGCCATGTGCGAATTGGACGGCACAGCCAACAAAGCCAAGCTGGGTGCGAATGCTATCTTGGGCGTGTCTTTGGTTTTGGCCAAAGTTTTGAGCGTCAGCGAGAAAAAACCGTTGTATCAGTTTTTGGCCGAGCATTACGGCTTTAAACCGGATTTTTCAAAATTCCCTCGGCCGATGTTTAATGTCATCAACGGCGGCCTGCACGCGGATTCCGGTCTTTCGTTTCAGGAATTCATGCTTTTGCCTACGCAGAAAGATTTTCCCGAGGCGGTCAGGTGCGGCGCCGAAGTCTTCCAGAATCTTTTGCGTTTGCTCAAAAGCCGAGCCGCTTCGACATTGGTGGGCGACGAAGGCGGGTTTGCGCCCAAGCTGCGTTCCAATGAGGAGCCGATGCAATTACTCGCCCAGGCTATTGTGCAGGCCGGTTATGTTTTGGGTAAAGACATGGAGCTGGGCTTGGATGCGGCCTCGACCCAATTCTTAAAGCCCAATGGCATCTATTCGCTGGCATTGGAAGGCAAAGGTTTAAGCGCTGAACAGCTGGTAGCCTTATACGCGGAATGGCATGAAAAATACCACCTGCATCTGGTCGAGGATGGCTTGGCTGAAGACGATTGGGGGAATTGGGCGATGATGACTAAAACCCTGGGAAATTTAAAGATGCGCGTGGTTGGCGATGATTTATTCGTTACAGATGTAAAAAGATTGAAGCAAGGGGTTGAAAAAAAAGCGGCTAACGCGATTTTGATTAAAGTCAATCAGATTGGCACGCTTTCCCAAACTATGGCCGCCATTAAATACGCCCGCCAGCACAAATATCAAGTGGTGATTTCGCACCGATCGGGCGAAACATGCGATACCACCATCGCGGATCTGGCCGTGGCGGTCAACGCGGATTACATCAAGGCCGGCTCGCTTTCCCGGGGCGAAAGACTGGCAAAATACAATCGATTGTTAACGATTTGGTCTGAAGAAAATGGTTAAAGGCAAATTAAAACTCAAGCCGTGTCTGCCCGTGGTCTTGGTAATCATTGACGGCTGGGGGATTAGCGCGCGCAAAGAGGGAAACGCCATTGCTTTTGCGCGAACCCCGCATTATGACCAGCTTATGAAAAAATACCCGAATACGCAATTACAAGCCGCGGGTCTGGATGTGGGTTTATCTCGGGGCCAGGACGGTAATTCGGAAGCCGGGCATTTGAACATCGGCGCCGGGCGTGTGGTTTTGCAGGACGCGGTTTACATTTCGCGGGCGATTAATGACGGGACTTTCTTCAAGAATCCGGCTTTTCTACGCGCGGTCAAGCATGTGCAAAAACATGGCTCGACCCTACATCTTATGGGCATGCTCGGCAATAGCCAGAGCGCGCACGCCAACCCTGATCATTTATTGGCGCTTTTGACTTTTGCCAAATTAAGTCGTTTGCCCAACATTGTTCTGCACATTTTTACGGACGGACGGGATTCGCCTAGGTTTTCGGCGATTAAAATGGTTAAGCGTCTGGAAAAAGCTCTGGGCCAAGTTCGCGTCGGTTCAGTCACGGGCCGGTATTACGCCATGGACCGGGCTTTGCATTGGGATCGGATAAAAATGGTTTATGACATGCTGACTTTGGGGAAAGCGAGTTTTCATGCGCGCAATGTCGAAACCGCAATTTTACAAGCTTACAACCGAAACGAAAGCGATGAATTTATCCCGCCCACGCTAATTTCGCCAACGGATCATCGCCGGGAATTGATTAAAGAGAATGATTCCATAATTTTTTTCAACTTGCGCAGCGATCGTGCCAGACAATTGACTAAGGCTTTTGTGCAGAAAAAATTTCCGGGCTTTGCCCGCAAGAAAGTTTTGCGGAATTTGGTTTTTGTGGCCATGACGGATTTCGGGCCGGATTTGCCGGGCGTACTTTCGGCATATCCCAGCCGGGATGTGCCAGAGACCTTGCCCATGGCCTTGAAGGCTTTTCGGCAATTATATATTTCCGAAAGCGAAAAATACGCCCACATGACTTATTTCTTCAATGGCGGTTATGACCACCCCGTGGGCGGCGAGGATCGGGTTTCAATTTCTTCACCCAAGGTGCCGACTTACAATTTGCGGCCCGGTATGTCCACCTTGAAATTGGTTCACTATGTCAAAAAAGATTTGCGCTTTAACAAACACGACTTCATCGCCATAAATTTTGCGGCGCCAGACATGGTGTCGCACACCGGCCATTTTCGCGCGTCCATTAAAGCCGTGGAAACCGTGGATAAGGCTTTGGGCGAATTAAAAGCCGCAGTTTTTAAAATCCACGGAACCTTTGTTGTCACGGCTGATCACGGCAACATCGAAGAGCTGAAAAGTTTAACTTCCGGCGAGGTTGATACCGAACACTCAAATAATCCCGTGCCGTTTATTTTGGCCGGGCAGGGCTGCCATGGGTTAAAGCTGAGAAAATTCGGCCGTTTAGCTGATATTGCCCCGACTATTTTGGAGATAATGGATGTGCCTAAGCCTTTGGAAATGACCGGCCGGAGTTTAATAAACAATAAAAAGCATGGGACCTGAAACTTTCATTCCTCGAATTCGGCCTTTAGTTATGTTGATTTTAGACGGCTGGGGCGTGGCCCCGCCTTCGAGGAGCAACCCTTTTAGCATTGCCAAGTTGCCGAATTATGAAGATCTGGTTTTGCATTACCCGGCCCTGACCCTGCAAGCCTCGGGCGAATCCGTGGGTTTGCCCTGGGGCGAAATGGGCAATTCCGAAGTCGGGCACGTGAATTTGGGCTCGGGTAAAATCGTTTATCAAAGCCTGCCCAGAATCAATCGAGCGATTGCCGACGGCAGTTTTTTTGCCAACCCGGCTTTTTTGGCGGCGATTGAAAATGCGAAAAAGCGTAAAACCCGTTTGCACCTTATGGGTTTGGTGAGTTCCGGCGGGGTCCACAGCTTTAATGAACACGCTTATGCCTTGGTGGAATTGGCCAAACAGCAGGGCTTGAAAGAATTGTATGTTCACGCGATTTTGGATGGCCGCGACACGCCGCCCAAGAGCGCGGAAAATTTCGTTGGCAAGCTGGTCGCGCACATGCACGAAGTGGGTCTGGGCAAGATCGCCACTTTAAGCGGCCGGTATTACGCCATGGACAGAGACAATCGTTGGGATCGGGAGGAAAAGGCCTTTCGGGCCATGGTGATGGGCCAGGCGGAGAAAAGTGGAACCGATCCTATCACCTTAATTCAGCAAAGCTACGCTTCGGGCGTGTACGACGAAGAATTTCTGCCCACGGTGATCACGCAAGCCGATGGTTCGCCCGTGGCGACCATTCAAGACGGCGACAGCGTAATTGCTTTTAATTTCCGTCCGGATCGGATGCGCCAGATTACCAAAGCTTTTGTTTTGCCTGGTTTTGAAAAATTTAAAAGAGGTGAGTATTTTAAAAATCTTTTTTATGTCACCATGACCGAATACGATCGAGATTTGCCCGTGACGGTCGCTTACCCGCCGGAAGAAATTACATATCCGGTAGCGAGAGTAGTTTCGGAAGCCGGACTAAAGCAAATTCACATTGCCGAAACGGAGAAATACGCTCATGTCACTTATTTTTACAACGGCGGGCATGAACAGGCGTATCTCAATGAAGATCACATTCTGATCCCCAGTCCGCATGTTTCCAGTTATGACCGCAAGCCGGCTATGGCAGTCCGCGAGATAACCGAACGGATTGTCAAGGAGGTTTCCAAAGGTGCTTATGATTTTTACGTGGTTAATTTTGCCAATGCGGACATGGTTGCGCATACGGGCAATATGCAGGCGACCATTGAATCTTTAGAGATTATCGACGAATGCTTGAAGCAGATTACCGACGCAGTCTTGTCGGTCAACGGCCAGTTGTTCATTACGGCGGACCATGGCAACGCTGAAGAGTTGGTGAATTTGCAAACCGGTTCGATTGATAAGGAGCACTCCACGAACCCCGTGCCGTTTTTAGCTGTAGCAAATTATTTAAAAGACAATTCACCCTACATCTTGCCCGGCGGGGTAGCGAGCTTGAATGTGGCTCAACCCGTGGGGATTTTGGCGGATGTGGCCGTGACCGTTTTGGAAACCATCGGTTTGCCCGTACCGGAAGAAATGACCGGCCGGAATTTATTAATTTAAACCATGCAAACCCCCGCGGCTGGTTCAATAAATACGATGAATGCGCGGAAAGCAGTCCGCCGGCATCACGGCTTTTTAAAAACCCTGATCGCTTTGCCGGTCTTTTTGGGTTTTGCGGTATTTTTCTTAACCCGTCAGCCCCAGCCGACCTTTTCCTCGAATTTAGTCGCCGGCCGTCTGCCTTTGGACGCGCCCGTAGTGTTAGATTTTTCCTGGCCGGTTTCCCGGAATTTAGAATTTCGAATCAGCCCGCACATTGACGGCGAACTTAGTTTTGAGTCGGCTTGGTTGCGGGAGCACTTGGTCACGCGGGCGGTTTTTACTCCGGATTTTTCCTGGCCGGCGAATACAAATTACGAAATAACGCTGGCCAACATTAAAAACGCTATTCCCGGCATTCAAAACCCGAAAATTTACGCTTTGAATTTTACCACCAACGAATTGGCGGAAATCAAGCAAATCACCCCGGGCTTAAGCCAGGTGATTGGTGCCGATGCTCAGTGGCAGGTTGACCTGAATCAGCCAGTTTCCCGATTTGAAGAATATCTTTTTCAGTTTGATCCGAATGTGGAGTTCCGGATTTCCAAAAAAGCCGGACAATCGGCTTATGTGATTGTTCCGCAGCAGCTTTTGGGCCAAGGGCGGAAATACACCCTGAAAATTTTTCAAATTCAAAAAAAATATGTTTTCAGCACGGACGAGATTGCCAGCCAAAGCGAACCGGTTCTGTTGGCTCAACATGCTTGGCAAGTGAAGGAGCCGCCAGGCGTGGCAAAAGTCTCGCCAACCGGTCAGAACATTGGCTTAGCCGAAAATTTGGAAATAGTATTCACGGAAAAGCTTGATTTGCAGGTTTTCTTGGAAAATGTCAGCCTTGAACCAAAATTATCGGGTAGTTGGTCCAGCGTTGACGGCAAGACTTTTTTATTTTTTCCTGAAGATCTCCGGCAAGAAACGACCTATACCGTAAAAATAAAAGCCGGCGCAAAAACGCTTGACGGCGGTTATCTGCCCGATGAAGTAGTTTATCAGTTTTCCACCATTGAGCCCGTAAAAATTTTGGAAAGTCAGCCAAAAGCCAATGCTTTGGGGGTGACGGTTGGCAGCGCTCTACGCTTTATTTTTAACCAGCCCGTGGACAAAAAAAGCGCTGAAGCGAATTTTGGCATTTCCCCAAATGTGAAAGGCGATTTTTCTTGGGCTGAAAACACTTTAATTTTCAAGCCCGCTTCGGCATTGGCATTTAACACGACCTATAATGTTGTTTTTAAAAAAGGCATTTCGGCGCCGGCCGGCTTGGCCTCCACCGAAGAACACCGCCTAACTTTTTTAACCGAAGTATCGGTCACGCGCCTGGCCGTACCTTTTCATAGACAAGGTCATAAATTAAGCTGTGAGGTCGCGACTCTGGTTATGGCCTTAAGGTATCGTGGGTTGGATATTGGCGAACAACCATTGATCGATTTCATCGGCTTTGATCCTACGCCAAAGAAAAACGGGGTCTGGGGGGATCCCCACCGAGCTTTCGTCGGCGACATCAACGGCCAACAACCAGGCACAGGCTATGGCGTGTATTGGGAACCGATTGCCAAGGCGGCAAACCAATACCGGACGGCGCGGGCTTTTACAAAAGGCCAGCTGACGGATATCACCAATGAAGTTAAAAAAGGCAACCCGGTTATTATTTGGGGTACGGCCGGGACAGGGCGGCGCATTGATTGGAAAACCAGGGACGGCAAAAACATCGTGGCCATCACCGGCGAACACACCCGCATCGTGATTGGTTTTGTCGGTTCGGCCAGCAATCCCAGCAAGATAATAACCTTAGATCCGCTTTACGGCGAAAAGAATTTTACCCAGTCCGCCTTTCTCGCCAATTGGGGTTTGCTGGGCAATAGCGGGGTAGTAGTGGAATAATTCTTAGAATTTTTTAATTTAATTTAGCTCTTGACAAAAGCTGGTTTTTTTGTACATTAGTGGTAAGATAAAATAAGTTATAACAAGTTATTTATGACGACGAAAAAATTGTTAACTCTAAAAGAAGCCTCGGATTTATTGGGTTTAAAGCCGGTTACCTTAAGAAAATGGGACCGCGAAGGCAAGCTGCTGGCGATCCGAATCGGAACGCGTAAGGATCGTCGGTACAGGCAGGGGGATTTGCGGGTTTTTCTAAACACTTCACAGCAGACACAAAAGCCGAAATGGCAGGAGTATATTCGGAGCAATGTTAGCTACCACATTGTTGACCATTGCTTATTTGGAATTTCCAAAGGCTTGGAAGAGTTAATTGGTTTTGGCATCACCAATCATTTGACTTATTTTGTTAATACCACACTTTATTGGCATTACGATCAGTCGGAATTATTTAAGGTTGGCAAGAGGTTAGTGGCATACTTCAGTCGGCAAAAAAAACTAACGGATTTTCTGCGGGGCTGGGAAAAACACCAAAAAAATCTTATGGATTTTTTGCACGGTCAAAGGCAAGAGCTAATGTTTAGTTATTCTGTCAAACAACATTTGCGGACTTACACGAGTTTCAACGAGTTGGTCAAAACCTGGAATGCATACTCAATGGTAATTGACGCGTTGGACGAAGCCTTGATGGTTGACATTGCCAAACATATTAAATTGCATTTAAAAAAATTTCTCCCCGAGGCGGAACTTAGTAAAGCATTCGCGAGCTGCTATACGATTTTAACAGCGCCGGAAATAGAGTCACCCATCAATACCGAAAAGCGAGATATCGCCGCCATTGCCTTAAAACTTCGAAACCATAAATTGGTAAGAAATAGTAAAACTTTTGATCTTGAAGTTCAGAAGATTTTAAATAAGTATTGGTGGATTTACGCTGGCTGGGGCCGAGTGGACATGAAAAACATAGAAAAGCAAATTGTAGACACTTTGGACAAACAATTAAAATCTCCACAAAAGATCGTTAAGGGTTTAAGCCAGAAGAATTACGGTTTAAGTTTGCGAAAACTTAACAGGCTTTATAATTTTAAGGCCAATCGAAATTTACAGCATTTGTTAAAACTTTACCAAATTTTTGCCGTTTATCACGATAAACGCAAAGAAATGCAAATGCGATATTCCCAGTGGGAATACGGATATTTTGATATTTTAGCCAAAATTTTTAAAACCCCGGTCAAGCTATTAGAGTGGTCAGATAGCCAGGAAATCATAAGTTTGCTAAAAACTAAACGATTAGCGGTTTCCGAAAGCGAACTAAACCGTCGTTCGGGCAATTTTTTCTTGCTCTTAAGAGATGGTAAGTTGGGCCCGAAGCTAAGCGGTAAAAAAGCTCGAAAAGCCTACGCGGAAAATTATACGCAGGTTTTGGACGACATTGCCGATATCCAGGGCATAAGCGCTTCCACCGGCAAGGTTAGCGGCACCGCTTATGTCGCGATTTCCGCGCAAAAAGCCTTGCAGATTCCCGCCGGGCAAATTCTAGTGACCGGCATGACTACGCCGGATTTTATTCCCGCCATGAAAAAAGCCAAGGCAATCGTTACGGACGAAGGCGGCATGACTTGCCACGCGGCCATAGTGTCAAGGGAATTAAACATTCCTTGCATTGTCGGCACGAAATATGCCACCAAAGTAATCGCCACCGGGGATAATATTGAAGTGGCGGCGAATCACGGAGTGGTGAGGATGTTGGAGAAATCTTCAAAGAGGTAAATAAAACAATTGACTTAACATTATTCAAGTGCAAGACTTAATTTAATTAAACAAGAAAAAATATGAACGAAAGAGAAGATTTTCATTATCTTGCTAATGAAGCAAGACGTGAAAAACAAGAACAGGCAACGTCAGTTATTAATTTTATGGCCGAACAGGGTTTGCCTTCTCAAGAGGTAGATCCACGGGAAATGTTAAGCGGAAACGAAGCAGTTGAGACTCGCTTTGAACCCCTAAGAAAAAAAGACCCGCCAAACATCATTTACGGTGTTCCACATGCCGGTGAATATGCCCCCAAGGAACTTTACGAAAAGATGACCGATGAGGGTCGGGAAACTTTAACCTTGATTGACCCGGGCACTAATCGAATATTTCGGAGCGACAAGATTGCATCTGTCGAAACTAAAATGTCGCGCTTTATCGTGGATCCGAATCGTGCTCCGGATTTTACTCCTGACAACCAAACCGTTGCTGGAAAGCCACCCGGCAAGATTCTTTGGAAGGAGGGCGTGAGATTCGGGCCAATGTACCAACCTGGCCAGGAACCGAATGAAAACGAGATTCAAGAATTGGCTGAAAAATATTATCTGCCTTATTACAATGCCATGATGTCTGGCATTGGCTCTTTGGCTGATAGAAGAGAATCGCAAAAAGAAAGGATTCTTGTGATTGATGGGCATTCTTTCCCTATTACTGAAAATATGGAAGCCTACTTTAAACATTATCAAATTGCCGAACCGGAAAAAATGCCAATGTTTATATTAGGCACTCGTGACGGCGAGGCTTGTGATGCTGATATTTTGGAAGCATTTGCTGAGGCCTTGGAGGAAAATTTTGAGAATCTGCCTTTTGCCCAGAAGGAATTAATTAAAGCTTCAATTAGGGGAAAAATTGTCGGTACAAATGAGTACTTAAAAGGCGTGCATAATGTGAAATTTTATGGCGCTCGGGAGCAAGGTATCAATGCCATACAGGTGGAGTGTAATGAGTCAGCCTATATTGACAGAGAAGAAATTCCTGGCAAATCCGGCTATCAAAGATGGGCAAGTCTAAAATACAATGACGAGAAAATGAACATCCTGCAAGGTCTTATTGAAAGATCAGCTTTGGCGGTAAACAACTTATTAAAAGCTAAAAGTTAGATTATATGAAGACAAATAAAATTCTTGGCAAGAATATCGAGAAATTTAATAAATTAGGCAAGGTAAAAATCGCTTTTGGTTTAAAGGAACCGGACGAGGAAATTTTAAAGAGCCTTAAGCAGAGCAAGGAATTCGCGGACATTACTTTAGTCGGTCCGCAGGCAATTGAAAAAGTGAAGGGTTTTAAATTAGTTATTGATGCACTTCCAGAAGAGCGACTCGCGAATCTCCTGGCCAAAGACGAGGTAGAAGGCATTATCCGCGGGACGATTGATGATTTTAAGACTTATGAGGCTTATCAAAAATTAACCAATGAGGCATACACTTTTTCACCGGCAGTTATTGAGGATTCATTCGGCCGACAATTTTTGCTAACCGCTGCCAGCAATCCTGATGATTGGGATAAAGAACAACGTTTGCGGCATGCCGTTCAGAACGGCGAATTTTTAAAGGCATGGGGCGTGGTCCCAAGAATCGCGGTCTTTACCGGCGAAAGGCACGAAACTTATCCGCGGCGCAAGCACATTCGCGATGGCGTCATTGGAATTTTGAATAAAACCTACGAAGATGCTGAATGGATCGTGGCGGAGCTTAAAAAACAAGGGTATGAAGCGAAAAACTGGGCAATTGATTTAAATCCGGCTGTCGCTGAGGGCTACAATGTAATTTGTCCGGTTAATGGAATGGTCGGGAATCAGATTTTTCGAGTCGTGCTTTTTTGCGGTGGAAAGGTTTTGACGGCCACAAGATTGGGTTTATCCAGAATGTATGAAGACAATAGCCAAACTGAAAAGGATTTTGTTTTTCATGTGAAATGGCTGAATGCTTTGATAAACAAAAAGAAGTTTAAACCTTAACGCTAAAGCTTCGGCGATGACCAAACAAAAACTAAACCAGATCTTAAAATACGGTCCTTGGGTTGAAGAAGAAGGTCCGGCCTCTTTCTGCATTATCGATCATTGCAAAACTTGTTATATCGACTCTATTTACGCGCACAAAAAGAAATTTTTTAAAACCTGCATTTATTCGGTTTTTAATAGATATGCGCGGGAATGGACGTCGCGGGAAGATGCAGAGAAATTGTTAGTTTGGTTGCTGGAGAAATTAAAAAAGAATTCAAGTTTTTTAAAAACTAAAGACAATTTTTTCAACCGAATTGTTAAACAGACGCGAGTTTTTTCAAATCGCATTCAGCAGCTGAATTTTCACGCCTTGAGCGACGCTGAGCTATTAAAAATTTTTAAAGAGGCTTCAGACCTCAACAAAAGACAATACGGATACTCTTTAATAACCGAGTCAACGGATTTATTGACCGAGCGGGATTACATTAAATTCCTTGAAAAAGCTTCCATCAAGGAAACCCCGGAAATTGTTCGAATATTAAGTTTGCCACCCAGACGAACTTTTTTTGATGAATTTGAGATGCGGAGCGCTGAGTTGGTTATTGCTTTAAAGCGTAAATATAAAAACCAAATACCTAAAAATTTTAGAGATATCTCGGATTTAAAGATTAAAGCCGGCATCACTCGACTGCGAAATGAATTTTATTGGCTTGATAATAGTTTTAAAATCGCCAAATCTTTGAAGACAAATGAGATTTACGAAAAAATAAAAGTTAAATTCAAAGATTTTCCATTAAAAAAGATTCTGCATGAGAAGAAAAGACTGCAACAGAAACCAGGAGTAATAAAATTCGGGCACAGAAAAATACATCAAAAATATCAAATTCCCCCAAACGCTAAAAGACTTTTCTTGCTGATTCAATATCTGACGGCTCTGCAAGACCGGCGAAAAGAATTGGTTTTGCGCTTTGGCTCGAGTTTAGGCAAAGTTTTGGACGAGCTTTCATTGCGGACTCAGATACCGCGAAAGGAATTAGAGATGTATCTGCAAGAAGAGATAGTTGAGCTTTTGACTAAAAAAACAAAAATTTCGAAGGGTCTGATTCGGAAAAGACAGAAAACCGTTTTTGTTGGATATTATAAAGGTAGACACACGGCGGCAGAGTGTTTTTCTGGCAAGGCAGCGGAGCAAATCTTTCAGCGTTTAATGCGCGAGCGGGAAAAATTGCCCCAGGGCCAACTGAACGGCTTTGTAGCTTCAGTCGGCAAGCGAGGGCGCTTTGTGATCGGTAAAGTTAAAATAATTTTTGATCCTCAAGGCAGAACCATAGGCAGTGATGAAATTTTAGTGACTGGGATGACGCGCACGGAATTCGTTGGGCTAATGAAAAAAGCTAAAGCTGTCATTACCAACGAAGGCGGTATCACCACCCACGCTGCAATCGTTTCTCGGGAGTTAGGCATCCCTTGCATTATTGGTACCCGCTATGCAACTGAAATTTTGAAAAACGGCGATCAAATTAAAATGGACATGCGCACAGGTTTAATTCAAAAAAATGAGAGACGGTAATCAAAAATCCTACAGTCTACTGGTAAAAAATTTTTTAAATCAGGATTATTATATCCAAGCTTTTAACGCCGTGCCTTTTTTGTTTAGCGCTACGGGCTTGAGCGGTTTTTACATGAAAAAGGTTTTGGGGTACGGGTATACAAATTTTTTATATCGGGTGAAACAGGGCTATGGCGAAGTCTTTTATTTATATTCCGATTTTCCGCGTTTATGGAAGCTCATCAAAAAACAGACGACCCGGAAAAAGAATTACTTAAAAATCCTCAAGCAGATTTACGAAAAAACCTATCAACAGCAATTAAAATTTTACCGTTCGATTTCCGCTGAATCATTGAGACGGGCGGATGATGCTAAACTGTTAGAAATTTTAAAGCAGGGGATTTACGCCCAGCGCGACTCAGTAGGCATCGGGCACGCGATTGAACCGATCGGAATGTGTTTGGAAGAGGAATTTCGGAATCGGCTGCTAAATGAAATTCCTGACCCCAAGGAATTTAAGCGCTTTTATTCAACACTTTTAGCGCCCAGTTCGCCTTCCTTTGTCGCCGAGGAAGAGCAGGAACTGCAAAAAATTTTAAAAAGCCCAAAAGCCAAACGCCGGCGGTTGCTGGCTTTGCACGCCAAAAAGTATTATTGGCTCCGCGGTACTTTTGCGGGCTCGCAAAAAGCGGATGTGAAATTTTTTCAAAAAAGGCTAGCAAAGCTGGATCCTAAACCCCTGATCCGGAATCAGGTGGCAAAAAACCGGCTGATTAAAAAGTTGGGCTTAAGCAAAAACATTCGATCAGAAATTAGAACTATAGATTTTTTAACAATTTGGCAGGATGAACGCAAGAAAAATATGATGATTTCTTTTACAAACACGGATTTAATCCTGAACGAGGTTGCTCGTCGCGTTGGCATCCCTTTGGTTTTCTTACGCTACTTGAACGCCTGGCGGGTTTTGGAAATGCGATCTCTGCGGGAGATTCGCGATATGAAAACGGAATTGAAAACAAGATACCAAGGCGTTTTTATTTTGGTTTCTGCCAACACCGAAAAAGTCCTGACTGGAAAAGCTTATAAAGTTTTGGAAAAAACCTTGTTAAAAACAAAAATCAAAAAGAGAAATCAAGACATTGAAATCCACGGCGTCACAGCAAACGGCGGAACGGTTATTGGACGGGTAAGAGTTTGTATGCAGCTTTCCACAATCGGCAAAGTCAAGCCGGGCGAAGTTTTAGTGACTTCCATGACTCGGCCGGAATTTATGCCCGCGGTTAAAAAGGCCTCTGCGATTGTCACGGACGAAGGCGGCATTACCTGCCATGCAGCCATAGTAGCGAGAGAGTTGAATATCCCTGCGGTTATCGGTACCCGCATTGCCACCAAGGTTTTGAAAGATGGTATGCTGGTTGAAGTTAAGGCTAATCACGGTGTTGTAAAAATTTTAAAGGCCAAATGATGTTTATTAGGGACTTTACTGCGCTTTCCAAAAAAGACACTTCCATTGCCGGCGGCAAGGGCGCTTCTTTGGGTGAAATGACCCAAGTCGGAATTCCGGTACCGCCAGGCTTTGTTATTCTAGCCCAGGCTTTTGAAGCTTTTGAGCAAGAAGCAAAACTTGATAAAAAAATCCCCAAACTTCTGCAGGCCGTTAAACCGACAAACCCAAAGTCTTTAGATCTAGCAGCCAAGAGGATTTCCAAGCTAATTTTAAGCTCAAAAATGTCAATGGTCTTAACTGCCCAGATTCTTGCCGGCTTTAAAAAGTTGAGATCAGCGCAAGTTGCGGTCAGGAGCTCGGCAACAGCCGAAGATTCCAGCAGCGCTTCTTGGGCGGGAGAACTGGAAAGTTATCTGAATGTCACCCAAAAAGATTTGTTGGCCTCGGTTAAAAAATGTTGGGCCTCGCTTTTCACCCCTCGCGCGATTTTTTACCGTTTTGAAAAAAGGCTGAATCGCTCTAAAGTTTCAGTTGCCGTAGTGGTTCAAAAAATGATTCAATCCGAAGTCTCGGGTATTGCTTTCACGGTTCATCCGGTCAGTAAAAACCGAAGGCAGATGGTTATTGAATCCGGTTATGGTTTGGGCGAGGCTGTAGTTGGCGGCCGGATTACGCCCGATACCCACGTGGTTGAAAAGCGCCAGTTGCGAATTGTTGATAAAAATATCAGCAGTCAGAATTTAATGATCGTTAGAGCTTCTAAAGGCAATCTTGAAAAAGTGGTTCCCGCGAACCTTCGCAATAAGCAGAAAATTCAGGATAAGCAGATCCTCGAGTTGGCAAGACTTTGTTTGCAAATTGAAAAGCACTACCACAAGCCCCAAGACATTGAATGGGCTTATGAAAAACGCAAATTTTTCGTGGTTCAATCCCGTCCGATTACCACCTTATAGCTATTGTGATGCTGACTTATAGAAATTTTATTTCGGAATACCAAACCTTGGCCAACCCCAAGCAGGCCAAAATTTTGCAAAGGTTTTTTAAAACCGGCAAAGGCGAGTATGGCTTTGGCGATGTGTTTTTGGGCATTAAAGTCCCGGTCCAAAGAAAAGCCGCGAAAAGATATTATGACCTGCCTTTAGGCCAAGTAATTGAAATTCTGCGCAGCAAAATTCATGAACACCGTCTGTCCGCGCTGTTCATATTGGTGCATAAATACCAAAAAGGGGATGAGCATACTAAAAAACGCATTTTTGAACTTTATTTGTGGAATCTGAAATTCGTGAATAACTGGGATTTGGTGGATTTGTCGGCGCCGAATATCGTTGGCGGATATTTATTGAACCGAAACCGTAAAATCCTGTTTAAACTGGTTAAATCTAGGAACCTCTGGAGCCGGCGTGTTGCCATTCTGGCGACTTATACCTTTATTCGGCAAAATGATTTTAAAGACACTTTGCGTTTAGGCAAAATTTTGCTGTCTGATAATCACGATTTAATCCATAAGGCCGTGGGTTGGATGTTAAGGGAGGTTGGTAATCGAAATTCCAGATTGCTGAAAGAATTTTTAAGGCAAAATTCCCGGCAAATGCCCCGCACGGCTTTGCGCTATGCAATAGAAAAATTCGACAAAAAAACTCGTCAGAAATTTCTGCGCAAATAAAACCCTAAAAGAAGCCAGACTTTCGTAAATTGCAGGACTTCACAATTGCAGTTTTTTTGTTTATATTGTCTTTAGGTCTTCTTTAAATTCACCTCACGCTCTTTCATTTGAAGATCTGGTAACCGGAAGCTCCGGCTTCCTAATTCCCACCTTTTAAAAGGAGGACTGGATGTTTGACTTCAAATGGTTTAAGATCCTCCTCACCATTATTGGCGTTCCTACGGACGATCATCCGTGGGGAGGCGAGGCCTCTTAAGCCGTCATTCCGGTTCCTTCCCGCCAGACTTAAAAGTTTGGCGGGTTTTTTATACTTAAATAATCCAAAGCGTTGCAGGGTTGACAATTCTGCTATTATGTGATATTTTTGGATGAAAAATGAAATTTGAAAACTGGATTACGGGAGGCAAGCATGAAAATACCATTAGCCATCAGGGGCGTAAAGGATGTCGTTTGGGCTCCGGGAACTTTTTTTACGGAGCTGCAAACAGCACCAAAAATGTGGCCGACTATCATTGTTCCTTACCTTTTATTATTTTTCATTGTGATTCTTTGGTATCATACTGCAGCAGAAGTGATTGCCGCCAGTCATATCGTTGACGGTAACTTATCAGACATGGAGCTGAAATACCAAACATTATTTGGGTCGGAAAATTTGGTTACAGTGCTAAAAAAGACACAGTTGGTTGGCTACGGCGGAATGGTTTTACTAACGCCGTTACTAATGGCCCTAATCGGTTATCTTCTGATAGGTTTAGTGAAAAGCGGAAGCAAGTATTCGCAAATCCTATCGATAATCTTGTATGGAGAGATTATTTATCGGATTGGAGACATTTTGGCAGCGTTGACAATGTTTTGGCGCAACGATCCAAATGTCGCGTTTTCCCTGGGCGGAATACTGGGCAAATTCACGACCCTCACTCCTGCCCTGAAGAATTTACTCGCTCTGACAAATCCTTTTCTGATTTGGGAGATAATTGTCATTGCCATTGGTTTTTCAGCAGTCGTCCTTTGTGCTCGTTCAAAATCCGTCAAATTGTCAATTTTGACAGTTTGCTCATTAATCTTTGCTCGAATCATCATTTCATTGTGGATTCAATAACCCACCAAATGAAATATAAAGTGCTGATAGACTGTCTATCGGCACTTTTTTGTTAGTTGCCAGATTTTCTGCAGGGCAGAAAGTTGGCTTTTGGCATTTATTTTTTTATGTCATAATAGGTATGTAGATCGTAACTATTGACAAATTGGCAATTAATACATACTATTAATTGTTAATAAAAATTGTTCAAAATTTGAAAAAAAATGGCAAAAAAGCTGATTTCTTAAAGGAAAATCTGAATTTTTGCTGTGGTTAGCCGAAAAAAAATGATTTTTGAAAAATAAATATTCATAGGCGTTTACACCGCAAACAATCATATAAAGGAATAAACATGAATAAGTTCTTCTTGTTTTGCTTGCCCTTGTTAATTTTGGTAAACAGTACAACAGAAGGGCAGAGTAATGATGTGCAAGATACGGCGCCGCCGTATACGCACGGACTGAATGATGGGAATAGTTTTAAACCGATTATTCCCAAGCCATTCGAAGGTTGCCAGTTGTTGATAAACCGCATTTCCAGCGGCCAGCTGACTTTGGGGGCGATTTTAAAGAACCTGGGTTATAAGGCAAACATCAAGGTTAACGATTCAAATGTAGTCGTAACCATTGATGCAGTAGCTGAAGGAGTCTTAGCCCATAACAACGCGCCCGTATTATTGCCGTACAAATTCTATTTGTACGTGATTATAAATGGGCAAGACACCGCCAGGTATAACATCGAATACCTTAAAGCACAGGACTCTTTAATCGTGACTTCCGATCCTGAATTGCAATCGAAGCACATTAGTATCGAACCGATGAAAAGAGTCAAATCCGAACTTTTCTGGATTTTATTCGACACAAAGATGCCCGATAATTTCAAGAAAATCGTCGAGAAACTGGCCACGCCACAGGTTTTAGAAAGCGGGTATTACTGGGGACTGCCGTTTCCTGTCACCCAACAGAAGGGGCGAAGAGATTCCTGGAATCAATTTTCCGGACGAAGAGTGGTTTTTCTCAAACCGCTTGACGGCATTTCTTTCGCGTCGATCTTGGAGGAAATAAAGCAGTATCATTTGACCGGGGAAATATTAGCCTGGGGTTATCTGGAACCAGTGAACGAATTAGCTGAAAGGAGTGAAAAGTAACTATGCTTTGGAGAGTACTCGAAAAGCTTTTGGTGATCAGCGGGCTCCTGTTCTGGCTGGGGATATTTGCGATTTTGAATCCGCAAATAACCAAGTCGCTGGTAACCAGATTCATTCCAACGCCGCCGCCGGCACCACAAACTCAGGTAATCTATTCTCAAATTCCTCTTGAGGAATTTACGCCAGAATATATCAACCAGGTTTTGGCAATGCAGGTAAGTGTTGGCGATTCACTGGATCAAGTATACGGTCTAAAAAAGGAAGGGCTTTTGAAATCAGGGATCGTCTGGTTTGGAATCAGCAGTTACACGAATTCCGTGTTTACTTTTTTCGACTATTACCTGAATTGCGGCTGCGGGCCTGGCGTGGTGTCTCTTACCCGTTTGGCGCCTGTAGATCGTAAAACCCTTCGACCCATTGTCCAGAAAAAAATGCTTTGGGAAGCTTATTTTTTCAGTGAGCCTGAAGATACGTCATTCAGTAGCTCGATGTGATGAGCTTACTTGAGTAACTAGCTGTAAATCTTTTACCGCCTTAGAGGAGGTGATTCTTGGTGTTTAAGAAAATAACCTGCATTCTGTTTGCGGTCATACTGATGCTGTGTGTGGCGTCGGTTATGACTTCCTCAACGAGTGCCTTCCCGCCCCAGAACGTGAACCAGCCCGGCTGGATGTGCGAGCAGTGTTTCACCAACTTCGATAGCTGGTGGTGCAGTGGCTGCCTGGGCATAACCCATGGGGAATGGGTGAATCTCTTTATGTATTGATTTGACTGATGAGGGAAAGTTAGCTTGTAGCCTAGCTTTCCCTTCATTAAAAATCAAACCCCTATTCCAAAAGGAGGAATTTGTGACAAAGAAGACTTTGCTTTTAAGCGTAGGTCTGTGCCAGTGGCTCGCTTTTTTTCCGGCCCTTTCTTTTGGAGAGTCGGGAAGCAACAAGATGCGAAGCATAGCGGAAGAGCAATACCGCAATGGCGTTGCATTCTATTTCAGCGGTGATTATCAGAAGGCTGTAAAAACCTTGATTTCTTCGGTGCAAACCGACACATCTTTTGCTAATGCGTTTAACGCGCTGGGCATGGTCTATTTGAAGTTGCATGAATGGCAGAAAGCCGAAGTTGCCCTGCGAACGGCCGTGCGACTGGATTCTACTTACGCTTTCGCCTTTTACAATCTGGCCGAGGCGGTTTATGCCAGCCCGAAATCAGAGATAAAGGAGTCAATAGAACTTCTTAGAAAATCTTTGCGCTTGGAAACGGATCAGACTCAGCAGCAAAAAGTCAGAATCAGGCTTGGGGATTACTTATATTATTGCGGCGAATTGTCGGCGGCAGCGGATATTTTCAAAGAAGCAATCCAGCAAGACTCGACGAATTTACAAGCCATGCTGGGTTTAGCAAAAACCGCAGACAATAACGACCAAGCGATTAGGGAAATCAGCAGGATTTTAACCATTGATTCAACCTTTGGTCCGGCGCTAAGGGCTCTAGCAAGCCTGTCTTTAATAAACGGTCGTTATGCTGAAGCCCTCGCCATCCTGAATCGGGATTTTCAAGTTGATTCTGCGGTGACTTGCGCGAAGTATGCGAACTACGTGAGCTTCATAGATTATTACCTGGAGAGCATCGATGCCAAGGAAATTGAATATTTCAACATTGGCATGAGAAAGAAAATTCATCAATTCGTTTTCCGGCAATATACTTCGCGGGAAAAAATGGAGTTAGACCAAGCGGCCGAATTTGATCGCCAAGGCAAAGTGTACGAAGCTCTTTACCAGCAATGCAAAGATTCTATTTTTAGCCAAACCTTTGTCGAACGGCAGGAAAAAAACTACCAGAGTAGTATTTTTCTATGGGACAACAATGCGCAGTCGAATCTTGCCATGGCCCAATTTCTAGATGCTTTAAGAAAAGCCCTTCTAGATTTGCGCTCAGAAGTGATAAAAAAAGCGCAACTACTTTCGCCTAATTGTTCTTTTCCAGTCGTGAAATTAAGAGATTTCACAATCAGTTTCAAATAAAGGGTGTCTGAAATTCAGACATCCTTTTTTATTTGCACCGTCTTGACTAATTCAGCTGTTTAGGGATAATAAATAAACTTAGAAATTTTAAATACTAAAGTTTTAATATGTATGCTGGAAATTTTTAGAAACATGTTCCGAAGAAAATTACGAACCATTTTAACCATTACCGGCATTACTGTCGGAATTTTCGCGTTTACCGTCATGGGCTCTATGGCTTTAAGGTTTAATAAGATGATCTCGGGGGGCAAAAGTTTTATCACTGGGCAAATAACGGTTTTTCCTAAAGGCACAAGTTTCACAACTGGAACAACCGGACTTTTGCCTCTGGATGTTTTAAAGCGGATTGAGAAAGTGGAAGGCGTGGAAGCCGTGGCAGCGGGCGTGGAACTGGCCTTAAAAGAGCCGGATCCAGACAATCCGACTGGCGGAGCTGGTTTGGGTATACCGCCAACCATTGAAGGTACGGACTTGGATTCCGGCCACCGTAACCGCAATTGGACTACTTTAGATATGAAAGCGGGTCGGTTTCTTCAAAAAGGCGATTTAGATTCATATGTGACCGTTGGATACACCATTGCGACTGACAATAACTTAAAAGTTGGTGATAAATTTGCAATTAGGGGCCGTGATTTTGAAGTCGTTGGCATTGTGGATCAGACCTTGACCGGTCCAGACAGTTATGTCTTTATGCCCTTAAAACCCGCACGGGAACTTCTGATTGAATCAAACCCGTTTTTGAAATCATTGAAAGAGCGCAGCGACGAAGCCGCGAAGATTTCTGACGCCGCTCTTGCGAGTCTGCCGGCGGAAAGTCGCAAACAAATATTAGAAGCTAGGGCTTTTAAATTCGAAGATGTTACGCAAGTGGCGGCAATTTCTTGGCAAGATGGTCAAGATCCTGAAGCCGTGGTTGACCGGATTAAGGAGCAATTTAAAGACGAGGTCATGGTGCTCTCGCCAGCTAAAATGGGCGAACAGATCGACAAAGCCTCGGCGATTTTTAACGCCATAATCTTGGGTAGTGCGGTCATTGCCTTGATTGTCGGTGGTTTTTCCATCATCAACACCATGATTATGTCGATTTCTGAAAGGAAAAAAGAGATCGGTATAAAAAAAGCCATTGGCGCTTCCAATAGCTCCATCGCCTGGGATTACACTCTGGAAGCCGGATTTATCGGCATTGTCGGTGGCGTTATCGGCATGGCTTTGGGAGTTTTAGTGGCTATATTAATTAACGCCAAAACCAAAGCCAGCGGAGCGGAAATATTTTTGATTAGAGCCTGGTTCATGGCCGTGGTGGTGGGTTTTTCTTTTGTGTTGGGCATAATCGCTGGTGTAATCCCGGCTTTAAGGGCCTCCAAAATGAAAGTCGTTGACGCGATTCGCGAATTATAAATTTTTTAAAATTATGTCAAGAACATTAATCCAAGCAAAAAATCTCCGCAAAAAATACCAGATGTCTAAGACCAATATTGTCCAAGCTTTGGACGGGGTAGATATTGAAGTCCAGGAAGGGGATTTCTCCGCCATCGTCGGCCCTTCAGGCTGCGGTAAATCGACCCTACTGCATATTTTGGGCCTACTGGATAAATTGGACGAAGGCGAGTACAACTTAGACGGACTGGATACCACAAAAATCCGAGAAAAAGATGCCAACCAAATCCGCGCCAAGAAAATCGGTTTTATTTTTCAGGGCTTTAACTTGATCCCCAGTTTGACCGCCTTGGAGAACATCATGCAGGCCGGCAAGTATGGCGGCTTGAATGCCAGACAGCGGAAAGAAAGGGCAGAGGAACTTTTGGATGTGATGGGCCTGCAAGAAAGAAAAAAACATAAACCCAACGAACTTTCAGGCGGTCAACAGCAAAGGGTGGCGATTGCCAGGGCGTTGGTGAATAAACCCGCGATTATTTTAGCTGATGAGCCGACAGGGGAATTGGATAGTGCGACTTCGAAAGACATAATCGATCTACTAAAAAAATTGAATCAGGAAAATAACCAAACCTTTTTGATGGTCACTCACAATATGGAGGTCGCGGAAATGTGTAAGAAAATTATTCGCTTGAAAGACGGCAGGAACGCTTAAGCTTAAATTTCAAAAAAAGCTCTGGGCGTCAAACCCTAGCTTTTTTGTTATACTTAAAATATGAATCTAAAGCCTCTGTTAAGCCCCAGAACCATTGCCGTGGTCGGCGCTTCGACCGACCGGAAAAAATTGGGCAATGTGATTTTTCGAAATTGCTTGAATTTCGGTTATCGCGGCAAAGTATATCCGGTCAACCCTAACGCCAAAAAAATAGAAAGGCAAAAGGCTTATCCAGATCTAGTTAGTTTGCCTGGGCGGGTTGACCTAGTCATTGTGGTGACGCCCGCACCAACCGTGCCATTAATCATCCGGCAGGCAGTTAAAGCCAAGGCCAGAAGCGCGGTGGTCATTAGCGCTGGGTTTGGCGAAACTGGGGCGAAAGGCATGGCCTTAGAAAAACAGATTTTAAAAATTGCCAAAGGTAAATTGCCGGTTGTGGGTCCGAATTGTTTAGGCATTGTTTTGCCGCATTTGAAATTAAACGCCTCTTTTGGCGTGGGTCTGCCTAAGCGTGGCGGCGTAAGCATCCTTTCGCAATCCGGAGCCATTGCCGTGGCGGAAATGGAATGGGCCGCCAGCCAGAATTTGGGCTTTCGAACAATCATTAGCCTGGGCAATAAGACGGTTTTGCACGAAAGAGATTTATTACTTGCTTTAAGCCGGGACCCGGGCACGCGGGTGATTTTGATGTATTTGGAGGATATTCGGGACGGTCGGGAATTTTTGCTGGCGGCCCAACAAGTGATTAAACGCAAGCCGGTGATTATTTTGCGCGCTGGTCGGTCAACGGCCGCGGCGCGCGCCGCCCAGTCTCACACCGGCGCTTTGGCTGGTTCGAGCGAAATTACAGACGCAGTTTTAAAGCAAGTTGGTTGCACTGTGGTTAATACTATTGACGAATGGTTCACTTTGGCTGCAGTCTTTGACCAAGCCAAAAGGCCAAAAGGCAACCGTGTGGCTGTTTTAACTAATGCTGGCGGGCCTGGAATTTTGGCGACTGACGCGCTGGAAAAAACCAGTTTGCAGTTGGCGGAATTTTCCAATTCCACCCAGGCTGTTCTTAAAAAGTCATTGCCTTCGGCCGCGGCTTTGCATAACCCCGTGGATGTGGTCGGCGACGCGCCGCCTGCTCGGTATTTTTCGGCTTTAAAGGCAGTTCTGCAGGATAAGCAAGTGGATTGTGTAATATTAATTTTGACCCACCAATTAGTCACCAACTCTTTGCAAGTGGCAAAGATTATCGTGAAACTGCAAATGAATTTTAGCCAGCCAATTTTGCCAGTTTTTATCGGCGGCAAAAAGGTGGCGCAGGGCATTGAATTAATGAAGAATTTTGGAATGGCGGTTTTTGCTTATCCCGAGTTGGCGGTATTTGCGGCGAACGCACTTTATCTTACCGGAGTTAAGCGGGTTTCGACTTTGCAAACTCTGCCAAATCCGGTAAAGAAAATTAAACATTCAAATCAAACTGAGGTAGGCGAGTGGGCTGCAAAAAATTTAGCCTTGGCGGGCATTAAGGTTTTGCCCACTTTCAAAATTACATCCGGCCAGCAAGCCTTAAAAGTTGCGGCTCGCCTGCATTACCCGGTGGTAATGAAAATCGATTCGCCGAAGATTCTGCATAAAACCGAAAGCAGGGGAGTTATGGTGGATTTGCACACGCCGAGCATGGTGAGAAAAGCTTTCGGCAAAATGCAGACTAAGTTCAAAAAAGACCTGAAAGATCCGCAGACAAGAATCGTTATGCAGGATCAAAGGTTCGGCGGCTTGGAATTGATTATCGGCGCCATTCAAGATCCGCAATTCGGTCCAGTGGTTATCTTTGGTTTAGGCGGAATATATGTGGAAGCAATTCGCAAGGTCAACTATGCTTGTGCGCCTTTAAACAAAATTTCCGCCCAGTCGTTTCTGTTGAGTTCAGATGTCTGGCCGATTTTAAAAGGCGTTCGCGGCCAGACTTTTGCAACTGAAAAAGTCATTAATCTTTTGGTAAAAACCAGCCGGTTTATTGCCAAGCATCCGGAAATAAAGTCTTTGGATTTAAACCCGGTCTTGGTGGGCGCCAATGAAACTTACATTTTGGACGCTCGCATTGAATTCGCCAAATGACTCTAGACATTCCTTTAAACCGCATTGGCAACCCGCTCGTCTTTTTTTCCCGTTTGGGCTATCACCGGGAAACCAACGGTAGTTTTGCCAAACGAGTCGCCAGGCTGCCTTTTCCCAGATTTCATGTGTATCTGGATATTAGCCAAGAAAGCGTCAGGGTGAATTTGCATTTGGACGCCAAAAAACCCAGCTACCAAGGCACAAGCGCCCATGCCGGGGAATACGACGGGGAAGTGGTGGAAAGGGAGATGGAAAGGATTAAACAGAACGCAGGGCTCTGATTAATTTGCTATACTTTAATTCATGAACCAAGTCATTAATCGTTTTACTTGGAAAATTGGCGGCGCTGCAGGCGACGGCATTATGGTAACGGGCGCGATGTTGAGCAAGATTTTCACGCGCGCCGGGCTTTGGGTTACGGATTATTCGGAATACCCTTCTTTAATCCGTGGCGGACACAATACCCAAGTGGTGCAGGTTGACGAAGAGCAGATTTTCACCCATGACCAGGGCAATGAGATTTTAGTGGCGCTGAACGAAGAAACCGTGCGCCTCCACGCCTCGGAAATCAGCCCTGGCGGAGTGATCATTTACGATGACGCAAGGCTGAAAATTCTGCCGGCCATGATCGGCAACCGGGAAGACATTGATTTAATGGCCGTACCTTTTCAAAAGATCGCGTCGGATTTAGGCGGCAAGGACATTATGCGCAATACTGTGGCCTTGGGCGCTTCTTTGGCATTCTTAGACGCGCCGTTCAATCTTATTGAAGGCGTGATGCAAGACACCTTTGGAGACAAGGGCGAAAAAATTGTTAAACTGAATATTAATATTGCCCGGGCAGGCTACGATTTTGTCAAAAGTAATTTTAAAAAAACTTTTCCCTGGCTGATCAAACCAAAGAAGCAAGAAACCCACATGGTCATCAGCGGCAATGAAGCCATGGCTTTGGGCTTGCTCCAAGGCGGCTTGAAATTTTACGCGGCTTACCCCATGACCCCGGCGAGTTCGATTCTGATAACTTTGGCTGAATTGGCGCCGGTTTACGGACATGTCACCAAGCACGCGGAAGATGAGATTGCCGCCGTTAACTTGGCCATTGGCGCGGCTTTTGCCGGCGTTAGGTCGGCGACCGGCACTTCGGGCGGGGGTTTTTGCTTGATGACTGAAGGTTTGGGCTTGGCCGCGGAAACCGAAACGCCTTTAGTAATCGTTAATGCGCAAAGACCGGGGCCTTCGACCGGCTTGCCCACCTGGACCGAGCAAGGCGATCTGCGCTTTGTGATGCACGCATCGCAAGGCGATTTCCCCCGCGTGATTTCCGCCCCAGCTGACCCAACCCAAGCTTTTTACGAATCCGTTCGCGCTTTGAATATCGCGGAAAAATTTCATATGCAGGTGATTATGCTGACCGATAAGTACTTGGCGGAAAGCCATTGGACAACGCCGGAATTTGATTTAACCAAAGCCAAAATTGAACAGGGCGGATTTTTGGAAAATCCGCCAAAAGGCCAGGTTTTTTACCAGCGATACGCTGATTCGCCAAACGGCGTAACACCCCGGTCTTTGCCGGGCCAGCCGGGCGGAGTTTTTACGGCGAATTCCGATGAGCATAGCCCACTTGGTTATTCCACTGAATCCAGTGAAGACCGGGAACTCCAAGTTGAAAAACGCGCCAAAAAGCTGGAAGCGGTAAAAGCTTTTTTGGGCGAAACGGTTGTTAAGGAAGGTCCGGAAAATTCGGATGTGACTTTTGTCACTTGGGGTTCAGCCACGCAATCCTGCCGGGAAGCATTGCGGAAATTGAAAGTCATGGGGGTTAATGCCAACATTCTGCAAATTCTTTACATCTTGCCTTTTCCGGCTGATGCCGTCAGTCGTGTGCTAAAAAATTCCAAAAAAACCATTTTGGTGGAGAACAATTTTTCCGGCCAGCTTGGCGGCGTGATCCGAGAATTTACGGGCTTAAAATGTGATGCGGAATTACTAAAATACGATGGCCGGCCTTTTTGGCCCGAAGAAATCGTGGATTTTGTGAAGAAAGTAATTTAGCCATATGCCTAAGACTCAAAAAGATTTTAACGATTACAATACTGAAGTAAAACCAACTTGGTGCCCGGGTTGTGGAGATTTCGGCATTTGGACGGCCTTGCGCATGGCCATTGCAGATTTGGGCTGGGAGCCCCATGATTTTTTGGTCGTTTACGGCATTGGCTGTTCGGGGAATATGGCGAATTTTGTAAAAAGCTATGGCTTTCACGGCTTGCACGGCCGTGCTTTGCCCGTGGCCATTGGCGCGAAACTGGCGAACCAGGATTTAAAAATCATTGTCTTGGGGGGAGATGGCGACGGCTATGGTGAAGGTGGCAACCATTTCATCCACGCCTTGCGGGGCAATGTGGACATTACCTATATTGTCCACGACAACCAAGTTTACGGTTTGACCAAAGGTCAGATGTCGCCGACGACGGAGCAAGGTCAGCCCACCAGTTCCACGCCCGAAGGTGTTATTGAACAACCGATTAACCCCGTGGCTTTGGCCGTGGCTGCAGGCGGCACTTTTGTCGCCCAAGGTTTTGCCGGGGACACCCTGCAATTAAGAGAATTAATAAAGCAAGCCATTGCTCACCCGGGTTTTGCGCATGTTAATGTCCTGCAGCCCTGCGTCACTTTCAACCATCACAATACTTTTTCCTGGTTCATGAAGCGCGTTTACAAACTGGAGCCGGGCAAATATGAATCGGGAAATAAATTGAAAGCTTTTGAAAAAGCTCTTGAGTGGGGCGAAAAAATCCCGACGGGGATTATCTATCAGGAAATCCGCCACACTTACGAGCAGGATGTTTCGGAACTGAAAAAGCAATCATTATTAAGGCAAGCTTTGAAAAAAATCGATATTTCAAAAACATTGGCTAAATTTTCCTAAGTCTTTGAAAAAAAGGAGCGGAAATGGAATTCCTGAAATCCGGCGATGGACGCTACTATTTTATGGTGGCGATAATAAAACAAAATGAAAATATCTCGCGCAAGCTAATAAGGGCAAGGGATTTGCTTGATGCCGAGACCGAAATCTTGAAAAATTTAAACTTCGGAGAGCAGTTATTGGGTTTTGAAGTTTGTTCCATCCCGAAAATTCTTCCAACCTTGAGGTGTTGAAGTTCTGTCAACCTTGACCCATCATCGTTCTGTACTGAAATGGTGCAGGATGGTGCGGGGCGGGGTTGACAAAATCCGTATTTTTGCTATTCTGATTTGAATTTCAAGGTGGAGGAAATATGTTTGTAAAGTGTTCTTTAGTCTTGAAAGAAGGTGCGGTTTGCCCGTGCTGCCACGGCGGTAAACTGTGGCGAGTGACATATTCTGGGCTATATTCAAATTGGTTGAGATGCGACAATACAAACGGCAAATGCTTGTTTGCTTGTCCAACGGTTAATTTTTAGCGAGGAACCACCCCCTCGCTATTTTTTTGGTATAATGAAGGCATGGAAAAAATTTGGCGGGTGGCCGAAGTGGTCAAACCGGAAATTAAAAAGGCTTTCCCCGAACTTGATGAAATTGTTTTGCAATTACTTTGGAATCGGAATTTACGCACCCAAGAAGCGATCGACGAGTTTTTGAATCCAGATTGGAGTGAAGACATTCATGATCCCTTTTTGTTTGTGGACATGAATAAGGCAGTTGACCGAATATTGCGGGCGATTCAAAAAAAAGAAATTGTTATCGTTCACGGTGATTATGATGCTGACGGTGTTTGCGCTTCGGCGGTTTTGTTCACCACTTTAAAAGCTCTTGGGGCCATTGTTGAAGTTTACCTACCGCACCGCGAACGCGAAGGTTATGGTTTAAATTTGCAGACTATTGAACATTTGCACTCGGCTCATCGCGCCAACCTGATAATTACCTGCGATTGCGGCACGAGTAATTTTAACGAGGTGGAAAAAGCTAAAACATTAAGTATGGATGTTATCATTACCGATCATCATCACGAACCGGTCAAGCGGCCGAAAGCTTTGGCCTTGCTGAATCCGCAATTGAAAGGTTCCGGCTATCCGTTCGCGTTTCTGTCAGGCTCGGGAGTGGCCTTTAAATTGGCTCAGGGCCTAATTAGGAAGTCGAGGTTGAAAAATCTGAACGGCTTGCCCAAAGAAGGTTTTGAAAAATGGCTTTTGGATTTTGTGGCCATCAGCACGGTGACGGATTTTATGCCTTTAATTGGCGAAAACCGTACTTTGGTTAAATACGGTTTGGTGGTTTTGCGAAAATCTCCTCGACCCGGAATTCGCGCACTCTGCGAGGTCATAGCCTCCCGTCAAGAAAACTTGGATGCCACCTCGATTGGTTTTCAGATTGGCCCCCGCCTGAACGCGGCCGGCCGCATGGACCATGCCAGTACGGCCTTTAGGTTGCTGACCAGCGTTGATCTGGAGGAGGCGCGGGGTATTGCCATCGCTCTCAATCAATCCAATTCGGAAAGGCAAAAATTAACGGAAAGCATCTTAAGTGCGGTCAAAGAATTGCTGGGAGAAATTGATGATGAAAAAAGGCTTTTAACCGCTGTCGGGACAGGCTGGCCGGTTGGAGTTATCGGTTTGGTCGCTGGTAAATTGGCAGACGAATACCACAGGCCAACATTGATTATTTCCAAGCATCAAGACACGATTGTGGGTTCAGGCCGGAGTATTCCAGCGTATGACATTACCGAAGCTTTGGCTAGACATCAAGAATGTCTTTCTCGTTTTGGTGGCCATGCTGGCGCCTGCGGTTTTACGGTCGTGCCTGAAAAACTTGAAGATTTTATTGTGGCGATGACACAAGATGCTAATTCTCGACTGACCCCCAAGGATCTGCGCAAGGAGATTTATATTGATTTTTTAGTGACCTTGCCTCAAGTAAAATTTGAACTTTTGGATATTTTGGAAAGATTCGAGCCCTTTGGTGAAGGTAATGCCAAGCCCCTATTTGTATGCGAGGGTTTAACAGTGTCAGAATTACAGTCCGTTGGTAAAGAAGGCAAGCATTTAAGGATTATTGCCAATCAAAAAGGTTCTGAGGTTAAGAAATTTATTGCCTTTGGTGTTGGCGAAGTTTACAGTCGTCTATTGGCTGTTGGTGAAAAGATCGATGTAGTTTTTTCTGTTGATCTCAACGAGTGGAACGGGACGCGCGAACTTCAGTTAAAGATCGTGGATTTGAAATTGTCGAAATAATCTATGTTAGATTATATTTTATATACTGACGGCGGCGCGCGCGGCAATCCCGGACCAGCAGCCATTGGTTATGCTTTGATGCAGGGACACAAATTAGTTTTACAAAACGGCAAAACTGTCGGCAAGGCCACGAATAATGTTGCCGAATATCTGGCAGTACTGAATGGATTGCAAGCAGCTAAACAGATGGGCATTGAAAACTTGGAATGCCGGTTGGACAGCCAGTTAGTTTGCGAACAGTTGAACCAAAGGTATAAGATTAAAAATCAGGATTTAAGTCGGCTATTCGTGAAAATATGGAATTTGACCCAAAGCTTTAAGCGCCTGAAATTCGTTTATATACCTCGTGAACAGAACCAGTTGGCCGACCGTTTGGTCAATCAAGCCTTGGACGGAAAAATTTAAAGTTATGTTCGTAAACCTCATTTTAATTTTCATTCTGCTACTGCTGATTGCCATGATCGTCGCGGCTTGGGCTGTGGCTTCGATGATTATCAAACAGCCGCGCGAAGTTAAGCCCCAGGACTGGCAAGCGCACAATCTGCGGCCGGAGCTGGTTAATTTTGAAGCCACGGACGGCATCAAGCTCGCGGGCGCGTTCCTGGCAGGCAAGAATCGCGCTACCATCATTCTTTTGCACGGCTATGGGCATTCCAAAACCCAACTTTTGCCTCAAGCTTGTTTTTTAAACCAGGCAGGTTTTAATGTTTTACTATTTGATTTTCGCGGCTCGGGCGAAAGCGCCGGGGAATTTATTACTTTTGGCGAAGACGAGCAGAAAGATTTGGCTGGTGCTGTGGCTTATTTGCATTCACGAAAAGATCTGGATCATAATCGCATCGGGGTTTTTGGTTATTCCATGGGTGGGTCGGTGGCGATTTTAAAAAGCGGGGAGATCTCCGAAATTCGCGCCTTGGTCGTGGATTCCAGCTATGCCGAATTCCGCGCTTTGATTGAGAGTAATTTAAAAGAATATCTTGGCGGGTTGCCGTTTTTTCCTTTGGGCTATTTAATTTTATATATGATTAAAGTTCGTACGGGTGCTTACTTTTCCGATATCCAACCCGTTCGCCGGCTAGCAAACTTAAAGAATACCCCACTTTTAATAATTCATGGCACCCAAGATAAAACCGTTCCCGTGTGGGAGGCGATGAAAATTCACGCCAGCGCCCACGGCCCTGCGGAATTGATGTTGGTTAAGGGCGCTGATCACGCCGGAACCTATTCAGTCGCGGGCGAAAAATACGTGGAGAAAATCGTGGGTTTCTTTCGTACGCACCTTTTGGCTTGAGGCTGAATTTTGCTTGCCAAAAACAGGTTTTTCCGAGTAAAGTGTATATATGAAGCTCGCTGAGATCCGAAAAAAATTTTTGAAATTTTTCGCGTCAAAAAAGCACGCCTTAATCGCCTCGTCGACTTTGGTGCCGTTGAACGATCCGACTGTGCTTTTGACTACGGCCGGCATGCAGCAATTTAAGCCGTATTTTTTGGGCGAACGCGATCCCATTAAAGATTTGCGTTCACGGCGCTTGGCTTCGGTGCAGAAATGCTTTCGGACTTCTGACATTAATGAAGTGGGGGATTTAACCCACCTGACTTTTTTCGAGATGCTCGGAAACTTCAGCGTGGGCGATTATTTCAAAAAAGAAGGCATTGCTTACGCTTGGGAATTTTTAACCAAAACTTTGAAAGTCCCGACTCAGCGGTTGTGGGCGACATTTTTTAAAGGCAGCCCGGCCGGCAAAAAGAATAAATTTTCCGCCGACCAAGAGGCTTTTGAACATTGGCAGAAATATTTGCCGAAAAATAAAATCGCGGGCTTTGGTCCGGAAGAAAATTTTTGGGGGCCGCCGGGGAAGACAGGGCCCTGCGGGCCGTGCACGGAAATTCACTATGACCTGACGCAAACGCCTTGCGAAAAAGCCGATGCGTGTTTGCCGAATTGTGAGTGCGGACGTTTTGTGGAAATTTGGAACTTGGTTTTTATGGAATATTTTAAATCCACGAGCGGAGAATATTCCGAATTGCCTCACAAAAACATCGATACCGGCATGGGCTTGGAACGTTTGGCCATGATTCTGCAAGCCAAAGCCAGCGTTTTTCAAACCGAAGCCTTTACTAAAATCATTCAAAAGATTGAAACCGATCCGCGCTTTGGCCTGACCGGAAATAGCCTGGAGGATTCGCGCCGACTGCGGATTGCCAGCGACCACTTCAAAGGCGCGGTTTTTTTGCGGGCGGACGAAGTTCGATTCAGTAATAAAGAGCAGGGTTATATTCTGCGCAGGATTTTTCGACGCGCCTGTGATCAATACCTTCATCCCGGAATGGACTTATCAAGGCCGGTGCGTGCCGTGGTCCGGGAGTACCAAGAGGTTTATCCAGATTTAGCCAATAAGCAAGCAGAAATCTTAGCGGATTTTCAGAAGGAATATCTGGCGTATGAAAAAGTTCGGAATTTGAATTTACAAGTTTTATTAAAGCAGTTGCCGCCCGAAGGAATTTTGTCACAGATCGCTTCGCCAGAAGGGGTCTCCAAAATTCACATTACCGGTAAAGCGGCTTTTCAATTGTTTTCGACTTACGGTGCCTCGATTGACCAATTAAAACAAAAAGGTTTTGAGTTCGCTGAAGCGGAGTTTGAACTGGAAATGGAAAAACACCGCACGGTTTCCCGGGCGGGGGCGGAGAGTAAGTTCGGCGGACATGGTTTAAACAGCGCGGCCTTAAGCGATGTCGAGCGCGAAAAAATCACGCGCTTACACACGGCCACCCACCTTTTGCAGCAAGCCCTGCGCGATGTCTTGGGCGAAACCGTCAAGCAGGAAGGCTCGGACATCAATCCCGAAAGATTACGTTTTGATTTCCGCTTTGCGGAAAAGTTAACCCCGGAGCAGATTGCCGAAGTCGAGGAAATTGTAAACGAAAAAATCGACGGGGATCTGCCCGTAACTTTTCAGGAAATGCCGTATGCAGACGCCATCAAATCCGGCGCACTGGCCTTTTTCAAAGAAAAATACCCCGATCCGGTTAAAGTTTATAGCGTTGGCGATTATTCCAAGGAGCTCTGCGGCGGCCCACACGTTGAGCGCACCGGGCAAATCGGCGAGTTTAAAATTCTGTCGGAGAAATCTGTTTCCGCCGGCATTCGGCGTATAAAAGCCACGGTCGCTTAAGGTTTTCTTCAAAACTTAAGCGGACTTGACCCCGCACCTCTTTTCATCCTATAAATTAAACCAGGGCAAAAATTTGTTTGTCAATAAATTACCCCCTATTTAATAAAGACAGTAATCTGTTGAAAAGAGGTGGGGGTTGACGATTTTTCGCAGTGCTGTTACACTCAATACACTTTAAAAAGTCATTAAATTTGGTTTCTGCTTTACACGATTTTGGTCCGGTTGGTTGCGCACTGATTACTAATTTTTGGGATAGTTGCGCAAGCCGCCCCGTGCCTGCAAAAAGCAGTCGGGGGTATATTTTTTTAATAAACATGCATATAAATAAAAATCCGGTAGCGTCCACCCCGTCTAAACTCGAAGCAAAAGGTGTCAATAAAAAAGGCTTTATTGAGGTTGAAGGTTTGGTGGAAGAATTGCTGCCTTCCGCCACCTTTAAAGTCAAGTTAAGTAACGGACATATCGTCTTAGCGCACTTGTCCGGCCGGATGCGCATGAACAAGATTAAGATTTTGCCCGGCGATACGGTGATAATGGAAATGACACCTTACGATTTAAAGAAAGGCCGGATAATTTTTCGAAAATAATTTTTTATGAAAGTTCGATCCTCCGTCAAACCAATTTGCTCAAAATGCCGCGTCATTCGCCGCGGGAAAAAACTTTTAGTAATTTGCAGTAATCCTAAACATAAGCAAAGACAAGGATAAATTTTTATGCCAGCCAGAATCGCCGGAATCATTTTACCCAACAAACCTTTACGTATCGCCCTCCGTTACATTTACGGTATTGGCCCGACTCTTGCTTTAAAAATCGCCAAAAAGGCCGAAGTCGATCCGCAAATTCGGCCGAATGATCTTTCAGAAAGCGAAGTCAACCGCTTGCGAGAAATCATTGAAAAGCAGTACAAAGTTGAAGGTGATTTAAGGCGCGATGTTTTGCTCAATATAAAGCGCCAAAAAGAGATCGGTTCGTATACCGGCATGCGGCATTCCCGTAACCTGCCAGTGCATGGCCAGCGAACCAAAACTAATTCCCGCACGGTTAGAGGTAATATCCGTCGAACCATGGGCAGCGGCCGTAAACCGGCGGCGGAAAAGACTTAATAAAGAATAATTTTTTATGCCAGAAATTTCAGAGAATTTAAAACCTGAAAAAGCCGCTGAGGCAGCGCTCGCCGACCAGACGAAAGCAGGTAAGACCGAAGCTCCCAGCGGAGTTGTTTTACCGGCCCGCAGAAAGCGGAAAGCCAAGAAGTTTTTGACTCACGGTATTGTCCACATCCAGGCGACTTACAATAATACGATTGTCAGCATCTCTGATTTGAACGGTAATGTTTTGGGTTGGTCATCCGCAGGTTCAGCAGGCTTTAAAGGCCCGAAAAAAGGTACGCCTTACGCTGCCGGTATTGTCGTCAAGAATCTTTTGGAAAAGCTAAGAGAAGTCGGTTTAAAACAGGTTGATGTGCGGGTTAGAGGTATAGGCAGCGGCCGCGAAGCGGCCATCCGGGCATTGGCCGGTGCTGGCTTGAGCATCAACGGCATAAAGGATATTACTCCGATTCCGCATAATGGCGTGCGTCCGCCTAAAGTCAGGAGAGTTTAAACATGGCCAGATATTTAGGATCTAAACACAATCGTTGCCGGCGTTACGGCGTAAAACTTTGCGACTCGGCCAAATGCCCGGTGGTAAGGCGACCATACCCGCCGGGCCAACACGGTCCCAAAGGCACATCCAGGCTTTCAGAATACGGTTTGCAATTGGCTGAAAAACAAAAAGCTAAAATAATTTACGGCTTGCTGGAAAGGCAATTTCAAAACTATTTTCACAAAGCCATTCAGAAAAAAGGCGATACGGGCTTGATTCTGCTCCAGCTTTTGGAACGGCGTTTGGATAATGTGGTTTACCGTTTGGGCCTGGCTGCCACTCACAGCCAAGCGCGGCAATATGTCAGCCACAATTTCATCATGGTTGACGGCAAAAAAGTCAACATTCCTTCGTTTTTGGTTAAAGTTAACGATGAAATCAGCGTCGTTAACAAGCCCAAAATTCGCAGCCAAATTGCCGAAAGACTCAAAGGTACTAAAGGCAAAACTCCAGATTGGTTGAGTTTGGAGGCGGAAAAACAGAGCGGCAAAATTTTGCGGTTACCGGAAACGGATGATGTCCAACAGCCTTTAAATATGCAACTAATCGTTGAATATTATTCGCGCTAACCCTTAAAAATATGGAAAAAATCTCTTTGCCTTCAAAGATAAACTTTCAGGAACAGGGCGAAAACCAAGCCGCGTTCATCATCGAACCTTGCTATCCGGGTTATGGTACCACCCTGGCCAATGCCTTGCGCCGGGTTTTGCTTTCGTCTTTGCCTGGAGCGGCGGTGACGGCCATAAAAATTTCCGGCATTACTCATGAATTTTCCACTTTGCCGCATGTGCAGGAAGACATGGTGGATTTGATTTTGAATGTCAAAGGCATTCGGTTCAAGATGCACGAAGGCGAGACGGCCTTAGTGACGATAAAATCCAAGGGCGAAAAAGTTTTGACTGCCGGGGATTTGAAGTGTCCTTCGAATGTCGAAGTGACTAATCCAGAACACGTGATTGCACATTTGACAGATAAAGGCGCGGAAATGGAAATGGAATTGACGGTTAACGCCGGTCGCGGGTATGTGCCTGTGGAAATGCGGGAAAAGGAAAAATTAGACCTTGGCACGATTGCGGTTGACGCCATTTACACGCCGATCAAGAATGTGAATTTTGCCGTGGAAAATGTTCGGGTTGGCCAAATGACGAATTACGATAAGGTCACCATCACCGTGATTACGGACGGCACAATTTCGCCTCTGCAGGCTTTTTCCGACGCGGCCAAGATTTTGGTTGAGCATTTTCAGCACTTGCTGAATTCTTTGCCTCTGCCCGAGGTGACAGTCCCAAAAGCAGGGGAAAGCGTTAAGCCCGCAAAAAAGCGAGCCAAGAAGGAAAAATAATTGTTATTTTGATTATCTCCTATGCGACACCGGAAAACCAAATCCGTAATTGACCGTAAGGCGGCGCCTCGCCGGGCTTTAATCAGGCATCTGGCCGAAGCTTTTATCGTTCAAGGTCAGGTTAAAAGCAGCCCCGTCAAGATTCGCGTGGTTCAGCGGGTCGTGGAAAAGGCCATTACCTTAGCCCGAACCAACACTTTGGCAAGCCGGCGCAAGCTTTTGCAGGCTTTTTCCGAAAAATCGGTAAAAAAGCTCTTAGAGGATCTTGGTCCTAAATACAAAGATCGCAAAGGCGGCTATACCAGAAGGATTCACGCCGGACCCCGCCGGGGCGATAACAGCCAGCAAGTTTATTTGGAATTGGTTTAAAAATTATTATGCCTAAGCCGCAAACTCCCAACACCATTATTACGCTTGACGCCGCCGGCCAAACTTTAGGCCGCCTGGCTTCGCGCGTGGCCATGCTTTTGCGGGGCAAGCATAAAGTGACATTCCGGCCCGATGTGATTTCCGGAGAAAAAGTTATTGTCAAAAATGTTGGCAAAATCTTGGTCAGTGGCCGCAAAGCCGAAGCCAAAATTTACCCGCATTTTTCCGGTTACCCCGGCGGTTTGAGAATTAAAACTTTCCAGGAGAAAATCAAGCAAGACCCCAAGCAGGTTTTCCGCTTGGCCGTTAAAAGAATGCTTCCTGACAACCGAACCCGGAAACATTTGCTTAAACGACTTACCATTCACGTTTAAAAAAATCATGCCTGTTAAACCCGCAAAAACTTTCAAAAAACGGACGACTCATCAAGCTTCGACGCCAAGCCGGGCAGGGAGTGCTGCATCCGGAAAATCCGCGTCCAAGAAATCTCCGGCAAAGAAAATCAGCGCCAAAAAACCGAAAGCGGAAAAAGCCCCGGGCCTGCGGCCGAGTTTGGAAATTCCCAAAGCCGAAGTCCAGAATTTGCCGCCCCAAGAAAAGTATTTGATTTCCGTGGGCAAGCGGAAAACCGCCATTGCCCGCGTCAGGTATTATGCCTTGGGCAGCGGAGAGATCCAGGTTAATAATCTGACTTTGGACAAATACTTTAATTACCAGCCCTGGATTGACCAGGCCAGGAGTCCTTTGCAGCTGACGGGCTGGCAAAAAGGCCGCTGGTCAATAAAGGTCCAAGGCGGCGGCAAACCGGCCCAGGCGCACGCCATTAGCCACGGTCTGGCGCGTCTGCTGGTTCAATTGGATGAAACCCTAAAGCCAGCTTTGCGGGCCGCGGGCATGCTGACCCGCGACGCGCGGGTTAAGGAGCGAAAGAAATATGGTTTGAAGCGGGCGCGCCGCGCGCCGCAATGGCAAAAACGTTAAGGTTTTGGTTTTATTAGCCCTTAAAAAAGCCATGTCCATAACCAAAACTGCAGAAGCTAACGATGGTCAAGGCCGGATATTAAGAAACACCTCGTATCTGACGGGCGCTTTTATCTTGCAAAAGATAATTTCTTTTGTTTATTACACGGTCGTCGTAAATTTCATCGGGGTTTCCAAAACCGGGGAGTATGATCCTTTAAAATCGCTTATTCCCATCACCCTAATCTTGATTGATTTTTCCCTGTCTGCGGTGATAACGCGGGAAATCGCGCGCAAGCCCGAAAGCACCAAAACCTTGATCGGGAATGTTTTGGGCATCAAAATAATTTTTGCCCTGGCCGTCCTGACTATTTTCGGCGTGGTCACCAATTTTGGGAATTTCTCCCAGGAAGTCCAATCCTCTTTGTATTTGGTCGCTCTGATCGTCGCTTTTGACACTTTTACCCTCACCTTTTTCGCAGCCTTGCGCGGCTTGCAGAACATGAAATTCGAAGCGATCGGCATGGTTTTCAACCAGCTGATTGCCGTGGGCCTGGGTTACGCCGCCTTGAAACTGGGCTTTGGCATGCGCGGCGTCTTTTTTGCCACGGTGGCCGCCAGCGTTTTTAATTTTTTGTGGTCCATAATTGCTTTCAAGCGCTACGCCCGGATCTGGCCGAAGATAATCTGGGACAAAACCATAATCGGCTTGCTGCTGAAACTCGCCCTGCCCTTTGCCGCCGCGGCTTTCCTGGTCAAGGCTTACACCTACACCGACCGGTATTTGCTGCTGGCCTTTAAAGGCACCACGGCCGTGGCTTTTTATGCCGTGGCGCATAAATTGACTTTCGCCTTGGAATTCCTGCCCTCGGCTTTTGCCGCCGGCTTATACCCGGCCATGAGCGCGTATTTCGTCAGCTCCAAGGAAAAACTGGAAAACACTTTTGAAAAGTCTTTAGTCTACATGATGATCATTGCCGTGCCGATTTCCGTTGCCATGTGTTTCCTGGCCGACGGCATTGTCGGCTTAGCCTTTAACAAATTTTTTGCGCCTTCGGCCCGGCCTTTACAGATTTTAATCTTGAGCCTGCCCGTGATTTTCATGAATTTCCCGGTGGGGACCCTGCTTAACGCCATCAACAAAACCAAGCTCAACACCTTGAATATGGCTTTGACCCTATTGGTGAACATTTCCATCAACGCCCTGCTAATCAAGAAGTTTTCCTACATG